>CANGXM010000053.1 GCA_947457845.1 Rhodospirillales bacterium | reverse complement strand
GACGGCCGCCCGATCGCGGTCGAGGCGCAGCGCCTCCAGCCGGGCCCGGAGCGCCGCGACGGTCGGCAGGTCCGCGGGGCGGGCCGGCACCTCGGCCAGGTTCGGCCAGACCGTGTCGGCGTCGAGCGCGCGGCGGATCGGCAGGTCGGCGTCGGCGATCGGGGGCACGCCTTCCAGTTCGCGACCGACCCGCAGCTCCCCGCAACCGGAGAGTGTGACGGCGAGGACGGCGCCGAGCGCGGCCGGGAGGGCGGATCGGGGTGACGGACGGCGCAACGACGGGACCCGGGATCGAGGAACGGCGATGGAACGGCCGCGGATGCTGCCCGCAACGCGCTGCCACGGCAAGTGGAACCCGACCGGACAGTACACCCCGTCGGACACGCCCGCACGCAAAGACGGAGGCGACGGAGCGTCGTGCCGCGGCGGTCGCGTTGGCGTATGATGATGCCCACATGGGGCCGGGCGACAGGACCGGTGGTGGCGGGGAAACGGACGATGACCGACGTGAAGGGCAAGGAAGCCGACGCGAAGATGCCGGACCCGGTCGAGATGTCCCAGGCGATGGTCCGCCTCGCCGAGCGGAGCCAGCGTCTGGTCAACGAGTTCCTCGCCCGGCAGGCGCGGGAGACGGCGGTCAGCGGGCACGACCCGCTGAACATCGGCTCGGCCTTCCTCGACCTGAACGCGCGCCTGATGGCGGAACCCGCCAAGCTGGTGCAGGCGCAGATGGAGCTCTGGCAGAGCTACGTCTCGCTCTGGCAGCGCACCGCCCAGCGCCTCCTCGGCGACGAGAAGGGCCCGCCGCTGATCGAGCCGGACAAGGGCGACCGCCGCTTCAAGGACGCGGCGTGGGAGGAGAGCGCGGTCTTCGACTTCATCAAGCAGTCGTACCTGCTCACCGCGCGCTGGATGCAGCAGACGGTCCGTTCGGTCGAGGGGCTGGACGAAAAGACGGCGCGAAAGATCGATTTCTACACGCGCCAGTTCGTCGATGCGATGGCACCCTCGAACTTCGTGATGACCAACCCCGAGGTCCTGCGCGCGACGCTGGAAACCCGGGGCGAAAACCTGATTAGGGGACTCGAGCACGTGCTCGACGACCTGGAGAAGGGCAAGGGTCAGCTCGCCATCTCCATGACGAACGAGGAGGCGTTCGCGGTCGGCCGCAACGTGGCCGTCACACCGGGCAAGGTCGTCTTCCAGAACGAGCTGATGCAGCTGATCCAGTACGCCCCAGCGACGGAACAGGCGTTCCGCCGGCCGCTGCTGATCATCCCGCCCTGGATCAACAAGTTCTACATCCTCGACCTCCGGCCCACGAATTCCTTCATCAAATGGCTGGTGGAGCAGGGCCACACGGTCTTCGTCATCTCCTGGGTCAACCCGGGCCCGGCGCTCGCGGAGAAGGGCTTCGACGCCTACATGACCGAGGGGCCGCTCGCGGCGCTCGACGCCATGGAGAAGGCGACCGGCGAGCGGGAGGCGAACGTCGTCGGCTACTGCATCGGCGGCACGCTGCTCGCCACCACGCTCGCCTGGATGGCGGCCAAGGGCGACGACCGGTTCAAGAGCGCCCTCTACCTCGTCACGCTCACCGACTTCTCCGAGCCGGGCGAACTCAGCGTCTTCATCGACGAGGAGCAGCTCCAGGTCCTCGAACGCAAGATGGAGGAGCAGGGATTCCTCGACGGCAGCGCGATGGCGACGACGTTCAACACGCTGCGCGCCAACGACCTGATCTGGTCGTTCGTGGTGAACAACTATCTGCTCGGCAAGGAACCCTTCCCCTTCGACCTGCTCTACTGGAACTCCGACAGCACCCGTATGCCGCGGGCGATGCACTCCTTCTATCTGCGCAACATGTACCAGCGGAACCTGCTGGTGGAGCCGGGCGGGCTCACCGTCCGGGACGTGCCGATCGATCTGCGGGCGATCAAGGTCCCGACCTTCATGCTGTCGACGAAGGAGGACCACATCGCGCCCTGGAAGGCGACCTACGCCGCGACGCAGATCTACGGCGGGCCGGTGAAGTTCGTGCTGGCGGCGTCGGGGCACATCGCAGGCGTCGTCAACCCGCCGGCGGCCAACAAGTACGGCTACTGGGTCGGGTCGAAGACGCCCAAGCACCCGGAGGCGTGGCTGAAGGCGGCCGACTACGCGGCCGGCTCCTGGTGGCCGGAATACCAGAAGTGGGTCACGCGCCACGGCGGCGGCAAGGTGCCGGCGCGCACGCCGGGCGACGGGAAGCTGACGGTCGTCGAGGACGCGCCGGGCCGCTACGTGGCGGTCAAGTCGCGCGCCTGAACGCGACCGGGCCGGGGGGAAACCGCAGGAAGGGACGACAACGCATGAGACGGATCATCGGCACGCTCGCGATCGCGGCCGCACTGGCGGCGGCGGCCGGCGACGCGCTGGCGCAGGGCGAGCCCCGCTACGTCCAGTTCCAGCCGTCGGCGACCAAGGGCGCGCTCTATGTGCCCGACCGGGGGCAGGCGCCTCGCACGGCCTTCCTCGTCGTGCACCGCACGTCCAACTTCCTCTCGCACATCGCGACGAAGGAGCTGGCGCAGCGAGGCTTCATGGTGCTGGCCATGAACCCGCGGTCCGACAACAACGAGGCCATCGTCAACTTCGAGGAGATCGGCCTCGACATCCGCCAGGGCGTCGAGTTCCTGCGGCGCCAGCCGGGCATCGGCAAGGTGGTGCTGATCGGCCATTCGGGCGGTGGTCCGTCGACCTCCTTCTACCAGGCGGTCGCCGAGAAGGGTGTCGGCTACTGCAACGGGCCGGAGAAGCTGACCCCCTGCCCCGACAGCCTCGCCGGCCTGCCGAAGGCGGACGGGATCGTGTTCCTCGACGCCCATCCGGGCAACACCGTGAACGCGCTGCGCGGCCTCAACGCCGCCATGCGGGACGAGAGCCGGCCGAACGACCTCGACCCCGCGCTCGATCCGTTCAGCCCGGCCAACGGGTTCAACCCGAACGGCGACAGCACCTATTCCGCCGACTTCGTCGACCGCTATTCCCGCGCCCAGTCCGCCCGGATGAACCGGCTGATCGAGAAGGCGCAGGCGATGCGCGCCGCCATCAGGGCCGGGACGCACACGACGACGGACGACGACGTCTTCGTCGCCTACCGCGACCGGGCCCGCCTGTCCGATGTCTCCACCGGCGTGCACGCCGCCACGACGCGGCCCCAGAAGGTGCTGCGCGACGACGGGACGGTGGTGACCGAGATCGCGCGCACCGTTCGCGTCTCCACGCCCGACAACGCCAAGCGCGACGCCACGCTCGGCGTGGGAGCGCTGTTCCTCACCGTGGAGAGCTTCCTCAGCGCGAACGCGATCCGCTCGACCCATTCCCTCGACGGCATCGACTGGTGCTCGTCGAACAACTCGGCCCCCTGCGCGGTCCAGACCATCACGGTGCCGACGCTCGTGATGGCGATGGGCGGCCACTACTTCATCACCGACGGCGAGCTGATCCACGACCGGTCGGTCGCGGCGGACAAGGACTTCGTCGTGGTCGAGGGCGCGACCCACGGCATGACGCCGTGCAACGCCTGCTCGCGCCAGACGGGCAAGTCCTACGCCAACGCGACCAAGAACCTGTTCGACTATGTCGCGCGGTGGGCCGAAGCGCGGATGTGAGGCTCAGCCGACGGGGAACAGGGCGGCGTGGTCCTTCGCGTGGGCCACGTAGCTCTCCCAAGACTTGCGCCAGTCCGCGAGCTGCGCCTCCGTCAGGTCGCGGATCCTGCGGGCCGGGCTCCCGCCCCACAGCTCGCCCGACGGCACCCGCTTGCCGGGCGTGAGCAACGCGCCCGCGGCCACCATCGCGTGGCGCTCCACGTGGGCGCCATCCATCACGCAGCTTTTCATGCCGACGAAGGCGTTGCTCTCGACCGTGCAGGCGTGCAGCAGCACCATGTGCCCGACGGTGATCTCGTCGCCGATATAGGTCCCCTGCCCCTCGGCGGCGACGTGGATCACCGTGCCGTCCTGGATGTTGGTCCGCGCCCCGATGCGGATCTCGTTCACGTCGCCGCGCACGACGCAGCCATACCAGATGCCGGTCTCCGGCCCGATTTCCACGTCACCGATCACGATCGCCGTGGGCGCGATCCACGCGGTGGGGTGGATGCGGGGCGTCTTGCCGCCGAAGGGAAGGATGAGCGGGGCCATGGGGCGTCTCCGGATGGCGTCGGGCTGAGCGGTGGCTGGCGAGACGACTAGGACGACGGCATCGCCTTGTCGAGGGGAGACGCGAATGCGCATGATGGGTCCAGCCGGTACACACGGAGGGGCTGGTGCGGACGAACATCGAGATCGACGACGCGCTCATCGCGGAGGCGATGGCCGCCACCGGCCTGAAGACCAAGAAGGCCATCGTCGAGGAGGCCCTGCGTCGCCTCATCCGGCTGAAGGCGGAAGAGCGGACCCTCGCGCTCTACGGAACCGTCGATTGGCAGGGAGATCTGGAACAGAGCCGCATCGGCCGGGGGGACGCGGCGTGATCGTCGTCGACACGACGGTCTGGATCGACTTCTTCCGAGGCGCCGACACGCTGCAGACGGCCCTGCTCAGGACCCTCCTCGGACGCGGCCTGATTCTCGTCGGCGACATCGTGCTTCTTGAGATCCTGCAAGGGGTCCGCGGCGAGGGCGAGGCGGCGCGCGTCGAACGGGCGTTACGGTCCCACCGAATCGATCCGATGCTCTCGCCCGAGACCGCTCCGAGAGTCGCCGCGAACTACAGGTTCCTGAGATCCCTGGGCGTGACCGTGCGCAAGACCATCGACCTGATCATCGGGACGCACTGTATCGACGGCGCCCATGTCCTCCTCCACGCGGACCGCGACTTCGATCCGATGGAGCGGCACCTGGGGCTCCGCGTTCTCCGATGACCATCCGGAACGACGAAGGGCCGTCCCTTTCGGAACGGCCCCTGTCCTTGCCGAAGTCTCCGGGCGCCCGATCAGCGCTTCGAGAACTGCGGCCGCTTGCGGGCCTTGTGACGGCCGTACTTCTTGCGCTCGACCACGCGGCTGTCGCGGGTGAGCATGCCGGCGGCCTTCAGGATCGGGCGGAGGCCCGGCTCGTAGAAGGTGAGCGCCCGGGCGATGCCGTGGCGGACAGCGCCCGCCTGGCCCGAAAGCCCGCCGCCGACGACCGTGCAGGTCACGTCGAACTGATTGAGCCGGTCGGCCACCAGGAACGGCTGGGCCAGCAGCATGCGCAGCACGGGCCGCGCGAAATAGGTCGGCAGGTCCTTGCCGTTGACCGATACGATGCCCTTGCCCGGTTTGATCCAGACGCGGGCGACGGCGTTCTTGCGCTTGCCGGTCGCATAGGCCCGGCCGTGGGCGTCGATCTTCGGCTGCACCGCCTCGTCCATCGCCGACGCGGCGGCCGTGCCCTGGGTGAGGGACTTGAGGTCGGCGAGGGTCTGAGTGCCCGTCATGATCAGGCGCTCCTCTTGTTCTTCGGGTTGACGGCGGCGAAGTCGAACACCGCGGGCTGCTGGGCCTCGTGCGGGTGCGCCGGTCCCTTGTAGACGCGGAGGTGGGTCATCTGCCGGCGGCCGAGCGGCCCGCGCGGCACCATGCGCTCCACCGCCTTCATGATCACCCGCTCCGGATACCGGCCTTCGAGGATCTGGCCCTTCGACCGGCCCTTGATCCCGCCGGGATAGCCGGTGTGCCAGTAGAAGATGTCGTCCTTGCGCTTGTTGCCGGTCAGGCGGACCTTCTCGGCGTTGACGACGATGACGTTGTCGCCGTCGTCGACGAAGGGCGTGTAGGTCGGCTTGTGCTTGCCGCGCAGCATCATGGCGATCGTCGAGGCGAGGCGGCCGAGGATCACGCCGTCGGCGTCGATCACGACCCACTTCTTCTCGACCTCGGCCGGCTTCTGGATGAAGGTCTTCATTCTCGGCTCGCAGGACGTTCGTCGGCACGGGATCGGACCCGCTCCGGAGAGCCGGTTTTCTAGGCCCCGGACGGGCCGGAATCAAGCGAAAAAGCCATGCGTGCCGAGGCGTTTGCGGGTGCGGTAAGATGATACCGCATCACGGCGAGGGCCTGTCGGGCGGGATCGAGTAGGTTCCGGTGGCGTGCGCGACGGGGTCCGCCTCCCCGTCCGAGAGCAGCAGGACCTCCCCGTAGGCGAGCCGCCGGCCGAGCTTGAGCAGGCGCGCCTCGGCGATCACGGGGCGGGGGGCGGGCTTGCGCAGGAAGTTGATGGTCATCGACGTCGTGACCGCCAGCTCCACCGGGCCGATCCGGCTCAGCACCGCGGCGTAGAGCGCCACGTCGGCCAGCGCGAAGAGCGCCGGCCCGGCGACGGTGCCGCCCGGACGCACGTGTTCGCGTGCGCCCGACAGGCGCAGCCGCGCGGTGCCGGGGCCCAACTCCAGCGTCTCGATCCCGAAGACGGTGACGAGCGGCAGGCCCGCGCGGACGATGCGATCGAACTCGGCGACGCTGACGACGGACACTTCGCACGGCCCCCTGCCCCGTCCGGCCAGTATGGCGGCGCCCCGGCGGCCTTGCTAGTGTCCCGGACCCACCGGGAGGGCCGCCCCATGACCGCCGCCGCCGCCGTCGACGCCGAACCGCCCGTCCTGCGGGAGACCGCCGCGGGCGTGACCACGCTCACGCTGAACCGGCCACGGGCGCGCAACGCCCTGTCGCGGCCGATGATGGCGGCGCTGCACGCGGCCCTCGACGCCGCGGGGCGCGACCCCGCGGTGCGGGTGGTGGTGATCCGCGGCGCCGGGCCGGGCTTCTGCGCCGGCCACGACCTCAAGGAGCTGCGGTCGGTGACGGACCCGGCCGAGATGCTGGACCTCTTCCGCCGGTGTGCCGCGCTGATGCAGGCGATCGTGGCCCTGCCCCGGCCGGTGATCGCGCAGGTGCATGGCGTGGCGACGGCGGCCGGCTGCCAGCTGGTCGCCACCTGCGACCTCGCGGTGGCGGCCGACACCGCGCGCTTCGCCACGCCCGGCGTCAACATCGGCCTCTTCTGCTCCACCCCCATGGTGGCGCTGACGCGCGCCGTGGGGCCGAAGGCGGCGATGGAGATGCTGCTGACCGGCGAGATGCTGGATGCCGCCACGGCCGTCCGCATCGGGCTGGTCAACCGCGCGGTGCCGGAGGCCGACCTGGACGGCGCGGTCGCCGCCCTCGCCCGCTCGATCGCGGCCAAGAGCGCGCACACGGTCGCGATCGGCAAGGCGGCCTTCCACCACCAGCGGGAGATGGACCTGGCATCCGCCTACGCCCACACGGCCGAGGTGATGGCGGCGAACATGCAGGCCGCGGACGCGGCCGAGGGGATCGACGCGTTCCTGGGCAGGCGCGCGCCCGTCTGGCGGGGCTGCTGATGGACCACGTGACCTACACCGACGATTCCCTGCGCGACGTGCTGACGTCGGTCCGCTCGCTGGCGGTCGTCGGCCTGTCGCCCAACTGGAACCGGCCGAGCTACTTCGTCGCCAAGTACCTGCAGGGCAAGGGCTATCGCATCATGCCGGTGAACCCCGGGGCGGCGGGGCAGACCATCCTGGGCGCGCCGTGCGTCGCCTCGCTCGCCGACCTGGCGGAGGTGCCCGACATGGTCGACGTCTTTCGCAATTCCGAGGCCGCCGGACCGATCGCCGACGAGGCGATCCGGATCGGGGCCACGGTGGTGTGGATGCAGATCGGCGTGCGCAACGACGCCGCCGCCGCCCGGGCCGAGGCCGCGGGCCTGCGCGTGATCATGAACCGCTGCCCCAAGATCGAGTATTCGCGCCTGTTCGGCGAACTCGGCTGGCAGGGGATCGACACCGGCATCATCACGACCAAGCGGCGGCCCGTGAAGCCCGCCCGACCCCTGATGTGAGGAGAGGCCCATGAGTTCCTTCGGCTTCGAGACCCGCGCCATCCACGCCGGCGCGGCCCCCGACCCGGCGACCGGCGCGCGCGCCACGCCGATCTACCAGACCACGTCCTTCGTGTTCGACAGTGCGGACCACGCGGCCTCGCTGTTCAACCTCCAGCAGGTGGGCTTCATCTATTCCCGCCTGACGAACCCGACCGTTTCGGTGCTGGAGGAGCGCATCACCAGCCTGGAGGGCGGGCGCGGGGCGACGGCGACGTCGTCCGGCCATGCGGCCCAGCTCCTGGCGCTGTTCCCGCTGATGCGCCCGGGCGACGAGATCGTCGCCTCGCGAAAGCTCTACGGCGGGTCGCTGAACCAGATGGCGAACGCCTTCCCGCGCGCCTTCGGCTGGAAGACGATCTTCGTCGACCCCGACGACCCGCAGAACTTCGCCCGCGCGTTGACGGAGCGCACACGCGCCATCTTCATCGAGAGCCTCGCGAACCCCGGCGGCGTCGTGTGCGACATCGAGGCGATCGCGAAGGTCGCGGCGGATGCCGGCGTGCCGCTGATCGTCGACAACACGATGGCGACGCCATACCTGTGCCGGCCGTTCGAATGGGGGGCGACGATCGTCGTCCATTCGACGACCAAGTTCCTGGCCGGCCACGGAAACTCCATCGGCGGCGTGGTGGTCGACAGCGGGCGGTTCGACTGGACGAAGGCGGGCAAGTACCCGGCACTCGCGGAGCCCGAGCCCGGCTATCACGGCCTGCGCTTCCACGAGACGTTCGGCGACCTCGCCTACACGGTCTACGGCCATGCGGTGGGGCTGCGCGACCTCGGGCCGAACCAGCAGCCGATGAACGCCTTCCTGACGCTCCAGGGCATCGAGACGCTGGCGCTGCGGATGGAGCGGCACTGCGCGAATGCGCAGACGGTCGCGGAATTCCTGAAGGGCCACCCGGCGGTCGCCTGGGTGAACTACGCCGGCCTGCCCGACAGCCCCTATCACGCGCTCCAGAAGACGTACCTGCCCAAGGGCGCGGGCTCGGTCTTCACCTTCGGCGTGAAGGGCGGCTACGAGGCGGGCGTGAAGCTGGTGGAGACGGTGGCGCTGTTCAGCCATCTGGCGAACATCGGCGACACGCGGTCGCTCATCATCCACCCGGCGTCGACCACCCATCGCCAGCTCGACGAAGAGGGGATGAAGGCCGCGGGCGCGGGGCCGGACGTGGTGCGGCTGTCGATCGGGATCGAGAGCGTGGACGACATCGTGGCGGATCTGGACCGGGCGCTTCGGGCTCTGTGAGGGGCAGCGGGGTCCGCGGCGGCGCACCCCCTCTCCCTGTCCCTCTCCCCGGGGGAGAGGGGACCCGGCATCAAGTCCGCTCCTTCTCTTGTCACCTCTCCCCCCCGAGGAGACGGGATGGGGCCTCCAGTTACCGCCCCCCCCCGGGGGAGACGGGATGTGACCTCTAGTTGTCTCCCCTCCCCCCCCCGGGGAGAGGGGATGGGGGAGAGGGGGTCGCCGCGACGAGGTCGGGCTCCAGCCCCCCCGCCTCCGCTCGCTCCCACATCGCCAGCAGTTGCGCCGCCGTCGCGATGGCGATGGCGCGCGGGTGCTTGTCGGCGATCCCCTCCACGCCGATCGGGCAGACCAGTCGCCCGACCGCAAGCCCCTGCGCCCGCAGCCGCTTGGCGAACCGCGCCCGCTTGGTGCCCGACCCGATCAGCCCGACGAAGGCCAGGTCGTCGCGCGCCAGCGCCGCCGCCACGATCGCCTCGTCGAGCGCATGGCTGTGCGTCATCACCAGCACCGCCGACCCGGCCGGGATCGCGGGTACGCGCGCCGCCGGAGCGTCCTCGACCCGCACCCGCACGCTCCCCGGCACGCTTGCGGGAAACTCCGCCGGTCGCGGGTCGACCCAGTCGATCGCGACCGGCAGGCCGGCCAGCACGTCCACCGTCGCCCGCCCCACGTGCCCGGCGCCGAACAGCCAGAGACGGCGGGTCACGGGCAGCATCGGCTCGAACAGGATCGACGCCGACCCGCCGCAGCACTGGCCGAGCAACGGGCCGAGCGGGAACTCCCGCATCCGCGGCCGGGCCTCGGCGCGCTCCAGCAGCCGCCGCGCCTCGCCGATCGCCTTGTGCTCCAGGTTCCCGCCGCCGATCGTGCCGTGGAGCGCGTCGGCGGTGACGACCATCTTGGTTCCGGCGTCGCGCGGCGTGGATCCCAGCGCCTCCACCACCGTGACGAGAACCGCCGCCTCGCCGCGGGCGCGCAGGGCCGCCAGCGTGTCGAGCCAGTCGCTCATCCCGCCATCCGCGCCCGCAGGGCCTCGCACGCCATCAGCACCCGCTCGGGCGTCGCCGGCGCGTCGAGGTCGGGGACGAGGCGGTGCTCCCCCACCGCGGCGACCGCGTCGCGCAGCGCCAGCCAGGCCGAGATGCCCAGCATTAGGGGCGGCTCCCCCACCGCCTTGGAGCGGTGGATCGTGTCCTCGCGGTTCGCGTTGGCGAACAGGCTCACCCGCAGGTCGGCCGGCACGTCGCGGGCGGTCGGGATCTTGTAGGTGGAGGGCGCGTGGGTGCGCAGGCGTCCCGCCGCGTCCCACCACAGTTCCTCCATCGTCAGCCAGCCGATGCCCTGCACGAAGCCGCCTTCGATCTGCCCGATGTCGATCGCCGGGTTGATCGAATGGCCGACGTCGTGCAGCACGTCCGCCCGCAGGAAGCGAGACTCGCCGGTCAGCGTGTCGATCTCGGCCTCCGTCGCCGCCGCACCGTAGGCGAAGTAGTAGAAGGGCCGGCCGTGGGCGGCCGAGCGGTCCCACCAGATCTTGGGCGTGCGGTAGAAGCCGGTCGCCGAGAGCGAGATGCGGGCCATGTAGGCCATCCGCGTGACGTCCTCGAACGCCATCACGTGGTCGCCGACGCGGACCTTGTTGTCCTTGAAGGCCACCGCGTCGGGCGCCGTGCCGAACCGCTCCGCCAGGAAGTGCGTCAGGCGGTTCCTGATCTGAATCGCCCCGTCGCGCGCCGCCATGCCGTTCAGGTCGGTGCCGGCGGAGGCGGCGGTGGGCGAGGTGTTGGGCACCTTGCCGGTGTTCGTCGCCGTGATGCGGATGCGGTCGAGGTCGATCTGGAACGTCTCGGCTACCACCTGGGCGACCTTGACGTAGACCCCCTGCCCCATCTCGGTCCCGCCGTGGTTCAGCTGGACCGTGCCGTCCTGGTAGACCAGCACGAGCGCACCCGCCTGGTTGAGGTGGGTGGCGGTGAAGGAGATGCCGAACTTCACCGGCGTCAGCGCGATCCCGCGCTTCAGGACCGGGCTCTCCCGGTTGAAGGCGTCGATCGCCCGCCGCCGCGCCCGGTAGTCGGACGAGCGCTCCAGTTCGTCCAGCATCTCGGGCAGGACGTTGTCCTCCACCGACATCCCGTAGTGGGTGACGTCGCGCACGCCGTCGCGGCCGTAGAGGTTCGCCTTGCGGACGTCGAGCGGGTCCCGGCCCAGCGACCGCGCGATGCGATCGACGACGTGCTCGATCGCCACCATCCCCTGCGGCCCGCCGAAGCCGCGGAAGGCGGTGTTGGAGACCGTGTGCGTCTTGCAGCGGTGGCCGCGCACCTCCGCGTGGGGGAGGAAATAGCCGTTGTCGGCGTGGAACATCGCCCGGTCGACGATGGCGTTCGACAGGTCGGGCGAGAAGCCGCAGCGCCCGGCGAGGTCCATGTCCAGCGCCAGGATGCGCCCGTCCGCATCGTGCCCGACGTCGTAGCGCACGAAGAAATCGTGCCGCTTGCCGGTCATGATCATGTCGTCGTCGCGGTCGAGGCGGAACTTGACCGGGCGGCGCGTCCTGGCCGCGAGGATGGAGGCGATGCAGGCGATCTGGGCCGGCTGCGTCTCCTTCCCCCCGAAGCCGCCGCCCATGCGCCGCACCTCCACCGTCACCGCGTGGTCGGCGAGGCCCAGGCAGCGGGCGATCAGGTGCTGCACCTCCGACGGATGCTGGGTGGAGGAGAAGACGAGCAGGTCGCCGTCCTCGCGCGGCTGCGCGTAGGCGATCATGCCCTCGAGGTAGAAATGGTCCTGCCCGCCCATGACCATGGTGCCGGCCATCCGGTGGGGTGCGGCGGCGAGCGCCGCCTCCGGCCCGCCGCGCCGCATGGTCAGCGACGGCGAGACGAAGAACCGCTTCTCCAGAGCCTCCTCCGCCGTCAGCACCGCCGGCAGCGGTTCGTATTCGACGCGCACCAGCGCCGCCGCCGCGCGGGCCTGCTTCAGCGTGTCGGCCGCCACGGCGGCGATCGGCTGGCCGTGGAACTGGACGAGGCCGTCGGCGAGCACCGGGTCGCCCGGGAAGACCGGGCCGATGTCGATGTCGCCCGGCACGTCGCCGGCCGTGATCACCGCCCGCACGCCGGGAGCGGCCCGTGCCGCCGAGACGTCGACCGAGAGGATCCGCGCATGGGCGTGGACCGACAGGTGCGGGGCCACGTGCAGCGTGCCCGGAAGCTCCGGGATGTCGTCGATGTAGATCGCCTCGCCCGCCACGTGCTTGGCGGCGCTGTCGTGGGGGACGGACGCCCCCACCCCGCCCTTGAGGGGCCCGCGATCGCGCCGGATGCCGCCGCCGTCAGCCATGGCTCGCCACCCGGGCCACGTGCCCACGGGTCTCGTGATGAAAGCGCAGCAGCAGGTTCCGCGCCACCATCCGGCGATAGGCGGCCGACGCGCGCATGTCGTCGATGGGGCTCATTTCGGCCTGCGCCGCCGCCATCGCCGCCGTCACCGCGTCGAGGCCCCAGGGACGGCCGACGACTGCCGCCTCCACGCCGCGGGCGCGGAACGGGATCGCGGCCATCCCGCCATAGCCGGCGCGGAAGTCCGTGACCGTGCCGTCCGGTCCACGGGTGAGACGGAAGGCGGCGCAGACGGCGGAGATGTCCTGGTCGAAGCGCTTGGAGACCTTGTAGGTCACGAAGGTCTGGTCCGGCCGCGGCAGGGGGATGCGGACCCGCTCGAGGAACTCGCCCGACCGCAGCGTCGTCCTGCGGTAGGCGAGGTAGTGGTCCTCGATCGCAATCTCCCGCCGTTCGCCGCCCCTGTTGAAGACCAGCGTGGCGCCCAGCGCGATCAGCGCCGGCATCCCGTCGCCGATGGGCGAGCCGTTGGCGACGTTGCCGCCCAGCGTGCCGGTGTTGCGGATCTGGACCGAGGCGAAGCGGCGCAGCAGTTCGCCCAGCGACGGCCAGTGCCGCGCCAGGACCGGCATCACGTCGGTCCAGCTGGCCCCGGCGCCGACGTCGATGGCGTCCGGTCCCTCGACGATCGTCGCGAGACCGGCCACCTCGCCGACGAAGACGACCGGGTCGAGGCGGCGGTGCTGCTTGGTCACCCACAGGCCGACGTCGGTCCCGCCGGCAAGGATCGTGGCGTCCGGGTTCGCGACCAGCACGGCGGCCAGTTCGTCCACCGTCCGGGGCGCGTGGAACCGCCCCTCCTCCGTCTCGACCGCCAACGCGCCGTCGCGGCGGATCGACCGCAGCAGGGCCAGCGTCGCCCCCTCCCGCGCGTCGAAGGCGTCCGGCGCCGTGCCCATCGCCGCGGCGGCGTCGAGGATCGGGCGATAGCCGGTGCAGCGGCAGAGGTTCCCGGCCAGCGCGTCCATCGCCGTCTCCCGGTCGGCACCGGGCGCCTCGTGGCGCAGCGCGAACAGGCTCATCACGATGCCGGGCGTGCAGAACCCGCACTGGGAGCCGTGGGCGTCCACCATCGCCTGCTGCACGGGGTGCAGGGCGCCGTCCGGGCCCTTCAGGTCCTCGACCGTGATCAGCTGGCGGCCGTCGAGGGTGGGCAGGAACTGGATGCAGGCGTTGACGGCCCTGTACCGGAGGCGCCCGTCCCGCTCCTCGCCCAGCACGACCGTGCAGGCGCCGCAATCCCCCTCCGCGCAGCCCTCCTTGGTGCCCACGCGCCCGGTGCGGCGCAGCCACTCCAGCACCGTCTCGCACGGGTCCGCGACCGGAACCGTCCGGACCTCGCCCCCCATCAGCACGCGGATCCCTTGTGTCATCGACCCCGACCGGCACAACCTTGGAACACGATATGGGACCGGCCCGCGTCCCCGCAACAGCGGCCCGCCGCTTGCAGATCCGTGCACACGACCCCGCCGTCGCGGTCCTGCACGGGCCGTGCCGCCCCGCAGACCCGCCCCGCAGCGAGGACAACGTCCCCCATGACCGCCGCCACGCTCATCGCCCATCCCGCCGCCCTCGCCCCGCTGTTCGCGGACCTGCCGGTCGTCACCGATCCGGCGCTGGTCCGGCAGAAGAGCCGGGACTTCTTCTGGTATTCGCCCGTCCTCAAGGCGCAGCTCCACGACAAGTGCGCGGACCTCGTGGTGGAGGCGCGGGACGAGGCGGACGTGCTGAAGGTCGCGGCAATCTGCGCAAGGAACGGGCTGCCGCTGACCGTCCGGGGTGCGGGCACCGGCAACTACGGGCAATGCGTGCCCATGGCGGGCGGCGTCGTGCTCGACACGACCGCGCTCACCGCCATCGAATGGCACCGCGGGTCGACCGTGCGCTGTCAGCCGGGCATCCGCCTGATCGACCTCGACGCCACGCTGCGTCCGGCCGGGTGGGAGCTGCGGATGCACCCGTCGACCAAGCGCACGGCGACCGTGGGCGGCTTCGTCGCCGGCGGATCGGGCGGGGTCGGCTCGGTCGCGTGGGGGGGCCTCCGGGAGCCGGGGAACATCGTCGCCGCGCGGGTCGTGACGGTGGAGCCGGAACCGCGGATCATCGAGCTGCGCGGCGACGCCGCCCAGAAGATCAACCGCGCCTACGGCACGACCGGCATCATCACCGCGCTGGAGATGCCGCTGGCCCCGGCCTGGCCCTGGATCGACGTCGTCGTCTCGTTCGAGTACTTCATGACGTCGGTGCGCTGCGGCCACGCCATCGCCGCCGCCGACGGGGTGGTGAAGAAGCTGGTGAGCCCGATCGCCTGGCCGATCCCCCGATGGTTCAAGGGCCTCGATGGTGTCGGCACGCCCGGCAGATCGCTGCTGCTGTGCATGATCGCGGACGGGTCGATGGAGACGGTCCGCGACCTCGTCGCCGCGAACGGCGGGCAGATCGTTCTGGAGCGCCCGACCGCCGAGGGACCGGGGCAGACCCCGCTCTACGAGTACAGCTGGAACCACACCACGCTGCAGATCCTCAAGACGGACAGGTCGATCACCTACCTCCAGTGCCTCTACCCCGCCGACCGGCTGATGGAGAGCGTTCAGGAGATGACGGAGCTGTTCGGTGACGAGGTCATCCCGCACCTGGAGTTCATCCGCTTCGGCGGACGGATCACCTGCTCGGCGCTGCCCATCGTCCGCTACACCACGCCCGAGCGCCTCGCCTGCATCATCGACCTGTTCGAGCAGCACGGCGTCTTCGTCGCCAACCCCCACGTGGTGACGCTGGAGGACGGCAGCCGCCACAAGCGGGCCGACGCCGACCAGCTCGGCTTCAAGCGCGAGGTGGACCCGATGGGCCTGCTCAATCCCGGCAAGATGCGCAGCTTCGTGCGCGCCTGACGGGCCCGGACCAAGGGAGTGCCCCGTCCGCTCGGTGGACGGGACCATCTTGTGACGGTTTCATGACGGCCCCTCTCCGTCACCCGCACGAGGAGCGATGCGCGCGATCTCGCGTCCGCCCCGGTCCGCACCGTCAGCCATCCTCGTCGCGCTCGCCGCCTGTCTGCGCCGGACGCCGGCATCCGTCTACGCGCTCGCGATCCTGCCCGCCGTCGCGATCCTCGTCGCCATGGGGGCCCAGACGTCCGTGCCCGTGGGGCATCTGACGCGCGACCCCCTCGCCGTCGCGCGGGAGACGGGGTCGCTGTCCGCGGTGTACGGGATCCTGTCGAACCTCGGCGTCCTCGCCCTCGGCGCCTCGGCGGGGGCGGCCGCGAGCGGGGCCGCGATCCTTCTGGCCAGCGGGCAGGGGCGCCGCCGCTATGCGGCGTTCATGCTGCTGGGGGCGGCGATCGGCGGGGCGCTCGCCCTCGACGATCTGTTCATGATCCACGAGAGCGGCCAGTTCGCCGCCATCGGCGGCGAACGGACGATCATCGTCGGGCACGCCCTCGCCATAGCCGCCTATCTCGCGTTCTTCCGCCACGAGATCATCGTCGAGACGCACGGCGGGCTGCTGGTGCTGTCGCTCGGCCTGTTCGCGACCAGCGTCGCGATCGACGCGACCGGCGTCGACGCGCCGATGGAGAGCCTCTACTGGCTGGCCGAGGACGGCGCAAAGTTCCTCGGCATCGCCGCCTGGACCGTGTTCCAGATCGCCGCGACCACCGACGCGGCCCGAATGGCCGCCGGCCGGAGCCGGGTCTAGCCCTCGCCCGTCCGGCCGCAGGCCGCCAGCGCCGCGCGCAGATGCGCCGGCACGGGCGCGGTCACCGCGATCGGCGGCCGGCCCTCGGCATAGGGGATCGTGACAGCCCGCGCGTGCAGGTGCAGCGGCACCGCCGCCGGTGCGGCATCGGCGTAGACGGGGTCGCCCAGGATCGGCCAGCCGAAGGCGGCGGCGTGGACGCGGACCTGATGGGTGCGGCCGGTCCGCGGCCGCATCTCCATCCAGGTCGTCCCGGGACCGCGCCCCAGCACGCGCCAGTCGGTGCGGGCCTGCTGGCCCTGCTTGGGATCGACCGTCATCCACCATCCGTCCCGGCGCGTCTCCTTCATGAGCGGGAGGTCGATCGTCCCCGTTTCCGCCGCCGGGCCGCCGGTCACGACCGCCCAGTAGACCTTCTCCACCCCGCCGCCCGAGAACAGCGCGCCGAGGCGGGCCAGTGCCTTGGGATGGCGGCCGAGGATGAGACAGCCGGACGTGTCGCGGTCGAGCCGGTGGGCCAGCTGCGGGCGGCGCTTGAAGCCGAAGGTGAGCGCGTCGAGCTGATCCTCCACGCTCGCCCCCGCCTTCGGTCCGCCGTGGACCGGCAGCCCTGCCGGCTTGTCGAGCACGAGGACGTGCGCGTCCTTGAATAGCACGCGGGTGCGAAGATCGGGGACGCTCACCGCAGCCCGACGATCCCGCCATCGGCGTCGATGTCGATCCGCTCCGCCTGGGGCGCCTTGGGCAGGCCGGGCATGGTCTGCACGTCGCCCATCAGCGCCACGACGAAGCCGGCGCCGGCCGACAGGCGAAGCTCGCGCAGGGCCGCCACGTGCCCCGTCGGCGCGCCGAGCAGCTTCGGATCGGTCGAGAAGCTGTACTGGGTCTTGGCGATGCAGACCGGCAGCCGCCCGTAGCCCGCCGCCTCCAGCGCCGCCGCCTGGGTGCGGGCGGCGGGCGCCACCGACACGTCGGCCGCCCGGTAGATGCGCGTGGCGATGGTTCGGATCTTGTCCAGCAGCGCCATATCGTCGGGATAGAGCGGCGCGAAGGTCGCCGGCGGCCCGTCCAGCGCGGCCAGCACGGCGCGCGCCACCCCCTCGGCACCCACCCCGCCGTCGGCGAAGTGCCGGCCCACCTCCGCCACGACGCCCGCGCGGGCGCAGGTCTCGCGGATGAGATCGTGCTCCGCCGCGGTGTCGGTGTGGAAGGCGTTGATCGCGACGACGACCGGCACGCCGAAGCCGCGGAGGTTCTCCACGTGGCGCAGCAGGTTCGGCAGGCCCCGCTCCAGCGAGACGAGGTCCTCGCGGCCCAGGTCCGCCACCGGCACGCCGCCATTGAACTTGAGCGCGCGGACGGTCGCCACGACGACGGCCGCGGCGGGCGCGAGGCCGGCCAGCCGGCACTTGATGTCGAAGAACTTCTCCGCGCCCAGGTCGGCGCCGAAGCCGGCCTCGGTCACCACGAGGTCGGCCAGCGACAGCGCGGCGCGCGTGGCGATGACCGACGAGCAGCCGTGCGCGATGTTGGCGAACGGGCCGCCGTGGACGAAGGCGGGCGTCCCTTCGAGCGACTGGACGAGGTTCGGCTTCACCGCCTCCTTCAGCAGCGCCGCCATGGGCCCGACGGCCTTCACCGCGTCGGCGGTCACGGCCCGCCCGTCGGCGGTCCAGCCGATGACGATCCGGGCGAGCCGCGCCTTCAGGTCGGCGAGGTCCGACGCGAGGCAGAGGATGGCCATGATCTCGGACGCGGTCGTGATGTCGAACCCCGTCTCGCGCACCACCCCGTTGGCCCGCCCGCCGAGGCCGGCGACGACGTTGCGCAGCGTGCGGTCGTTCATGTCCATCACGCGCCGCCACGTCACCCGCCGCGGGTCGAGGTCGCCCGCCGTGCCGTGGTGGAGCGCGTTGTCGATCATCGCGGCCAGCAGGTTGTGCGCGCTGGTGACAGCGTGGAAGTCGCCGGTGAAGTGGAGGTCGATCTCCTCCTTCGGGCCGATCTGGGCCTTGCCGCCCCCGGTCGCCCCGCCCTTCGCGCCGAAGCAGGGGCCGAGGGAGGGTTCGCGCAGGCAGATGACGGTCTTCCGCCCGAGGCGGGTCAGCGCGTCCGACAGGCCGATCGTCGTCGTCGTCTTGCCCTCGCCGGCGGGGGTCGGGTTGATCGCGGTCACGAGGATCAGCCGACCCGTCGCGCCACCCGCGCGGGTGGCGATCCAGGCCGGGTCGATCTTGGCCTTGGTGCGGCCGTAGGGCTCGATCGCGTCGGCGGGAATGTCGAGCTTGGCCGCGATCTCGGCGATGGGGCGCAGGGCGAGGGACGGGTCGGTCATGGGGGCGGGCGCCTTCGGACGGTGCGTTCGGGTTCTACCCCGCCCGACCGGCGGTCGCCAGCCTCGAAAGACCCCACCCGCTCCGGCGTTGAAGCCGGGGGCTGGCGCGGCCACGTGCGCGAGGTGCGGGGCAGCGCCGGTCGCCGCCCCGATCGAGACGCCCGATCGGAAAGAGGGAGACCCCGGATGGACCAGAACGACCGCCGCGCCATCGACGATCTGTTCGCCAAGGTGCAGGAGGCCGAGCGCCAGTCGCCCCCGCGCGATGCGCAGGCCGAGGCGCACATCGTGGATCTCCTGCGCCGTCAGAAGGCCGCCCCCTACTATCTCGCCCAGGCGGTGATCGTGCAGGAGCACGCGCTGACCGCGCTCGACCAGCGGGTCCAGGAACTCGAGGCCGAACTCGCGCGCCGTCCGGCCGCGGTCGCGGCGGCACCGGCGGCCCAGGGCGGCGGGTTCCTCGGCGGGCTGTTCG
>CANGXM010000052.1 GCA_947457845.1 Rhodospirillales bacterium | reverse complement strand
CCTCGTCGACGAGCGCGCCGCGGGCGGTGTTCACCAGCACCGCGCCGCGCCGCATGCGCGCGAGCCGTTCGGCGTCGAACAGCGGCCCGCCCGGCCGCGGGACGGTGTGCAGGGAGACCACGTCCGAGCGGACGCAGAGCGCGTCGGGATCGGGCAGCGGCTCCACGCCCGCCGCCGTCATCTCGGCGTATGGCGCCGCCGCCGATACCGCGCAGACCCGCATACCGAGCGCGTGGCCGTAGCCCGCGACCAGCCGGGCGATCCGGCCGAAGCCGACCAGCCCCAGCGTCAGACCGGACAGTTCGGTCGCGCGGACCCGGTCACGCAGCGCGAAGTCGCCCGTCCGCACCGCCCGGTCGCCGTCGGGGATCCGCTTCGCGCAGGCGAGGATCAGCGCCAGCGCGTGTTCGGCCACCGACCGGGCGTTGGCGCCCGGCGTGTTCCGCACCGCGATCCCCCGGGCGGCCGCCGCCGCCCGGTCGACACGGTCGGTGCCGGTGCCGTGGGCAACGATCACCCGGAGGCACGGGGCGAGCGCGATCGCCTCCCCCGACAGGCCCTCGTTCCGGACGATTGCGGCGCGCGCCGTCGCGAGGTGGGGCCGGAGCGTGTCGAGCCGCGTGTCGGCGGCGACGTGGACCGTGAGACCGGCGTCGCGGAGCGCCGCGACCCCTGTCGCGTCGATCGGCTGTACGACCAGGACGTCCGTCGTCATCCGCCGAAGTCGAGGCAGAACCGCGACAGCACCGTCGCGGCGGCGGCGAAGTCCTCCATCTCCATGCTCTCTTCCGGATTGTGGCTGCCGTTTGCGTTGCGGACGAACAGCATGCCCGTGGGCACGCCCATCCGTGCGAAGACCGCCGCGTCGTGGCCCGCGCCGCAGGGCATCGCCGTCGCGGGAACCCCGCTCGCGGCGGCCGCGGCGGCGAGGCCATCGATCGTCGCCGGGTCCATCGCCGCCGCCTCGCTGCCCGACAGGGGGCCGAGGTCGAACCGCACCCGCCGCTCGCCCTCGATCCGTCCGAGCAGCGCGGGCAGCGCCGCCCGCACCGCCGCGAGCGTGTCCGGCGACTGGCTGCGGACGTCGAGCGAGAAGGCGACCAGTCCCGCGACCTTGCTGAACGCATGCTCGGCGGTGTCCGTGGCGACCTGTCCGAAGGTCACGGTCAGGTCCTCGCCGCGCGCCTCGGCCCGGGTCCAGATCTCCTCCATCGCCATGACGAGGGCGGCCACGGCCGCCACCGCGTCCTGGCGCACCGCCCGGGGGGTCGCCCCCGAATGGGCCCAGCTTCCCGTGCAGCGCGCGTTCCGGTGGCGAAAGCTGCCGCGGATGCCGGTGACGATCCCCAACGGCAGGCCACGCGCGATCAGCGCCGGGCCCTGCTCGATGTGCGGCTCGACGAAAACGCCGATCCGCGCCGGGTCGAGTTGCGGCTCGCCGCGCCGCAGGGCGTCCGGGTCGCCGTCCGCGGCCCGGATCGCCACGCCCAGCGCGACCCCGTCCGAGGTGCGCGTCACCCCGTCGAGTTCCTCGGGGGTCAGGCGCCCGAATGCGGCGCGACTGCCGATGTAGGAGGCGGGGAACCATGTGCTTTCCTCGGCGCGGATCGCCATCACCGTCAGGTCGCGCGGCGGTGCCAGGCCGGCCTGCCGGAACCCGGCGGCGACCGCGAGGCCCATGAGGACCCCCGCCGCCCCGTCGAAGTTGCCGCCCACCGGCACGCTGTCGAGATGGGAGCCGACGAAGATGGCCGGCCCGCCGCCCGTCCCGGGCAGGGTCATGTAGAGGTTCGCGGCGGCGTCCGTCGTCACCCGCAGGCCCAGCGCCTCCGCCTCGCGCCGGGCGATCCGGTGAGCCAGCTGTTCGCCCAGCCCGTAGGACGCCCGGGTCACCCCGCGCCCGCTCCCCGTCTGGCGGCCCAGCTCGTCGAACAGCCGGGCGGCGAGGGCGACGTCGGGCGTCGGACGGGGCTGGCGGACGTCCATCGGCTCAGATCCGCGCCAGCCTTGCGACGATGCTCTGGCGGACGCCCTCGATGTGGACGCGCATGGCCGCCGCGGCGGCCTCGCCGTTTCCGTCGGCCACCGCGCGGACGATCTCCAGATGCTCGCGGCAGGTGCCCGGAAGCCGTTCCGGCACGCTCTTCAGGTCGAAGATCTGGGTCTGGCGGCGCAGGTTGCGGATGATCGTCGCCATCTGCTCGTTCCCGGCCGCGTCGGCGATCAGCCCGTGAAGCCGGTCGTCGACGGCCCGGACCTCGTCGCGGTCGGTCGGGCCGCGGCCGGCGGCCGCCAGCAGCGCCTCCAGCCGCGCCGTCAGCGCGGCCAGTTCCTCCGCAGGGACCCGGCCGGCGGCGATCCGCGCCGTCTCCTGTTCCAGGAGCAGACGGATCTGCAGCACGTCGATGAAGTCCTCGACCTTCACGTGGCGGATCTGCAGGCCGCGCGCACCCTGCCGGATCAGCAGCCCCTCGCTCTCCAGCATCAACAGGGCGTCCCGCACCGGCGTGCGCGACATGGCAAGGCTGTCGGCGAGCCGCCGCTCGTTCACCAGTGTTCCCGGCTTCGCCGCACCCGTCATGATCAGGTCGAGAATCCGCTCGTACGCCTGGAGCGCCAGCCGCCTGTCGGGAACGTTCAGCATGCCCCACCCGGTTCCGGAACCCACGCCGGACCTCATGGCACGCACGTGGTTGACGGTTGGTATACCACGGATTACCCTCCGTTCAACGCGCCGATTTCCGGTGATGAGAGGGGCTCGGTCGATGACGTTCACCCCCGCTGTTTCGCTCCCGTTCACGCGGGAGGAGCATCTCGACCGGCAGGCCCGCCTTCGCCACCGGCTGGTCGAGACGGGCTTCGACGCGATGCTCGTCTTCGCCCAGGAGAGCCATTTCTGGCTGACCGGCTACGACACCGGCGGCTACGTCTTCTTCCAGTGTGCGGTGGTGACGGCGGACGACCGGCCGATCGTGCTCCTGACGCGCCGGCCGGACCTTCTCCAGGCTCGCCAGACCAGCACGATCGAGGACATCCGCATCTGGTGGGACGCGGAGGACGCGAACCCCGCGCGCGACCTGAAGGCGATCCTCGAAGAGCTGGGCCTGAACGGAAAGCGCGTCGCGGTCGAGTTGAACACCCACGGGCTGACCGGCTGGAACCTGTGGCGGCTGCAGAAGACGCTCGACGGGTTTTGTACGCTCGACGACGACGACCACATGATCCGCAGGATGCGGCTCGTGAAGTCGCCGGCCGAGCTGGTCTACGTCCGCAAGGCCGCCGAGATCCTGGACCGTTCTCTCGATGCGGTGATCGCGGCGTCGCGGCCCGGCATCCTCGACAGCGAGCTGAAGGCCGTCTACCTGAAGACGACCCTCGAGGCGGGCTGCGACATGCCGCCGAACGCACCGCTGTTCAACTCGGGGCCCCGGGCCGTGTACGGCCGCGGCGTGTCCGAGCCACGCCGCATCGAGGCCCAGGACCAGATACTCGTCGAGTATCCGGTCGCCTATCGTCGATACAACGTCAAGACGGAGTGGACGATCCTCTTCGGGACGCCGGATCCCCGGCAGGTCCGGATGTACGACGCCGCCCGCTCCACCCTCGATCGGATGACGGCGATCGCCCGTCCGGGCACGACGCTGGGCGCGATCTTCGATGTCCATGCGCAGGGTCTGGACGATGCGGGCTTCAAGGCGCACCGGTACGGGGCGACAGGCTACTCCGTCGGCTGCACGTTCGCGCCGACGTCGATGGACGTGCCGCCGATGATCTATTCGGGAAATCCCACGCCCTGCGCGCCGGGAATGACCCTCTTCTATCACGTGATGATCGGTGACAGCGACACCGGGTTCGCCATGGGCGTGGGACACACGCTTCTGGTGACCGAGGGCGCGCCGGAGGTCCTGACCGGCCTTCCCGACCGACTGACGGTGATCGGTTGAACGAACCGCGGGAATCGCGGAACACGAACACAAGGAGGCTCACATGACCGACTTCATCCTCGACCGGCGCGGCGTTCTGATCGGCATCGGCACGGCGGCCGCCGCCGCGGGGCTCCCCGTTCCGGGCTTCGCCCAGACCGGCACGCCCAAGCGCGGCGGCACGCTCAAGGTCAGCCACGCCCAGCGCATCGCGACGCTGAACGTGCTCCAGCTCTCGGGTCCGGCCGAGTACCTCGCGGTCGACATGATCTACTCGGGCCTCACCCGCATGGGCCCGAACAACCGCCCGCTGCCCGACCTCGCGGAGAGCTGGACGGCCGACGCCGCGGCCAAGGTCCACACCTTCAAGCTGCGCCCGAACCTCTCCTTCCACGACGGCTCGCCCTGCACGTCCGCCGACGTGGTCGCGACCTTCAAGGCCATCCTCGTCCCGGCCACGGCCTCGCCGGCCCGTCCGGTACTGAACATGATCCAGGACGTGGTCGCGGTCGATCCGCAGACGGTCCGGTTCGACCTGAACGCCTCCTACGCCGACTTCCCGATCTCGGTCGCGCACGCCAACGCGCGCATCGTCTCGGCCAAGGCGCTGGCCGGCCCGCTGACCGAGGTCGACACGAAGGCGAACGGCACCGGCCCGTTCAAGGTCGAGAGCTACGACAGCGCGCGCATGCTGCGACTGGTGAAGAACGACAAGTATCACGAGGCCGGGAAGCCCTATCTCGACGCGGTCGAGATGTACCTGTTTCCCGACCTCGCGGCCGAGAGCGCCAACCTCCTTTCGGGCGCCATGGACGTGATGCTCGACGTGCAGCAGGCCGACTTCAAGCGCATCGCCGCCGCGCGCGGGGTGAACGCGCAGCGCGTGCCCTCGGGCCGCTTCATCAACGTCGTCATGCGCCACGACCAGAAGCCGTTCGACGACGTGCGGGTTCGCAAGGCCCTCGCGATGGCGATCGACCGCGACCTGCTCGTCGACATCGTGCTGGAGGGGCTGGGCCGCCCGGCCTACGACAACATCCTGTCGCCCGAGTACCGCTACCGCATCGACACGCCGAAGATCGCCGTCAACGCGGCCGGCGCGAGGGCGCTGCTGGCGCAGGCCGGCCATCCGAACGGCATCAAGATCAAGATGATCGCGTCCAACCGTCCGGCGATCCGCGCCCAGGTCGCCATCGCGATCAAGGAGATGGTCCGCCCCGCCGGCTTCGACATCGAGGTCGAGACCATGCCCCACGACACCTTCCTCGCCAACGTCTGGCGGAAGGGCAACTTCTACATGGGATACTGGGGCATGCAGCCGACGGAGGACGGCGCCTTCACGCTGCTCATGACCTCCGACGCGGCCTTCGAGGACTCCGCCTGGTTCAACAAGGAGTTCGACGCGCTCGTCGCCAAGGGGCGCAGCACGCTGGACGAGGCGGAGCGGGCCAAGCTCTACGCCGAGGCGCAGCAGTTGATGCTGCGCGACACCCCCTACATCATCCCGTTCTTCCAGGACGTGCTGACCGCCAGCCGTGACTGGGTGAAGGGGTGGAACATCCATCCGCTCTCACGAACCTTCTTCACCGAGACCGTGTGGATCGACCGGGGCTGATGCGGTGACCCCCGGCTATCTGGCCCGCCGCCTCGCGGCGGTGGTGCTGGTCCTGTTCATCGTCTCGTTCGCGGTGTTCGCGATCACGCTGATCCTGCCGGGCAACGCGGCGGTGATGATCCTCGGGGAATACGCCACGCCCGAGCAACTCGTCGCGCTGACCGAGCGGCTCGGCCTCGACCGGCCCTGGTACGTCCAGTACCTGGACTGGATGGGCGGGCTGCTGGGCGGGAACTGGGGCATGTCGCTCCGGCTGTCGCAGCCGGTTTCGGGCCTGATCGCCGCCGCCTTCGCCAACTCCGCGATGCTCGCGGTGACGGCGCTGGTGATGGTGACGGTGGTCGCGATCCCGCTCGGCATCCTGGCGGCGCTCCGCCGCGGCACCGTGATCGACCTCGGCATCGGGCTCCTCGCCTACGTCGGCACGGCGATGCCGGAGTTCGTGACCGCGACGCTGCTGATCGTGTTCCTGGCAGGGCCGAACAGCGGCGTGTTTCCCGCCGGGGGCTTCGTCGCCCCATGGGAGAGCGTGCCGGGCTTCGTCGCCCATGTCGCCCTGCCGGCCGGCACGCTCGCCCTGATCCTGACCGCGCACATCGCCCGGCAGGTGCGCAGCGAGATGTCGGACGTGCTGGGCAGCGATTATGTCCGCGCGGCCCGGCTGAAGGGCCTGCCCGAGCGGATCGTGGTGCGGCGCCATGCGCTCCGCAACTCGCTCGCCCCGGCGGTGGCGGTGATCTCGCTCGACATCGGCTATCTCCTCGGCGGGATCATCGTGGTCGAGGAGATCTTCGCCTGGCCGGGGCTCGGCCGGTTGCTGATGTATGCGCTGGAGAACCGCGACCTGCCCGTGATCCAGGGGGTGACGCTGATCCTCGCCATGGTCTACGCGCTGTCCAACCTTCTGTCCGACCTCGTGATCGCCGCGCTCGACCCGCGCGTGCGCTATGCGTGAGATCCTTCGTAGCCCGCCGGGCATCGCGGGCACGGTCCTCCTGATGCTGGTCGCCGGGGCGGTGCTGTTGGGCCCCTGGATCGCGCCCTACGACCCGCAGGCCTTCCACACCACCGTCCGCCTCCAGGGCCCGTCCTGGGCCCACCTTCTCGGCACCGATCAGTTCGGGCGGGACCTGCTCTCGCGCCTGCTGCACGGGGCGCGGTCCACGATCGCCTTCGGGCTCGGCGCGACCGCGCTGGGCGTCGCGGCGGGGGCGGTGATCGGGGTGACGGCGGGCGTCGTCGGCGGCTGGGTCGACAGCGTGATCATGCGCATCCTCGACGGGCTGCTGGCCGTGCCGGACCTGCTGTTCACCCTGCTGATCGTGACGGTCCTGGGCGGCGGGACCGGGCATGCGATGCTTGCGGTGGCGGTTGCCTTCACCCCCGGAATGGCCCGGATCGCCCGCAGCTCCGTCCTGTCGATCCGAACGCGCGAATACGTGCTCGCCGCGGTCGCGCGGGGGGAGTCACGAGGCTACATCATCGCCCGCGAGGTGATCCCGAACGCGGTCGGCCCCATCATCGTCGAGGCGACGATCCGCGTGTCCTTCGCCATCATGATCGGTGCGACGCTGGGGTTCCTCGGCCTCGGCGCGCAGCCGCCCTCGACCGAATGGGGGCTGATGGTGGCCGAGGCGCGCCAGTTCATGTTCCGCAATCCCTGGTGCGTGGCCGTGCCCGGCGTGGCGATCGCGGCCGCGGCGCTGGGCTTCAACCTGTTCGGCGACGCGCTGCGCGACAGTCTGGACCCGAGGCGCCGCCGATGACCGACGTCCCCGTCCTGGATGTCCGGGACTATTCGCTGCGCTATGCGACCACGGCGGGACCCTTCGACGCGCTCAGGTCGGTCGACCTGACCGTCCGGCGCGGGCGGACGCTGGGGCTGGTGGGAGAGAGCGGATCGGGCAAGACCTCCCTCGCCTGGGCGATCATGCGTTACCTGCCGGCCAACGCGACGGAACTGTCCGGCAGCATCCGCCTCTCCGGCGAGGACCTGCGCGCGACCTCCGCGCGCGAGATCCTCGGCATCCGCGGCCGGCGGATCAGCATGGTGTTCCAGGACCCCAGCACCTCGCTGAACCCGACCATCCGACTGGGCGACCAGTTGGCCGAGGTGCTGGTCCGCCATCGCGGCCTGTCGCCCCGCGCGGCGCTCGAGGAGGGCACGGCGCTGCTGGCGCGCACCGGCATCGCGCGGCCCGCCGACATGATGCGCCGCTTCCCGCACGAGGCGTCGGGCGGCGAGAAGCAGCGGGTGGTGATCGCCACCGCCATCGCCTGCAATCCCGAGCTGATCGTCTTCGACGAGCCGACGACCGCGCTCGACATCGTCACCGCCCGCCAGATCCTCGACCTCTTCACGCGGCTGCGGGAGGAGACCGGGGTCGCCGCCCTCTACATCTCGCACGATCTGGGCCTCGTCTCGCGCATCGCCGACGAGGTGGCGGTGATCCACCGCGGCGAAATCGTCGAACAGGGGGCGTGCCGGGACATCTTCCGTGCCCCTGCGCGCGACTACACCCGCGACCTGATGGCGGCCGTTCCCCGGCCCGACGTGCGGATCGGGACGCCCGATCCTGACCCCGCCGCGCCGGCGCTGATCGACCTGTCGGGGGTGAACGTGCGCTATGGCGAGCCGTCGCCGCTGATGCGGCTGCTGCGCCCGTCCCGGACCGTGGTGCAGGGCGCGCGCGACGTCTCGTTCGCGGTCAGGCCCGGCGAACTCCTGGGCGTGGTGGGCGAGAGCGGATCGGGCAAGTCCACCATTGCCAAGGTGCTCGCGGGGCTGCAGGACTTCAGCGGAACGGTCGCCTTCGGTGGCCGCCGGTTCGCCGGGCGAAAGGCCTTCGACCGCGAGTACCGGCGCCGCGTGCAGATCGTGTTCCAGCACCCCGACGGCTCGCTGAACCCGCGCCAGCGGGTGGGCGAGATCCTGTCCCGTCCGCTGAAGCTCTACGGCCTCGTCCCGGCGGCCGGTCTCGATCAGAAGATCGCCGACCTCCTGACCAAGGTCCGCCTCCCCCCCGATTTCGCGACCCGCTATCCGCACCAGCTGTCGGGTGGGGAAAAGCAACGCGTCGCCATCGCCCGCGCGTTCGCGGCGGAGCCCGACCTCGTCATCTGCGACGAGATCACCTCCTCGCTCGACGTGTCGGTGCAGGCGGCGGTGGCGCGCCTTCTGGTCGCGCTGCAGCGGGAGACGGGGACGGCCTGCGTCTTCATCACCCACGACCTGAACCTGGTGCGCCAGCTCGCCCACCGGATCGTGGTGATGCACCGCGGCGACCTCGTCGACCAGTTCGCCACCGGCGACGCCCGCGCGCCCGACCGGCATCCCTACACGCGCACCCTGCTCGACGCCGTGCCGACGCTGGTCATGGCGGAAACCTGAGGATCCCCATGACCGACGCGCTCGCCATCGCCCGCGGCATCGACGAGAAGGCCAGCCTCGACATCGTCGCCGACATGGTCCGGCACAAGAGCTACTCCCAGACCCCGGGGGAGCGCGTGCTGGCCGAGCACATTGCGGCGGTGATGCGCGACATGGGCCTCGAGGTCGAGCTGCAACCGGTGGAGGGCGACCGGGTGAACGCCATCGGCCGCTGGAAGGGGACCGGCGGCGGCAAGAGCCTGATGTTCAACGGCCATCTGGACACCAACCCGGTGACCGAGGGCTGGACCGTCGATCCCTGGGGCGGGCTGGTCACGCAGGACTTCATCTACGGCATCGGCGTGTCGAACATGAAGGCGGGCGACGCCGCCTCCCTCGCGGCCGTGAAGAGCCTGATCGACGCGGGCGTGAGGCTGAAGGGCGACGTGGTCCTGACCTACGTCGTCGGCGAACTGCAAGGTGGCGTCGGCACCCTCGCCGCGATCCGTGGCGGGGTGCGGGCCGATTACTTCATCAACAGCGAGCCGTCGGACCTTCAGGCCATCACCATGCATGCAGCGGCCTTCACCTTCGTCATCGAGCTGAAGGGCATCACGCGCCACATGTCGAAGCGCGAAGAGGCGGTGGACGCGCTGATCGCCGCCTGCGAACTGGTGCCGCAGCTCAATGCGCTGACCTTCTCCGACGCGCCGACGCCGGAACACCGCGCGATCAACCGCGTCCACGTGGGGGTGATGCACGGGGCGCTGGGGCGCGAATTGCACGAATGGCGCCCGCCCCAGGTGGCCGATTTCGTGCGGATCAAGGGGTCCGGGCGTTATGGCCCCGGCCAGACCGAGGCGAACGCGCTGGCCGACCTGGGGCGGGTGCTCGCCGCGCTGGAGGCCCGTCATCCCGGGCTGAAGGCGACGGTGATTCCCGAGCACCAGAAGGGCCGGCCGATGATGCCCGCCTTCCGGGTCGACCGGGACGCACGGATCGTGACGACGCTGAACGCCGCCTACAAGGCGGTCCGCGGCACCGACCAGCCGACCGGGGCCATCACGCCGCCCGGCTTCTACGGAACCGACGCCGGGCACCTCTACAAGGAGCTGGGGATGGAGGGCGTCGTCTGCGGGCCCGGCGGGCGTTACAACACGATGCCGGACGAGCGGGTGGACGTGGCCGACTATCTGGACATGGTCCGGATCTACCTGCTCTGCATGACGGACATCTGCGGGATCGCCTGACCCATGGCCGAATTTGCAGCGACCACCGCGGGCGGCCGGGCGGTCGCGCTCCGCTTTCCACCCGAGGAACACGCCGCGCGCCTGCGGGCCACGCGTGCGGAACTCAGGCGCCGTGGCCTGTCGGCGCTGCTGGTGTTCGCGCAGGAGAGCCACTACTGGCTGACCGGCTTCGACACCGCCGGCTACGTCTTCTTCCAGGCCGGCGTCGTCACGGCCGACGAACGGCCGACGGTGCTGCTGACCCGTCGCCCGGACCTGCGGCAGGCGCAGGCGGCATCGCTCTACGACGAGGTCCGGATCTGGCTGAACGCCGAGGACGCGGACCCCGCCCGCGACCTCCGCGCGATCATCGAGGAGATGGGGCTCGAGGGCGAGCGGATCGGGGTCGAGTTCGCGAGCTACGGCCTCACCGCGGCCAACGGGCGCGCGGTGGAACGCACGCTCGACGGCGTCTGTCCGCTCGTCGACGCGTCCGACATCGTCAAGGGGCTGCGGCTGGTGAAGAGCGCCGCCGAACTCGCCTACGTGCGCGAGGCGGCACGGCTGGCGGACGCGGCGACCCGCGCCATGATCGCCGCCGCCCGTCCCGGCGTGCCGGACAGTTCGGTCGCGGCCGCGGGCGTGGCGGCGATGCTGGAAGGGGGCGGCGACATGCCGGCCGGCGGGCCGCTGGTCAACTCCGGCCCGCGGGCGCTGTTCGGGCGGGGGATCGGCGGACCACGGCGCCTGGAGACGGTGGATCAGATCGTGATCGAGCATGCGGGCTCCGCCTGTCGCTATCACGCCTGCACCGAGGACACGATCGTGCTCGGCCCGGTCGATCCGCGCCAGCGCGACATGATGGCGATCGCGTCCGAGGCGCTGGCGCGTATCGTCGATGCCGCCCGCCCGGGTCGCGCGCTCGGCACGCTCGACGACATCCACCGGCGGGTCCTGGACGACGCCGGCTTCGCGACCGAACGGTTCGCCGCCTGCGGCTATGCGCTCGGTTGTACCTTCCGCCCGACGTGGATGGACGTCCCGCCGATGATCTATTCGGGCAATCCGCTCGTGATGGCGCCGGGCATGGTCTTCTTCGTGCACATCATGATCCCCGACGGCCGGACGGGTCTGGCGGTCGGGGTCGGACGCACCTTCGCCATCACCGACGGGGCCGCCGAACTGTTCGGAGACGTCCCCGTGATCCTGCACGAACGGTAACGGCCGGCATCCACCGGTCAGGATGCGGGCCTGCGGCGGGCCCGCGGATCGGGTCCGCCAGCCGGCCCGCCCCCCCCTTGAAGGCAGATCGGAGCGACGATCGTCGCGCGAGCGGCACGTCGTATCCGCGGTCGGGAACCGCGGATACGCGGGTGGTCGGGGCATCCTGTGCGTCCGCGCCGGTCGTGTTCAGTTCGCGTTAAGTTCGCCCTCTTCCCTCAACGAGGGTGATCACGCTTCAGGCGGTATCGGGGAAACAATCGTTCGGTTCATGGCGCCGTTCGGAACGATGATGCCTTGACGTGTTTAGTTTATCATGGCGTACTAAACACGACCCGATCGTGGTCCGAACGACGACAACGTCCGCAACCGGACAGGTGGAGGAGGACGCAACCGATGAAGAGGCTTCTCGCAACGCTGGGTGCCGTAATCGCCGCCGTCGGCATCGCAGCGCCGGCGCAGGATGCGCAGGCGCAGGGCAAGACGCTGACGCTCTGCTGGGCCGCTTGGGATCCGGCCAACGCCCTGGTCGAACTCTCCAAGGATTTCACCGCCCAGTCGGGCGTGAACATGAAGTTCGAATTCGTGCCCTGGCCGAACTTCGCCGACCGCATGTTGAACGAACTGAACTCCAAGGGCCGGCTGTGCGATCTGCTGATCGGCGACAGCCAGTGGATCGGCGGCTCGGCCGAGAACGGCCATTACGTCAAGCTGAACGACTTCTTCGCCCGCGAGGGGATCAAGATCGACGACTTCATGCCGGCCACCGTCGCCGGCTATGCCAGTTGGCCGAAGGGCACGCCGAACTATTGGGCGCTGCCCGCCATGGGCGACGCGCTCGGCTGGACCTACCGCAAGGACTGGTTCGCCCGCCCCGACATCCAGGCGGCGTTCAAGCAGCGCTTCAACCGTGACATCGCCCCGCCGAAGACCCAGGCCGAACTGAAGGACATCGCGGAGTTCTTTCAGGGCCGCGAGATCGACGGCAAGCGCGTCTACGGCGCCGCCATCTTCACCGAGCGCGGGTCCGAGGGCATCACCATGGGCGTGGCCAACGCCCTCCATACCCACGGCTTCAAGTACCAGGACCCCAACAAGCCCTATTCGATGGAGGGCTTCGTGAACTCGGCCGCCTCGGTGGCCGGGCTCGACTTCTACAAGCAGCTCTACAAGTGCTGCACGCCGCCGGGCTATTCCAACTCCTACATGCAGGAGGGGCTGGACGCCTTCAAGTCCGGGCAAGTCGCGCTGCAGATGAACTGGTTCGCCTTCTTCCCGGGTCTGCACAAGGACCCGAACGTCGGCGGCGACCGCATCGGCTTCTTCGTCAATCCGCCGGGCCCAGCCGGCCGCGGCTCGCAGCTGGGCGGACAGGGCATCTCGGTCGTGTCCTACTCCCAGAACCGGACCGAGGCGCTCCAGTACATCAAGTGGTTCGCCTCGGCCGACGTGCAGAAGAAGTGGTGGTCGCTGGGCGGCTACTCCTGCCACAAGGCCGTGCTGGAGGATCCGAACTTCGCCTCCACCGCCCCCTTCGCCCGCGACTTCCTGACCGCGATGGGCGAGGTCGTCGACTTCTGGGCCGAGCCCTCCTACGCGCAACTGCTGCTCGCCATGCAGAAGCGCATCCACGACTTCGTGGTGGCCGACCAGGGCACGGCCAAGCAGGCGCTCGACCTGCTCATCCAGGACTGGACCAAGGTGTTCAAGGAGGACGGCAAGATCTGACGCCCTTCGGACCCGGCGCCGCGCCCCGGCGCCGGGTTCCCTTCACCGCCCGTCCCGATGCCGAAGGCGCGCGATGCCCCGCACCCTGAACACGCTCGCCGAACGGGCCGCCGCAGCGACGCCCCAGGCCGTCGCCCGGCGGGTCCGCGGGCTGTCGGACCGGGCGGTCGCCTGGGCCTTCATCTCGCCGACCATCGTCCTCCTGCTGGCGATCAACATCTTCCCTTTGGTGTGGACGATCTGGCTGTCCTTCACGAACTATCGCGCAAACCGGCCGAACGCGCCGGTCCGCTGGATCGGCGGGGACTGGTACACCGACATTTTGACGAACCCCGACATCTGGGTGGCGATGCAGGTCACGGCCCGCTTCGTGATCGCGTCCATCGCGATCCAGACGGTGCTGGGCTTCACGCTCGCCTGGCTGATCGACCGGAGGTTCCGCGGCCACGGCGTGTGGACGACCGTGATCCTCCTGCCGATGATGCTGTCGCCGGCGGTGGTGGGGAACTTCTGGACGTTCCTCTACCAGCCGCAGATCGGCCTCTTCAACTACATGGTGTCCTTCGTGACGGGCGTGCCGCCCTCCTCCTTCCAGATGCTGGGCGACGTGACGCTCTCGCCATGGGCGATCGTGATCGTCGACACCTGGATGTGGACGCCGTACGTGATGCTGATCTGCGTCGCCGGGTTGCGGTCGATTCCCGAGCACATCTACGAGGCGGCCGAGATCGATCGCGCGTCGGCGTGGCGCCGGTTCTGGTCGATCACGCTGCCCATGGCGCTGCCCTTCATCATGCTGGCGGTGCTGTTCCGGGGCATCGAGAACTTCAAGATGTTCGACATGGTCAACCTGCTCACCGGTGGCGGGCCGGGGTCGACCACCGAGGTCGCGTCCATCACCCTCAAGCGCGAGGCGTTCGAGAAGTGGCGCACCGGCTACTCCTCCGCCTTCGCGATCATCCTGTTCGTCACCGTCTTCGGCCTCGCGAACATCTACGTGAAGGCCCTGAACCGCGTGAAGCAGCGCTGAGAGGCCCCGCCATGCCCGCCGCCGGCCTGTCCACCGCCCATTCGATCGTCGAGCCGACGCCCCTCGCCCGCCGGATCGCCGGCACGATCGTGATCGCCTACGCGGTCCTCGCGCTGATTCCGCTGGTCTGGATCGGGCTGACGTCGATCAAGTCGCCGCCGGACTCGATCTCCTACCCGCCCAAGGTCCTGCCCTGGGTCGATTTCGAACCGACGATCGAGGGTTACTGCAACCTCTTCACCACCCGCTCGCGCCAGACGCCGGAGTACATCGCCTCGCTTCCGCCCGCCGACGACCGGTGCGAGGCGCTGGCGCGGGGCAAGGGGATGGTGGTGGTCGGCCCGTCCAACTACGTGCCGCGGTTCGTGAACTCGGTCGTCATCGCCTTCGGCTCGACGGTCCTCGCCGTGGTGCTGGGCACGCTCGCGGCCTACGGCTTCTCGCGCTTCCGGGTGCCGCTGAAGGACGACCTTCTGTTCTTCATCCTGTCGACGCGGATGATGCCGCCCATCGCCGTCGCCATCCCGATCTTCCTGATGTACCGGGAACTCGGCCTGTCGGACACGCGCCTCGGCATGATCTTGCTGTACACCTCGGTGAACGTGTCGCTCGCCGTGTGGCTGCTCAAGGGCTTCATCGACGAGATCCCGCGCGAGTACGAGGAGGCCGCCATGATCGACGGCTACACCCGCCTCCAGGCCTTCGTGAAGGTGGTGCTGCCGCAGGCGACCACGGGCATTGCGGCGACCGCCATCTTCTGCCTGATCTTCGCCTGGAACGAGTACGCCTTCGCCGTGCTGCTCACCTCCGGCTCGGCGCAGACGGCCCCGCCCTTCATCCCGATCATCATCGGCGAGGGCGGGCAGGACTGGCCGGCGGTCGCGGCGGGGACGACGCTGTTCCTGCTGCCCATCCTCGCCTTCACCATCCTGTTGCGCAAACAACTGCTGCGCGGCATCACCTTCGGCGCGGTGCGCAAATGAGGCGCTTCTTCCGACGCGGGCCGTGGGAGGCCGTGGCGACCGGCATCATCGCCTGCGGCGTGGTGATGCTGATGCAGCCCCTGTCGCTGACCCTCTATTCCTGGTCGTTCGCGACGACGCTGACCGGAACCGTGATGTTCGTCGTCGTCTCGAAGTTCCCGGACTGACCGTCATGGCCCGGATCCGCATCGAGAACCTGCACAAGGCGTTCGGCGACTTCACGGCCGTGCGCGACAGCACCTTCACCATCGAGGACGGCGAGTTCTTCGTGATGCTGGGCCCGTCCGGCTGCGGCAAGACGACGACGCTGCGCATGATCGCGGGGCTGGAACTGCCCACCTCGGGCTCGATCCGGCTCGACGACGAGGAGGTCAGCTTCCGCCGCGCGTCCGAGCGCGACATCGCCTTCGTCTTCCAGCTGTTCGCCCTCTACCCGCACATGGACGTGCGGGCCAACATGGGCTTTCCGCTGAAGTGCGACGGCCTTGCGCGGGCGGAGATCCGGGCGCGGGTGGAGGAGGCGGCGCGGCTGCTGCGGATCGACCACCTGCTCGACCGCTCGGTCTCGGGCCTCGCCGGCGGCGACCTGCAGCGGGTGGCGCTCGGCCGGGCGATCGTCCGCCGCCCCAAGGCCTTCCTGATGGACGAGCCGCTGGGCGTGCTCGACACCGAACTCAGGGAGGTGATGATCGGGGAGCTGCGGGCACTGCACACGCGCCTCGGCGCGACCACGGTCTACGTCACCCACGACCAGCTGGAGGCCATGGCGATCGCCGACCGGATCGCGGTGATGAACCACGGCGTGGTCGAACAGATCGGCCGTCCGCAGGAGGTCTACGACCGACCGGCGTCGCTGTTCGTGGCCGATTTCATCGGCTCGCCGCCGATGAACCTGCTGCCGGTCCCGGGCGGGCTGGCGCCGGGCGACCATGCGATCCGCGTGGGCGAGGCCATGGTCGCTGTGCCGATCCTGCGCGAACCGGCGGACGGCGACCTCGTCCTCGGCGTCCGGCCCGAGCACGTGCGCCTGGACGACGCCGGCGCCGTGCGGGGCGAGGTCTACGGGGCCGAATATCTGGGGACGACGCAGATCGTCACCTTCGCCACCGGGCTCGGCACCATCCGGGCGCGGCTTCCCTCGGCGGTCCCGGTCCGGACGGGGGAGCGGGTGGGCCTGTCGTTCCGGTCGGAAAAGCTGTCCCTGTTCCAGGCCGCCGACGGGCGGGCGCTGCGTACGGCACTCCACGAGGCACCCGTGGCCGGGGGGCGCGCCCATGGCTGAGGTCCGCCTCGAAGGGGTGACCAAGCGCTTCGGCGCCACGGTCGCGGTCGCCGACCTGACGCTGCCGGTCGGCGACGGGGAGTTCGTGGTCCTCCTCGGCCCGACCGGTGCGGGCAAGTCGACGACGCTGCGCCTCGTCGCGGGGCTGGAACGGGCGGACGCCGGCCGTGTCCTGATCGGCGGGCGGGACGTCACCCGCGCCCCGCCGGTCGAGCGCGACGTCGCCTTCGTGTTCCAGCAGTTCGCCCTCTATCCGCACCTCAGCGTCTACGACAACCTCGCCTTCCCGCTGCGCGCACCCGCCCGACGGACGCCGGCCGACGTGGTCGACCGCAAGGTGCGCGAGGTGGCGGCGCTGCTGCGGATCGAGAGCAAGCTGGCGAACCGGGCGACGCAGCTGTCGGGCGGGCAGATGCAGCGCGTCGCCATCGGCCGGGCGCTCGTGCGCTCGCCGGCCGTCTATCTGATGGACGAGCCGCTCTCCTCGCTGGACGCCAAGCTGAGGGCCGAACTGCGCCTCGAACTCCAGCGCATCCAGCGCGATCTCGGCGCCACCATCCTCTACGTCACCCACGACCAGACCGAAGCCATGACCATGGCGACGCGGATCGGCGTGATGGACCGCGGGCGGCTGGTGCAGCTCGGCACGCCCCGGCAGATCTACGAGGATCCGGACGACACCTACGTCGCCACGCGCCTCGGCCAGCCGGCCATCAACCTGCTGCCGGCCCGCCTGTTCGAGGGCACGCCCATGCCCCGCGGCACGGCGACGGTGGGGGCCCGGACCGAACATCTGCGGATCACGCGCGCCACCAAAGGACACGCGGCAGGCCGGGTCCGCTGGATCGAGCATCTGGGCGACCAGAACCACCTGCACATCGACGTGGGCGCGCACAAGATCGTCACCCTGGCCGAACCCGACGCCGGGATCGACGTGGGTGATCCGGTCGACCTGGCCCTGGTCGGGGCGCTCTGGTTCGATGCCGCCGGGGCTCGCATCCGGGCGGGCGCATGAGGAGGAACCGATGACGACCGATGCCGGGGCCCGCGAGGCCCTCGTCAGGGCGGTGGCCGAGGCGGTCGTGGCCGCCGCGGACGAATTGACCGTGCTCGATCAGGCGATCGGCGATGGCGACCACGGCGTGAACATGCGCCGCGGGTTCGAGGCCGTGCTGGCCGACCTGCCCGTCAACGCGGCCAGGCCGTGGCCGGATCTGCTGAAGGCGGTCGGGACGACGCTGGTCATGAAGGTGGGCGGTGCGTCGGGCCCCCTCTACGGAACCCTGTTCCTGGAGCTGGGCAAGGCTCTCCCGCCCGAGCCGACCCGCGCCGACGCGGTCGTGGCCTTCGGCCGGGCGGTCGAGGCGGTGAAGGCGCGCGGCAAGTCCGAGGCCGGGCAGAAGACCCTGCTCGACGTTCTCCTGCCGCTCCACGAGGCGCTGGCCGGCGGGGCGCCGCCGTCGCGCGCCGCGGCGGTGGCGGCGGAGGCCGCGTTGGCCACGGTTGCGATGAAGGCGCTGCGGGGTCGCGCATCCTTTCTGGGCGACCGGTCGATCGGTCACATGGACCCCGGGGCGCGGTCGGCGTCCCTGATGGCGGCGGCGGCCGCGCTGCGGCTGGAGGGCTGAGGCATGGTGGGCAACGTGGGCATCGTGATCGTCTCCCACTCGGCCAAGGTGGCGGAGGGGGCGGCGGACATGGTCCGGCAGATGGTGGGCGACATGGTGCCGCTCGCCTGGACGGGCGGCGACGCCGCGGGCGGCCTCGGGACCAGCGTCGAAGGCATCCAGGACGCCGTCCGGCGGGCCTGGTCCGACGCCGGTGTCGCCATCCTGGTCGACCTCGGCGGGGCGGAGACGAACGCGGAGATGGCGGTGGAGATGGCGGAGGAGGAATGGCGGGGGCGGGTCGTCGTCTGCAACGCCCCGGTCGTCGAGGGCGCGGTGATCGCGGCCACCGAGGCGTCCGGCGGGTCGGCGCTGGACACCGTCCGGCGCACGGCGGAGGAGCTTTATGCCCAGTGACGGCCTGCCCGGTGCGGTGCCCGGTGCCCCGCCGACCGGCGACGGCCCGCATACGGCCGCGGTCCGGCTCACCAACGCGGTCGGGCTGCACGCCCGTCCGTCGGTGAAGCTGACCCGTCTCGCCAAGGCGTACGCGAGTTCGGTCGAGTTCGCCCTCGACCCCGCGGGTCCTTGGACCGATGCGAAGAGCCCGGTCAAGGTGATGCGGGTGAAGGCCGCGCAGGGGACCGTGCTGCACCTGCGCACCGCCGGGCCGGATGCCGACCGGGCGCTCAGCGCCGTCGTCGCACTGATCGAGCGGCGGTTCGACGAGGAGGCGGAGGGCTGAGGGTGGAGATGTCAGACGGCGCACGCCGCGAAACCGTCCTCCGGGGCCGCCCGGCCTCCGCCGGCCTGCACGCGGGGCCGCTGGTGGTTCTCCCCGCCACCAGGGCGCGTCGGGTGGCGTCGGGCGATTCGGCGACCGAGGCGGCGGACCTGCGCCGCGCCATCGCCGGCGCCCGCGACGAGCTGGCCGCCATGGCCGATGCGGCCGACGGCGACGGGGCCGACATCCTGGCCTTCCAGGTCGCGATGCTGGAGGACGAGGCGCTGTCGGTGGACGCCTTCGCGGGCGTCGAGGTCGGGCATCCGGCCGATGTCGCCTGGTCGGATGCCCTCGCCGGCGAGATCGCCGACTACGAGGCCGCGGCGGACGAATACTTCCGCGCCCGCGCGTCCGACATCGCCGACATCCGCGACCGGGTGCTGGAGCGCCTCGCGGGCGGCGACGCGGCGCCCGCGTTGCCGCCGGGCGCCGTGCTGGCGGCCGACGACCTGACGCCGTCGCGCTTCCTGTCGGTCGACTGGTCGCGGGGCGGGGCCGTGGTCCTCGCCCAAGGGTCGCCCTCGGCCCATGTCGCAATGCTGGCGCGTGCGCGCGGCGTGCCGATGG
>CANGXM010000051.1 GCA_947457845.1 Rhodospirillales bacterium | reverse complement strand
GACGCCAGCTCCGCGCGCCGCGCCTCGACCGCCGCCGGATCGCGCCCGTTGAGGATCACCCGCGCCCCGGCGCCCGCCAGCGCACGGGCCATCGCCCAGCCGAGCCCGCGGGAGGACCCCGTGACGAGCGCCACGCGCCCGGTCAGATCGAACAGCGTGGCGGGCGTCGGCGGGGGCTCAGCCATAGTCGATCCGCGGGTCGATGTAGACGTAGAGAACGTCCACCAGCAGGTTGATGAGGATGTAGATGGCCAGGATCACGAGGATGCAGCCCTGGACCAGCGGGTAGTCGCGGCTGCCGATCGCCTGGATCACGAGCCGCCCGAGGCCGGGATAGGTGAAGACCGCCTCGGTCACGACCGCCCCGCCGATGAAGCCCGCCAGCATGATCCCGACGATGGTGACGAAGGGAAGCATGGCGTTGCGCAGCACGTGCCGGGCGACGACCGTCCCCTCCTTAAGCCCCTTCGAGCGCGCGGTGCGGACGTAGTCGGCATTGAACTCCGTGATCAGCGAGCCGCGCAGGAAGCGTGCGAAGATGCCGGAGACATAGAGCCCGAGCGTGCCGGCCGGCAGGATCGCGTTGCGGATCATCTGCCAGGGGTCCTGCCAGACGGGCACGTAGGCGGAGGCCGCGGGAAGGAGCTTCAGCTCCACCGCGAACAGCAGGATCAGCAGGATGCCGACCCAGAAGGTCGGGACGCCGAGCGCCAAGGCACTCCACCCGCTGAGCGCCCGATCGAGCCAAGATCCCTGGGAGAGCGCGCTCGCCAGCGCCAGCGGCACGCCGACGAGGAGGCCGATGAGCGTGGCAACGGCCGCCAGCTGGAGCGTCGCCGGCAACCGCTCGCCGATCAGCTTCAGCACCGGTTCCCGGCTGTGGAGGGACTGGCCGAGATCGCCGGTCAGCGCGCGCAGCAGCCAGTCGACGTACTGCACCGCCACCGGGCGGTTCAGCCCGAACTGCTCCGTCACGGCGGCGATCTGTTCCTGCGTCGCGTTCTCGCCCACCAGCGCCGCGACCGGGCCGCCGGGGACGGCGTACATCATGAAGAAGATCAGCGCCGAGGCGACCAGCAGCACCGGCACGAGCTGGGCGAGGCGCCAGGTGACGAAGCCGATCATGCCCGTTCCGCCCGTGGCTGGGGCACCGCCGTGTCGCGCCCCTCGAGGACCGAGGAGAGCGCGCGGCCGATGGTGTCGAACGACAGGATGGTGAGGGTGAGCGCCACCCCCGGCAGCACCGCGTAGGTCGGCGCGTCGTAGAGGTACTCCTTGCCCGTCCGCAGCATCTCGCCCCAGCTGGGCGTCGGCGGCGGGATGCCGACGCCGAGGAAGGCGAGTGCCGCCTCCAGCAGGATCGCGACCGAGGAGAGCACGACCATCTGGGTGAGGATCGGGCTCCAGGAGTTGGGCAGGATCGTGCGGAACATGCTGTAGGAGGAGGTGGCGCCGAACGCCTCCACCGCCGTCACGAAGTCGCGCTTGCGCAGGCTCAGCACCTGGGCGCGGGCGACGCGGGCGAAGGTGGGCACCCCCGTCAGCCCGACCGCGACAAGCGCCGCCGACTGGCTGCGCCCCAGCACGGCGATGAGCGCCAGTGCCAGCATGATGCCCGGCAGGGCCAGCATCAGGTCGACCACCCGCATCAGCGCCACGTCGCGCCAGCCGCCGAAGAAACCGGCGACCAGCCCCATCGGCACGCCGATCGCGGCGGCGAGGAGGACGGCCCCCGCCGCCGTGGTGAGCGAGGTGCGGGCGCCGAAGATGACGCGGGCGAGGATGTCGCGGCCGAGTTCGTCCGTGCCGAAGGGATAGGCCGCCGACGGCCCCTCCAGCATGGCGAGCATGTCCTGCTCCAGCGGATCGAGGCCGAGGAGGCCGGCGGTGAAGGCGAGGACCGTGATGGCGAGGAGGAAGGCCACGCTCACCGCCGCGGCGGGCTGGGCCAGCACGCGGCGCACGACGCGGGCGGCCGACGCGAGCGCGGCCGACGGGAGGACGGGGGTCATGGGCTCGCCCCCAGCGTCTCGGGCGCGGGCGTCAGCGGGACGGTCAGCGGTCCGGCGTGGTGGCAGGCGGTCCGGGTCGCCCCGTCGCCGTAGGGGCGGAAGGCCGGGACCTCGACCCCGCAGCGCCCGTCGGCGCGGAAGCATCGCGGGTGGAAATGGCAGCCGGGCGGCGGGGCGGAGGGGTTCGGGATCTCCCCCTCCAGCACGATCCGGCGCCGCTTCGCGGCCGGGTCCACGTCGACCGCGGGAACGGCGGACAGCAGCGCCTGGGTGTAGGGGTGGACCGGGCGGCCGTAGAGGTCGGCCTTGGGGCCCTCCTCCACGATCCGGCCGAGGTACATCACCGCCACGCGGTCGGAGATGTGCTTCACCACGCTGAGGTCGTGGGCGATGAAGAGATAGGCGAGGCCGAGGTCCTTCTGCAGGTCCTGCAGCAGGTTCACGATCTGCGCCTGGATCGAGACGTCGAGCGCGGAGACCGGCTCGTCGAGGATCAGGAGGCGCGGCTTCAGCGCCAGCGCGCGGGCGATGCCGATCCGCTGCTTCTGCCCGCCCGAGAACTCCCGCGGCATGCGGTGCGCGACGGAGGGCGAGAGCCCGACCATGTCGAGCAGCGTGGCGATCCACGTCGCCCCGCCCGCCGCGTCGTAGAGGCCATGGATGCGCAGCGGCTCCGCGATGGCGTCGCCGACGCTCAGCATCGGGTTGAGCGAGGAGAAGGGGTCCTGGAAGACGTACTGCATCGCCCGGCGCACGGGGCGGAGGCCCTTGCGCGACAGGCCGTGGACGGGCTTGCCGTCGAACAGGATGCGCCCGCCGGTCGACCGGATCAGCCCCATGATCGCCCGGCCGGTCGTGGTCTTGCCGCACCCGCTCTCGCCGACGAGGCCGAGCGTCTCGCCCGGGGCGAGGCTGAGGCTGACCCCGTCGACCGCGCGCACCGTCCGCACCACCCGGCGCAGCAGGCCGGCGCGGATCGGGAAATGGACCTTGAGGTCGTCCACGACGAGGAGGGGCGGCGGTGACCCCCTCTCGCTGTCCCTCCCCCCCGGTGGGGGAAGGGACGCTGCGGCAACCGGTCTCCCCTCCCCCCGGGGGGAGGGACCGGGGGAGAGGGGGTCGCGCGCGCCCATCTCCTCCGCGAAGTGGCACGCCGCCGCCTGGCCCGGCCCCATGGGCCGCAGCGCCGGGTCCTCGGTCGTGCAGCGGGTGCGGCCGGCGTGGAGCGGGCAGCGCGGGTGGAACGTGCAGCCCGCGGGAAGGTCGGTCGGCGTCGGCGGCTGCCCCGGGATCGGGTCGAGGCGGCCGGCCGTGACGTCGATCCGCGGCGCGCTGCGCAGCAGGGCCGCGGTATAGGGGTGGCGGGGCCGGGCGAAGATGTCCCGCACCGATCCGGTCTCCACGATCCGCCCGCCGTACATCACGGCGACGCGGTGCGCCACCTCGGCCACCACGCCGAGGTCGTGGGTGATGAGCACGACGGCCGCACCGGTCTCCGCCTGCCGGCGGGCGAGCAGCGCCAGCACCTGGGCCTGGACCGTGACGTCGAGCGCCGTCGTCGGCTCGTCGGCGACGATCAGGCGCGGCCGGCCCGCCATCGCCATGGCGATCACCGCCCGCTGGCGCATCCCGCCCGAGAATTCGTGCGGGTACTGGCGGGCGCGGTTGTCGGGATCGGCGATGTCGACCTCGCGCAGGAGGTCGACCGCCCGCACGCCCGCGTCGGCGCGGGCGAGGCGGCCGTGCGCCACCTCCCCCTCCGTCACCTGGTCGCCGACGGGCATGAGCGGGTTGAGCGTGGTGGACGGGTCCTGGAAGACCACGCCGACGTCCTGGCCGCGCATGCGGCGCAGATCGTCGGCGGTCGCCCCCACCACCTGCCGCCCGCCCAGCAGGACCGAGCCCGTGATCCGGGCCGTCCGCGGCAGCAGCCCCGCCGCCGCCAGGGCGGTGACGCTCTTGCCCGACCCGCTCTCCCCCACGATGCCGAGAACCTCGTTCTCGTGCACGTCGAGGTCGATGCCGCGGACCGCCGGGATGTCGGCGCCCGACCCGACGAAGGTCACGTTCAGCGACCGGATCGACAGGACGGGGTTCGGCATCTGCGGCGGTCCCTCCACCCTCACCTCACCGGCGGAAGCCGGTGGTCCGGAGCACCAGCATGTTGTCCATGTCCAGCGTGAAGCCGGCCACGGTCTTCGCCGTCACGATGATCCCCTGGTCGTAGGTGTTGGTGGGGATGCCGAAGGCCGCCTGGATCAGCGTGCGGTTGAGGTGATCGTACGCGGCCTTGACCTCGGGACCGGAGCCGAGCGTCGTGTCCACGCGCCGGATGGCGTCGACGTACTCCGGATGGGGGTGGGGGTCCTTCAGGACCGGGTTGTTGGCCGTGCGGTAGATGCTGTTGGTGGCGACGCGCGAGGGGAACTTCTGGATGTTGCCGATGCCGCCGAACAGCGCGTCGAACCGGCCCTCCAGCATGGAGTTCACAAGCTCCGAGCCCTCCTTCATGTCGAGCTCGATGGTGATGTTCACCCGGCGCAGCGTCTGCTGCACCAGCTGGCTGATCGCGACCGAGGGCTGGTCGCCCGCGTTCACCGTCAGCTTCCAGTCGTTCATCTCGGCCGGGCTGAGGCCCGACTGGCGCAGAAGCTCGCGCGCCTTGTCCAGGTTGAAGCCATAGGTCCGGGCGTAGCCGGGGTCGTGCGCCGGGCTCGACGGCGCCCAGGGGAGCGCCACCACCTGCCCGAGGCCGGCGTAGCCGATACGCAGGATGTTCTCGCGGTCCATCAGGAAGTTGAAGGCCTCGCGGAACTTCGCGTTCCGGAAGGGGCCGCGGGTGGAGTTGATGCGGAAGACCTGCACCAGGGGGCCGGGGCCGTCGAGCACCGGATAGCCCGCCGCCTTGAGGCGCGAGGCGCTGCGCGCCGTGCCGCCGTAGATGACGTCAACGCCGCCGGATTCCAGCGCCGCCGTCGCCGCCTGGTCCTGCGAGAAGATCGTGATCACGACCTCCTTCGAGACGGGCTCGTTCGGACGCCAGTAGTTCGGGTTCGCGGTCAGGCGGATGCGCTGGCCGACCACGCGCTCGGCCAGCGTGTAGGCGCCGCTGCCGGCCGGCCGCTGCTCCACCGTCTCGATCCCGGCGGGGTCGATGATGGTGGTGAACTGGAGCAGGTCGGTGATCTGCCGCTCGGGCACCGGGTTCTTGAAGTTGAGGCGGATGGTCGAGGGATCGACCACCGTCCAGTCCTGGACGATCGACATCGTCGGGAACAGGTTCTTGCCCAGGCGCGGATCCGACGCCTTCTTGAAGTTCGCCGCGACGGCCTCCGCGTCCAGCGTGCCGCCGGAATGGAACTTCACCCCGCCGCGGAGCTTCAGCGTCACCGACTTCGCGTCGGGTGCGACGGTCCAGCTCTCGGCGAGGCTGGGCATCGCCCGCCCGTCGGGCGTGTACTCGATGAGGCTGTCGTAGAGGTTCTTGATCAGCGTCGCGTTGACGAACGAGAACTGGTGCGGGTCGAAGTTGGCGATGTCCGCCAGCACCGCCACCCGCAGCGTGCCGCCCTGCACCTGCTGGGCGAGGAGCGGGGTCGCCGAGAGCGCCAGCGCGGCGCCCGCCGCCACCGACCCGAGGAGCGTGCGCCGGGTGACCCCGCGCACCGTGGAAAGAACCGTCTTCATCGCAGCCTCCTGTCCGTTGCTCTTGCCTGGAGAAGCCGTCGCGCGTCGGCGCCCGACGGCGGTCACGACCTCCGCACGTTCCGGTCGGTGATGGGATCGAGGGGGTGGATCGGCCGCGGAAGACGCATCCACGGAAGGCCGAAAACGTCCGACTGCCCGGGTCCGCGCGTGTCGGCGCGGATGACGCGGGACGAGATCGGAGCGAAGAACTGGAAGTTCGACGCGGTCTTGAGGACCGCGATCCGGGCCTCCGACGGCTCGATGCCGTGCGCCCGCCAGACGTCGGGAAGGTTGCCGGCGACGCCGCGCAGTTCGCTGACCAGAAGGGTGACCGGGCCGACCGCGAACACCGCGGTGCGTCCCATGTCGACCTCGCCGTCCTGATAGCCCGCGATGGGCACCGGCCCGCTGCGCAGGCGCACCACGCGGCCCGTGACCTCGAGCGGGGTGAAGAAGGCGGTCGCCGTCTCACCGCCGACCGGCAGGGTGACGGTCGCCCCCTCCCCCGCCTCCCAGAGCCGCGCGACGACCGTCGGCGCGATCATCGGGATCAGCACCGGGCCCGTCACGCCGAGGCGGAGCACCGCCTCCAGGATCACGTTGCTGTCGCCGGCCGAGCCGCCGAAGACCGTGTCGCCCGTGTCGGACAGGACGACGACGCCCTTCGGCTCGGCGTCCGCCATCCGCACGGCGTCGTCCACCGCCAGCGCCTCGCGCTCGAGGAAGGCGTCGCGCTGCGACCAGCAGAGGTCGGCCATCTCGTCGGCGACCCGCTCGGCCAGGGCCCCGTCGCCGTCGGTGACGACGGTCACGGTCCAGCCGCCCTCGGCCACGTCGAGCCAGGGCTGCATCGGGCAGGGCACCACCTGGAGGACCTTCGGGTTCTCCCGCTCGATGGCGCGCGCCCGGTCGAACCAGATCTTCATGGGTCCGTGCGCGGTCAGGAACTTCTCCTGGTGCGTCACCAGCGGGATGTTGCGCAGCGCCATCGTCGGGCGCAGCCCCTCGCGGATGATGCGCAGCAGCAGCGCCGTGCCGATCACGCCGGTGTCGAACGGATCGTGCGGCTGGGTCCGGTGGCCGACGATCGCCGTCACGCTGTCGACCATCCGCCGGGTCACGCTGGCGTGGTGGTCGAGGGCCAGCAGGATCGGGACGTCCGGGCCGAGCACCTCGCGGCAGAGCGCGGCCTGCTCCCCCTCCACATCGTCCAGCCCCTCGGCCGCGCAGGCGCCGTGGAGCTGGAGCACCAGCCCGTCGAGGCGACCGGCCGCCGCCAGCCCGTCGCGGATGACGCGCAGGAAGTATTCCCGGGATTCGGTGTCGATCCGCCCGCCGGCGACCGCGTGGGCGCGGACGATGGGCACCGTCTCCACCGCGAGTCCGCTGTCGGCGATCGCCTTCAGATGGCCGGCCACCTGGCCGAGCCCGCCCGACTTCGCGATCACCTCGGCGCCGAGGTGCAGGCCGAAGCTCTCGTAGTCGCGCAGCGTCGTCGGCAACGGGTTGAAGTCGTTGGTTTCCTGTGCGACGTGGATCAGACCGATGCGCATGGCCATCCCCTAGAAGAAGGTCCGGACGGCGTCGACCACCGTCCAGTCTGCGTCGACCACCAGCAGGAGGTCCCATTTGTCGAAGGTCGTGCAGGGGTGCGCGATGCCGAGCGCCACCATGTCGCCCACCTGCGGCCCGCCCCCGCCCGGTCCCGACCCGTCCGGCACGGCCATGTAGGCGTGCTGGTCGTTCAGCGCGGTCACCGCCCAGTCGACGGGTGCGGCCTCCGGCCGGTCCATGGCCCCCGGGCGGAACCACGCGACCGGCTTGGGCAGGGCGCCGTCGTGGCTGACGTCACGCTTGCCGGCGGTGAGGATCGCGCGCCCCGGCTCCGGCGTGGACTGCACGTAGGTCCAGACCTCGATCGCCGCCGTCAACCGGCCGGGCGGCAGGGTCAGCCGCGTCTCCTTCAGGATCCGCGCATAGGACATCTCGTAGCCGAGCGTGTCGTGGGTGAGATAGCAGCCGCTGCGGATCACCTTGACGATGGCGCGCCCGCCGAGGTCGACGGCGGCGAACCGCTCGCCCACCCGGTCGTAGAAGGCGCTGCCGCCGGCACTCAGCACGATCGGCCGGCCGGGCGGGAAGAGATCGGCCTGCGCCGCCGCACCGGCCACCGCCAGCACGTCGTCGAGCAGCGCGTCGACCGCCGCCGTGTCGCGCAGGATGCCCTCGAAGCACTCGATCCCCGCCAGCGTCAGCCCCTCGGCCGCCGCGACCGCGCGGGCGACGGCGACGGCCTCGGCCACCGTGCGGGTGCCCGTCCGCCCGCCCAGCGCCCCCATCTCCACCAGCACGCCCAGCGGGCGGCGCAGGCCCGTCGCCCGCGCGGCCCCGGCGGCGAGTGCGGCGACCACCGCCGGGCTGTCGGCCAGCACGATCAGCTCGAACCCGTCGTCGGCCGAGAGCGCGGCGAAGCAGGCGTCGATCGCGGCCCGGCCGGTCGGCTGGTTGGCGATGATGACGCGCGGGAAGCCGAAGTGCCGGGCGACGGCCATCTGCTGCACCGTCGCCACCGTGATCGCCCAGGCGCCGGACGCGTGCTGCAGCGCAAAGAGCTGCGGCGCCATCGTGGTCTTGCCGTGGGGCGCGATGGCGAGGCCGTTCGCCGTCAGGAACGCGTTCATCCACGCGTCGTTGGCCAGCAGCCGGTCGAGCCGCAGAACCGCCGCCGGCATCGGCAGGTCGCCCGCCAGCAGGTTCCAGCCGCGCGCCGGGATCTCGTTCAGCCGCAGCCGCCCGGCGTGCGCCGGGATGCCCTTGGTGCGGGCGTCGAGCGGGGTCGCGTCGATCTCGTCGCCGTTGGCGGGCGGAAGCGGCAGGCGCGTCACGGCCATGGGTGCGCGTCCAGCGGTGCGATCGGGCGGCGGACCCGGCGATAGGTCACCGTCAGCGGGTCGTGGGGGAACGGCCCTCCGGTGTCGAGATAGTGGACCGCCGCGCAGACCTTGGCGAAGGCGGCCGAGAAGTGGTTCGACGACTTCACGATCACGAGCTTCTTCGCCGCGAGGTCGATGCCGAGGTTCGTGAAGGCGGGCGGGCTGAAGGTCTGCGACCGGCCGGTGCAGAGCACGACGTCGACGTGCCCGATGGAGACCGCCGCCGCCGGCCCGAGCGAGACGAGGCTCTGCTCGAACGGGATGATCAGGTCGTCGGACAGACCCTTCACCACGACGTGCGCGTCCACGGGGCGGCCGGAGACGGGCGTCGCCTTGCCGCCGATGCGCAGCCAGAGGTTCCCGCCCACGCCGGCGGCACGGCAGAAGTCCACCGCGATCGGGTCCCACAGCGCGCCGATGGCGGACGGCACGTCGGGGTGGCGCAGCAGCGTCTCGATCGCGATCGCCCCGTCCCCGGGCACCCCGCCGCCGGGGCTGTCCCACCGGTCGCCGAAGGCGATCGGATGGGCCGGCGCGTCGCGCACGAAGGCCACGGCCTCCTCGGGCGTGTAGTGGCGCGGCGTCGACGCGCGGGCGAAGCCCAGCACCTCCCGCCCCAGGTCCTCCGCGAGGCGGGACGCCTTGTCCGGGTCGCCGTCGGTGATCACGAGGGTCCGGGTGCCGACCTCGGGCACGTCGCCGGCGGAGAAGCCGTGGGCGACGGAGATGGACAGCACCCCGTCCTTCCCCTCCATCGCCATGATCTTGTCGACGAAGGCGCGGCCCAACGGCTGGTTCGTCATGAACGCGCCCTGGAGCGTCCGGCAGTCGAAGGTCCGCATCACGGGCCGGATCTCGCCCCGATGGGTGCGGACGGCGAGGTCGACCAGCTCCTCCGCACGGGCGAGGAAGTCCGTGTGCGGGAACTCCTTGAACAGCACCACCAGATCGCACGCCGCGACGCGCTTTTCGGTCAGGTGGCAGTGCAGGTCGTACTCCGCCCCCACCACCGCCTTCGGTCCCACGATCGCCCGCACCCGGGCGAGGAGGTCGCCCTCGACGTCCTCGTAGCCGTCGGCGACCATCGCGCCGTGCAGGCCGAACAGCGCGACGTCGACCGGCATGGCGGCGCGCAGCTGGTCCAGGATCTCGTCGCGCAGGCCCTCGTAGGCGCCGCGGGCGACGAGGCCCGCCGGCTCCGCCCAGGTGGCGGTCCCCTCGATCAGCGTGAACCCGTCCTGCCGGGCGCGGCGGCGGGCGGCCACCACGGGGGCGGAACACAGCATGGGCGTGTCGGGGTGACGGCCCGGCGGCGCGTAGAACGCCCGCTCGAAGGCGGCACGATCGACGGGCAGCGGAGCGAACGTATTCGTCTCCGTGGCCAGCGAGGCGACGAACATGCGCATCGTCGAACCCCCCGTCGTCCGCGTGGCGCAAGCGTCCCACGATGTGAGACGCCCGTTTCCCGTTCATGCTCACGCCCGCACAACTTGCTGTCAACGAAAAATTCTCGTCGACGATTCCCTTGCATTTCCGGGGATGCGAGGCTGTAATCATGGAGATGCAGATGTGGAAGGCGTTCTACATTATGCGACGGTCACTCGATGTGGCGCCGGATGCGACGGGGCGGATCCGCGGGGGCGGGCGGTGAGCAACCGCATCCGCCCGCCCGCACCTGCCCTCGTGGCCGAAGCGCGGATCCAGTCCATCGGCCGGGCGAAGGCCATCCTCGACGTGCTGGCCGCGCACGACGGCGGCTGGGTCTCGCTGCGGGACGTCGCGGCCGGGACCGGCCTGGTGAAGACCACCGCCTTCAACCTCGTGACGGCACTGGTCGACGTGGGCCTCGTGGAGCACGCGCCTGAGCGCGGGGTCTATCGGCTGGGCGTCGGGCTGCTCGCCTACGGCCGGACTGTCGAGCGACGGACCGACCTCATCGCGCTGATGCGCCCGCACCTCGTGCGCCTGTGCGCGACGACGCGGGAAACGGTGAACCTCGCCCTCCCCTGCCCGACCGACGTGCTGATCGTGGAGAGCCTGGAAGGCTCGCAGACGCTCCGCATCACCTCCTACGCGGGCACCCGGGCGCCCTACCATTCCACCGCCTGCGGCCGGGCGCTGCTGGCCTACGGGACCGAGGCGATGCGCCGGCAGGTTCTGGCGCTGCATCCGCTGGTCGCCCTGACCCCGCGGACGACGACCGACGCCGACCGGATCGAGGCCATCCTCGCCGATTGCCGGCGCCGCGGCTTCGTCTCGGAGGTGGAGGAGAACGAGATGGGGGCCGCCTGCGTCGGCGCCGCCCTGCTGGACGGCAAGGGCGAGGCGGTGGCCGCTGTCAGCATCGCCGGCCCGTTGACCCGCATGGGCGGGGGCGAGCGCGACCGCATCGGCGCGCTGCTGGTGGAGACGATGGCCGAGGTGCGCCGTACCATGGCCGGCGAGACCGGAGGGCGGGCGGCATGACCCGGCGTATCCTGATCGGCGGCCTCTTCCACGAGACCCACACCTTCCTGGAGGAGATCACCGGCCCCGGGGCGGTGCGCATCCGCCGGGGCGCGGACCTGCCGGCGCGGCGGGGCGATGGCTCCACGATGGACGGGTTCCTCGCCGTCGCCGAGCGCAACGGCTGGGCGCTGGTTCCCACGCTCGAGGCGTCGGCGATGCCGTCGGGCACGCTCGACCACGCGATCTTCGAGGATTTCTGGACCGAGTTCGCCGCCGTCGCCCAGCCGGCGCTGGCCGCGGGGATCGACGGCATCTGGCTGGCGCTCCACGGGGCGATGGTGACCACCGGCTCCCACGATCCGGAGGGCGAGCTGCTGGAACGCATCCGCGCGCTCCCCGGTGCCGCGGACCTGCCGCTCTTCGCCGTGTTCGACCTGCACGCGACCTTCACCGACCGGATGGCGCGGTTCGCCGACGGCCTCGTCGGCTATCGCGAGAACCCGCACGCCGACGCCTTCGACGCGTCGGTCCTCTCGGCCGAGCTTCTGGCGCGCAGCCTGGAGACGGGGGTCCGCCCGCGGATGCGCTCCCGCCGCTTCCCGATCGTCTGGCCGCCGACGGGGACCGGCACCGCCGATCTGCCGATGAAGGCGCTGAGCGAGGAGGCGCGACGGATCGAGCGCGAGGATCCGGGCGTCTGGGCCGTGAGCATCGTCGGCGGCTATTCCTTCGCCGACACGCCGGACACCGGGGCCGCCGCGGTCGTCGTCGGCACGGGCGACGACGCCTCGGCCGAACGCCACCTCGACACGCTGGCCGGGATCGCCGACCGGCTGAAGGCGGCGGGCGTCCCGCGGGAGTGGGACCTCGACGCCGCGATCGACGACGCGATCGCCAGGGGCATCCGCGGGCCGGTCGTGCTGGTGGAGCCGGCCGACAACATCGGCGGCGGGGCACCCGGCGACTGCACCACCATCCTGCGCACCTTCCTGCGCCGGGGCCTGACCGACGCCGCGGTGGTGATCGCCGACGCGGCCGCCGTCCGCGCGCTCGCCGACGTTCCGGTCGGGGGGACCGCCACGCTGTCGCTGGGCGGATCGAGCCGCCTCGACCCGGGGCCGGTGACCGTGACGGTCGAACTCCTGTCCCGCTCGGACGGGCGCTTCGTGCTCGAGGACCGGAACAGCCACCTCGCCGCCATGCAGGGCGTGAACATCGAGATGGGGCCGTCCGCGACCGTGCGGGCGGGCGGCGTGTCGATCCTCCTCACGTCCTTCAAGACCCCGCCCTTCGACCTGGGGCAGCTCCGCTCGCAGGGGATCGTGCCCGAGCGGCTCGCCTTCGTTGGCGTCAAGGCGGCGGTCGCCCACCGGCGGGCCTATGACCGGATCGCGGCGGCCAGCTACACGGTGGCGACACCCGGCCCCTGCCCCAGCGACCTGACGACCCTGCCGTTCCGCCACGTCCGGCGGCCGATCTTCCCGCTCGACCCGCCCTGGAGACCCGCATGAGCGTCGTGCCCGAATATCCCAAGCTCGACGACACGCCGGTGTCGCACCTGCCCTTCAGCCCCTGCGTGAAGGTCGGCCAGCTGGTCTTCGTCTCGGGTCAGGCGTCGGTCGACAAGACGGGGACGATCATCGCCGACGGCTTCGAGGGCGAGGTGCGCCGCTCGATCGAGAACCTGCGCGACGTGCTGAAGGCGACGGGCTGCACGCTGGCCGACGTGGTACAGACGCGGAACTACGTCCGCGACGCGGACGACGTGCCGGAGTTCAACCGGCTCTATCGCGAGTACTTCGCCGCCCCCTTCCCGGCCCGGACCACCATCACGGGCTGCCTGAAGGGTCTGCGCTATGAGATCGAGTGCATCGCCGTCGCCCGCGGCTGACGGACGGACGCCGGCACGTGAGGAGGGGAGGAGCCCAGTGACCATGACCTTCACGGCCTCGGCGCGGCGGATCGCCGAGGCGTCCAAGCTGGTCCCGGGCGGGGTCAACAGCAACTTCCGCCTCGGCATCTCGCCGACGCCGCTGGTCGTCGAGCGGGGCGAGGGACCGTACCTCTTCGACATCGACGGCAACCGGCTCATCGACTACTACCTCGGCATGGGGCCGATGATCCTCGGCCACGACCCGCCGGCGGTGATCGAGGCGGTGCGCGCGCAGCTCGACCGCGGGCTGCTGTTCGCCGCCCAGAGCGAGGTGGAGTACGAGGCGGCCGCCCTGGTCAACCGGCTCGTTCCCTGCGCCGAGCGCGTGCGCTTCAACTGCTCGGGCTCCGAGGCGGTGCAGGCGGCCTTCCGCCTCGCCCGCGCGGCGACCGGCCGATCCACCATCGTGAAGTTCGAGGGCCATTACCACGGCTGGTTCGACAACGTCGTCTGGAGCGTCTCGCCGCCCGCGTCCGAGATGGGCGACCGCGACGCCCCGGCCCACGTGCCGGCCACGACCGGCCTCGATCCCCATGCGGGCGACTGCCTCGACGTCGTGGTCTGGAACGACCTCGACCGGCTGGCGGCGCGCCTCAGGAAGGGCGACGTGGCCGGCGTGATCATGGAACCGATCATGTGCAACACCTCGGCCATCCTGCCGAAGCCGGGGTATCTGGAGGGGGTGCGCGCGCTCTGCTCCGAACTCGGCGTGGTGCTGATCTTCGACGAGGTGATCACCGGCTTCCGCGTCGCCCCCGGGGGTGCGCAGGCCCTGCTGGGCGTGACGCCCGACCTCACCGTCTTCGGCAAGGCCATCGCGAACGGCCTGCCGGTCGCCGCGATCGTGGGCAAGGCCGAGATCATGGACCTGACGGTGACGAAGAAGGTGATGCACGGCGGCACCTACAACGCCCACCCGCTCGGCATGGCGGCCACGGTCGCCACCCTGTCGACGATCGCCGACGGCACCGTCCACGCCCGCATCGCAGAACGCGGGCGGCGGCTGATGGAGGGGTTCACGACCATCCTGCGCGACCGCCAGATCGCCGGTCAGGTGCAGGGGCTGCCGCAGGTCTTCCAGGTGTCGCTCGGCCGGCGGGATCCGATCACCGACTACCGCGACCAGGTGGGCAACGACAAGGCGGCGTACGTGCGCCTCACGACGGCGCTGCTGGGGCACGGCGTGCGCGCGCTGGAGCGCGGGGCGTGGTTCCTGTCCGCGGCCCACGACGACGCGGTGATCGACGCGACCATCGCCGCCTTCGACCGGGCGGTCGCCGAAGCGCTGGTCTGACGCGAGACGGCGGGCGGGGGCGCGGCGCGCCCCCGTCTCAGGCGGTCGTCTCGATGCGGTAGAAGGGCACCGCCTCGGCCGGGCGGATTTCGGTCAGTGTGCCGATGTAGTGGCGCAGCGCGTAGGGCCGGTGCGGGCGCTTCGCGCAGGCTTCCTCGTCGATGTCGATGCCCAGGCCCGGCCGGTCGGGGATCAGCATGTGCCCGTCGACCAGAACGAGGTCCTCCCGCGCCACCTCGCCCCGCCAGGGCACGTCGGTCGCCATGGTCTCCAGCATCTCGAAGTTCGGGATCGACGCCGCGAGGTGCAGCGTCATGGCGTTGCCGACCGGCCCCATCGGGTTGTGCGGGGCGACCGGCAGGAAGCGCATATGGGCCAGCGCCGCGATCTTCTTCGTCTCGATCAGCCCGCCGACGTGGCAGACGTCGGGCTGGAGGAAGTCGACCGCGTTGCGGTCCATCAGCTCGCGGAACCGCTCGGGCTCGTAGTAGCGCTCGCCGGTGGCGATGCGGATCGGGCTGTGGGCGCGCACGTCGGCGATGGCGTCGATGCTTTCGGGCGGGGTCGGCTCCTCGAACCAATAGGGATCGAATTCGGCGAGGTCATGGGCCGCCTGGATCGCGGTCGGCACGTTCAGGCGCCCGTGCCCCTCGATCAGCAGGTCGACGTCGGGCCCGACCGCGTCGCGCACCGCGCGCACGATCGCGACGGCGCGCTTGCGCTCGGCGCGCGTCATGCGCAGATAGGCCGAGCCGAACGGGTCCCACTTCAGCGCCCGGAAGCCGAGCTTCAACGCGGCCTCCGCCTTGCGGGCGAAGTCGGCCGGCTCGCGCGCGCCGGAAAACCAGCCGTTGGCGTAGCAGGGCACCCGGTCGCGGTGCCGGCCGCCGAGAAGCTCGTAGACCGGCACGCCCAGCGCCTTGCCCTTGATGTCCAGCAGCGCGGCCTCGATCCCGGCGATGGCGCTGCGGTGGACCGCACCGGTGCGCCAGTACCAGTCCCGGCTCAACAGCTCGACGTGGTGCTCCACGTCGAAGGGCGACTTGCCGAGGAGGTGGCGGGCGAACTCCTCCATCATTTGGGCGACGGTGAGCTCGCTTCCCTCCAGCGTCGCCTCGCCGACGCCGTGGTGGCCGGCGTCGGTCGTCACCTTCACGAACACGTAGTTCGCGCGAAAGCCGTCGACGACGAAGGTCTTCAGACCGGTGATCTTCATGGGCGGGATCCTTGTCGGCGGGCACGGGTCATCGGATGACCGCGTTCGGCAGGGCCACGGTAAGGGCGGGAACGAAGGCGCAGGCGAGCACAACGACCATCATGGCGGCGACGAACCACCAGATCGTCCCGGTCACCGACCGGAAGGGCGTGCCGCTGACCTGGCACGTGACGTAGAGGAGGATGCCGACCGGCGGCGTCACCCCGCCGACCACGATGCACAGGATGATGATCATCGCGAACTGTATGGGGTCCATGCCCAGCACCGTCGCGACGGGCAGGAACACGGGCACCAGGATCACCATGATCGCGATGCCGTCGAGGAAGAGGCCGAGGAACAGCAGGATCGCGATGATGGCGAGGATGACGAGCGCCCGGTATTCGATCACCGACCGGATCGCCCAGGCGATGTCCTGCGGCAGGCGCCCGATCGCCAGGATCCAGCCCAGAACGGCCGCCACCGCGATCACGAACAGGATGACGGCGGTGCTGATCGCCGTCTCCCGCAGGGCGTGGACCACCTTGGCCCAGGTCAGCTCGCGGTAGAGGAAGCCGAGCACGCCAGCGTAGACGACGACGATCACCCCCGCCTCGGTGGCACCATACCAGCCGCCGAGCAGGCCGAAGAGGATGATGGCCGGCGCCATCAGCGGCCCGAGCGCGCCCAGCGCGGCGGCGGCGAGGGCGCGGAACCCCTGCCACGCCTCGCGCGGATAGCCGCGGCGGATCGCGACGACGAACACCATCGCCATGAAGACCGCACCGATGAGGAGTCCGGGCACGACCCCGGCGAGGAAGAGCTTGCCGATCGAGACGTTCGTCATCGAGGCGTAGACGATCATCACGATCGACGGCGGGATGATCGGCCCCAGCGTGGCCGAGGCGGCGACGAGGCTCGTGGCGAAGGGTTCGTCGTAGCCCTGCTTCTTCATCGCCGGGATCAGCACCTTGGCGAGGCCGGCGGCGTCGGCCGTGCCCGAGCCGGAGATGCCGGACAGGAACACCGCGGTCGCGACGGTGACGAGGCCGAGCCCTCCGCGGATCCAGCCGATGACCGCCCGGCAGAACCGGATCAGCCGGTCGGTCAGCCCGCCCGTGTTCATCAGCTCGCCCGCCAGGATGAACAGCGGGACCGCGAGCATCGGATACTTGTCGACCGCGTTGACGATCCGCTGGGCCAGCACCTCCATCGGCAGGTGCGGCAGGAAGGCGAGGAAGGTGGCGAGCGCCGCACCCCCCATGGCGAAGGCGATGGGCGTGCCGATGGCGACGAGGCCGGCGGCGGCGAGCACCAGGAAGCCGATCACATCAGCACCTCGTGCGTCGGGCCGGTGCGGTCCAGCGGCTCCAGCAGCGCGAAGGCGATCGCGAAGACGCTGCCCACCGGGACCGCGAAGTAGAAGAAGCCGTATGGGATCTGCATGGTCGCGCTGAGCTGGCCCATCTGCGCCACCCCCATCCGGACGCCATAGACGCCGAGCACCCCGCAGAAGACGACGACGACCGCCCGCACCCCCACCTCGCACGCCCGCACCACGGCCGGCGGATAGCGGCGGCGGACGTCGAAGATCACGAAGTGCATGCCCCGCTGGACGCCCACCGCCATGCCGATGAAGACCACGTAGATCTGCATCAGCACGGCGATCTCGGCGGTGCTGGGGATGGAGATGCCGAGCAGGTTCCGCCCGGCCACGTCGGCCAGCATCACCAGCACGATCCCGGCCACCAGCACCGCGCAGAGGTTGGTGAGCGCACCGGCGAGCCGGGCGGACAGATGCCGCCGGACAGCGGCACCCGTCCCCACCGCGACGTCGGACATCGCGGACCCCTCAGCGCAGGGCGGCGATCTGGTCCATCAGCGGCTTCGCCGCCGTCTGCGCATTGCCCAGCAGCTGGCCCCAGGCGGTCTCGAGCCGCTGGCGCAGGGGGCCCTTGTCGATCTCGTGGATCTGGATGCCACGCGCGGCCAGGAACGCGTAGGCCTCGTCGGTGAGCGCCACGACCTCGGGGTTGCCGGTCTTGCGGAATGCGGCCCCGCATTCGGACAGGCGCGCACGCTGCGGCTCGGTCAGGCCCTGGAACCGCCGCTCGTTCACCACCAGCATCATCAGGTTGTACATGTGCCCGGACCGGGTCACGTGCTTCGCCACCTCGAACGACTTCGAGTTCACGAAGCCCTCGGCCGGCGCCTCCATCCCCTCGACGAGGCCGGACTGCATCGCCTGATAGACCTCGGTCCAGTCGACCGTGACCGGGTTCGCCTCCAGCGCCTCGAACATCCGCACCCAGATCGGGATGGGGGGCGAGCGCAGCTTCATGCCCTTGAAGTCGGCGACGGTCCGGATCGGCTTCGCCGTCGTCATGAAGTCGCGGAAGCCGTTGTGCATGTAGGCGAGCGGACGCACGCCCTGGCTTCGCACCAGCGTCTCGGCCACGGTGCGGCCGGGCGGGCCGTCCATCGCCTTCTCCGCGTGCTCCCAGCCGGTGAACATGAACGGGAGCTGGAAGACCGCCAGCTCCGGCTGGAGGTTCGACATGTAGGCGGTGTCGGTCAGCGACACGTCGACGGCACCCAGCTTGAGCTGCTCCACGATCTCGCGCGCGGTGCCCAGCTGGCCCGCCGGATAGTGGGCGATCGAGAAGAGCCCCCCGGCCTCCGCGCAGGTCCTGAAGCGCTCGACCGCGGTCGTGTTCTGCGAGCCGATCGCGTTGTGGTGCGCGACGGTGAGCTTCACCTGCGCCATCGCCGGTGCCGCCGCCGCCGCGATCATCGCCGCGGCCGTCAGCGCCCCGAGGGTCCGTGCCAATCGCATGTCGATTCTCCCGTGATCCTGTTTTGCGAAAGAATTGATCAACTCCGATATCATCGCAATCGATTTTATCAAATCTATGCGGCTGAGACGCATTTCTGATTTCTCTCGAACCGGGTTATCCTGCGCCGACGACGGAGGGCCGCCATGTCGATCGATCCCCTGATCCTGACCACCGGCGACGGCGGCGGCGACCGGCTGGCCGCGGCCATCGCGCGGCTGATCGTCGACGGGGAGTTCGGGCCCGGCGACCGGCTGAAGCTGTCCGATCTCGCCAATCGGTTCGGCGTCAGCCTGACGCCCGTGCGCGAGGCGCTCTGGAAGCTTGAGGGGTCGGGGCTGGTCGAGAACATCCCGAACCGGGGCGCCGTCGTCCGCGGGGTGGACGAGCAGCACATCATGAACGTGTACGAAGTGCGCGGCGCGATCGAGGCGGCGCTGATCGAGCGCGCGGTCGCCGTCGCGACGGCCGGCGACGTCGCCCGGATCGAGGCGGCGCAGGCGGCGTTCGAGCGGGCGGCGGAGGGCGACGACCGGCGGGCGCTTCTGCTGGCCGACGCCGACTTCCACGGCACCATCAACGCCATCGCGGGCAACGACCTCGCCCTCACGATCCTCGGCCAGACGCTCCAGCTGATCCGCTCGCTTCGCCTGCGGGTGGGGTTCGACCCCGTGCGGGTGCGGGAAATCGTGCGCGAGCACGCGGACATCGTCGCCACCATCCGCGAGGGCGACGCGCGGGCGGCCGCCCAGCGGTTGCGGCTGCACACGAACGGTGCCCGCCGCAGCATGGTCGACGCCCTGCGACGCGCACGCGACCGCTGACGCACGGCGAGGCCAACGGGCGCGCAGACAGTTGCTTTCAATCGAAAGATATAGATAGATCATTCCCTTTGGGATCTTGTTCGATCCGAATGGCGTCTGCGCACCGGGGGTGTGGTCATGGCGAATCGCGTGTCGGGGGCAGCGGCCCTGGGCGTGTCGAGGGCGCTTCGCACGCTTCTTGCCACCACGGCGCTGTGCGGGACGCTGTCCGGCGCATTACCGGCCGTGGCCCAGACGCTCCCCACCGGTGGGCGGGTGGTCGAGGGGCAGGCGACGATCGCGGCACCCACGGGCGGCCGGCTGGACGTGACCCAGACCAGCCCCAAGGCGGTGGTCGACTGGCAGTCCTTCTCGGTCGGCGCGTCCGG
>CANGXM010000050.1 GCA_947457845.1 Rhodospirillales bacterium | reverse complement strand
TGAACGGCCACAACCCGCGGACTTGGCTCACGCGCGTCCTGGGCGCGATCGGCCGCGACCGCGACACGGTCGACCTCGATGCGCTGATGCCTTGGGCCATGGCGACGGATCCCGCCTGACGGCTACCAGGGCGTTGGCCGGCCGCTTACGCCCCTCCCGCATCATGCCTTGGGACACGATCCGAGGAGCGGTGTGGACGCAAGCGCCCGGAACCTGAAAGAATCCCGTCGACTTTGCCCCTTGGTTCGGGAAGACATGAGACGTCTGATGTCTCGGTCGTCGCGTGCGCCATGATCCGGCTTCACAGCCTCGCATCCCATTCGATCATCGTCGCCGATACGGGCGACCTCGACGCCGTGGAGCGCCTCCGCCCGACGGACTGCACCACCAACCCCAGCCTCGTCCTGAAGGCCTTCGACCTCCCGCGCCATGCGCCGACGGTCGAGGAGGCGATCGTCTGGGGACGCCGACCGGGCGGTACGATCGAAGCGCGCGCCTCCGCCGTCGCCGATCGTCTCGCCGTCGCCTTCGGCGCCGCCGCCGCGGACCTGGTTCCAGGGCGGGTCTCGACCGAGGTCGATGCCGATCTGTCGTTCGACACGGACGCGACCGTCGACAGGGCGCGCGCCATCGTCGCCGCCTACGCCGGACGCGGGATCCCCCGGCAGAAGGTCCTCGTGAAGATCGCCGCGACCTGGGAGGGCATCCAGGCCTGTGCGGTGCTGCAGCGCGAGGGCTTCGACTGCAACATGACCCTCGTCTTCGGCTTGGCCCAGGCGCAGGCGTGCGCCGAGGCGGGCGCCTTCCTCATCTCCCCCTTCGTCGGCCGTATCCGCGACTGGTACGCGAAGGCCGAGGATCGGGAGTACGGGCCGGAGGAGGATCCGGGCGTCCAATCGGTCCGCCGGATCTTCGCCTTCTACAAGAGCCGCGGCATCGCGACCGTCGTCATGGGGGCCAGCTTCCGCACGACGGGTCAGGTGGAGGCGCTGGCCGGGTGCGACCGGTTGACGGTCTCGCCGTCGCTCCTCGACGAACTCGCCCGCCGCGAGGGTGACGTGCCGCGGCGCCTCGACCCGGCCGACCCCGGGCCGTCGCCCGACCCGATCCCGCCGGGGGAGGCCGCATTCCGGTTCGCGCTGAACGAGGACGCGATGGCGACCGAGAAACTGGCCGAGGGCATTCGCCTGTTCGCGCGCGACCTCCGCACGCTGAAGGCGACGATCGCGCGCCGGCTCGACGATTGAGACATTGACATAAGACGTCTGATGTCTCACCGTTTCATCAATCCACTCGGTGCACCGCACCGCGCGAGGGAACCGTGCAGGTCGAGAAAGTCTCCGAAGGCGGCCGCCGCGAGGCGGTGACGGACCAGATCCTCGGCTTCATCCGCAGCCGGCAGCTGGAACCCGGCGCGCGCCTGCCGCCGGAGCCCGAACTCTGCGAGATGTTCGGCGTCAGCCGCGCCGTGGTGCGCGAGGCGATGCAGTCGTTGCAGGCCACGGGCACCATCCGCATCGAACACGGGCGCGGCACCTTCGTCTCCGCCAACCCGCTGGCCCAGCCGTTCAGCGTCTGGGCGTCGATGAACGTCCACCGGGTCGCGGAACTGTTCGAGGTCCGCATGATCCTGGAGGGGGAGGCGGCCAGCCGGGCGGCCATGCGCCGCACCGCCGTCCACCTCGACGAGATCGCCCATGCGATGGACGACGCCCACGACTGCGCGGCGCGGACCGATTGGCTCGCCTTCATGGACGTCGACATTCGCTTCCACCGTGCGGTGACGCAGGCGGCCGGCCTCCCGCTTCTCCAGGAGATGCTGGAGGTGGCGATTCCTGTGTGGATGAACATGACCTCGTCGGTCGCCCGCGAGCGCAACCAGGCGGTCCGCCTCGCGGCCGTGGTTGCCGAGCACGCGGCGGTCCACGACGCGATCCGGGACTCGGAGCCCGAGGCCGCGCGCTACGCCATGCGCCGGCACCTCGGCAACTCGCGCGACCGGCGCATCGAGAACGACAAGCAGGACGGCTGAACCGCCCGCATCGGGCGGGCGGACGAACGGGCCGTCCAACTGGGGGAGGGAAGAACGATGCGGACATTCGGTTTCCGAACGTCGCGGCTCGCGGCGGCGGCCGTCGCGGCGACGCTCGCCACGGCGGGGCTCGCCGGGGGTGCTGCGGCACAGCAGCAGCAGACGGTCGTCTTCTGGAATAACTGGGACGGCAGCCGCACGGCACAGCTGCGCACCGTGCTCGACGAGTTCGAGAAGCGCAACCCCGGCATCAAGGTCGAGAACGTCACGCTGAGCAGCGACACGACGGCCCAGCGCATGCTGACCGCACTCGCGTCCGGCGCCGTCCCCGACCTCTACATGACCCAGGCGAACGACTTTCCCCGCTGGGCCGGCCTCGGCGCGCTCCAGCCGCTCGACGACCTCGTGAAGCGGGACGGCGTCGACCTCGACAAGCTCTTCTTCAAGAGCAGCATCGATGGCTCCCGCTGGAACGGGCGGCTGATCCAATATCCGTTCAAGGTCGCGACCTCGCTGATGGTCTGGTACAATAAGGATCTCTTCCGCAAGGCCGGTCTCGACCCCGATAAGCCGCCGCGGACCTGGGCCGAACTCGAAGAGGCGGCCAAGAAGACGACGATCGTCAACAATGGCGTGGTCGAGCAGCTGGGCATCAACATCTGCCTCAACTGCAACACCGGCGCCGGGTCGGAGAACCCGTTCATCGAACTCCTGTCGCGCAACGGCGGCAACGTGCTCACCGCCGACGCGAAGGGCGTGGCGTTCGACGACCAGAAGGGCGTCGACACGCTGCGCTGGATGGTCGCCTTCTCCGAGCGGACGTCCGGCAACTGGTCGAACGCCGTGCGCCAGTTCGGCACCACCTGGAAGGACCTGCGGCCCAGCTTCTACGCCGGCAAGATGGCGATGATGCTGGACGGGCCGTTCCTGTGGAACATCCTGGCGAACGACGCGCCGGGCATGCAGGAGAAGGTCGGCGTGTTCCTGCTGCCGACCAACGACCGCAACCCCGAGGCGCGCCAGCGCTACATCGCCTACGGCGTGCCCGGCTACGGCATCCCGCGCGGCGCGAAGAACGTGGAAGGGGCCTGGAAGCTGCTGAAGTTCATCGGCTCGGAGGACGCGGGTGCCTGCGCCTTCTTCCGCTTCCAGAAGCGGGCCGACACCCCCTTGCGCGACTGCCAGGTGGAAGTGCCGGCGACGGTGGCCGACGTCTTCCGTGCCAACGCCGAACTGGTCGAGGCCCCCGTCGCGCCGACGTCCTTCCAGCAGGTCCACGTCCGCATCCAGCAGATGCAGGAAGCGGCCCTGCTCGGCAAGCAGACGCCGGAGGAGGCGATCAAGGCCGCGGCGGACGACGTGCGCCGCATTCTGTCGCGGACGAATTAGCCCGGAAGTCATCTGACGTCCGTCGACAGACGTGGGTGCGGTCCTGAGGCGGACCGCACCCGCCGACGGAGCCCGAAACCCCGCCCGCGAGGACGCCGACATGGACCGATCCGTGGTGGACGGCAGCGCCGCCCGCCCGACGACCCCGCGCGACGCGGCCGTCCCCCGGGCGCGCGGCCTCTCCAACACGACCCGCGAGGCGTTGTGGGGCTATCTCTTCGTGATGCCCTGGATCGTCGGCTTCGTCCTCTTCTCGGCCGGGCCGATCCTTGCCACCGTCTATCTGGCGATGACCGAGTACAACGTGGTCGAGGCGCCCCGGTGGGTGGGGCTGCGGAACTTCGACGACCTCTTCTTCCACGATCCGCAGTACCTGAAGGCGCTGATGGTGACGGTGGAATACTCCGCCGTCCGCGTGCCGTTGGTCATCGTGGTCGGAATCGCCTTCGCCATGCTGATCAACACGAACATGCGCGGCGTGAACCTCTTCCGCCTCGCCCTCTATCTGCCCTCCATCGTGCCGCTCGTGGCCGCCTCGGTCCTCTGGCTGTGGCTCCTGAACCCGCAGTTCGGCTTCGTGAACCCCTGGCTGCGCGACGGGTTCGGTGTCGTGGCGCCCAACTGGCTGCGCGACGAGCGGACGGCGCTCTACGCCATCGTGGCGCTCAGCGTCTGGCAGGTCGGCCACACGATGATGATCTTCCTCGCCAGCCTCCAGGAGATCCCGAAGGACCTCTACGAGGCGGCTGAGATCGACGGCGCCAGCCTGTGGCAGAAGACCTGGCGGATCACGATCCCGATGATCACGCCCACGATCTACTTCAACCTGATCATGGGCATCATCAGTTCGTTCCAGGCCTTCGCCGCGGTCTTCATCCTGACCCGCGGCGGCCCGGCCAATTCCACCCTCGTCTACATCATGTACCTTTACCGTCGGGGGGTTGAGTTCCTCGAGATGGGCTACGCCTCGGCGATGGCGCTGATCCTGGTCGGCATCATCCTGTCGCTGACCGTCCTCATCATGAAGACCTCCGACCGGTGGGTGAACTATGACCGGGCGTGAGGCGGGGGCGGCGCCCTGGACGTCGGAGCGCTGGTGGACCGAGCGCGGGCGCTGGATCGTGCTGTTCGGCCTCTCGGCCCTGTGGCTGGCGCCGATCGCGCTGCTCGGCTCCACCTCGCTGAAGACGCCGCAGCAGCTTTACGATCCCACGAAGATCCTGCCCGATCCCGTCCAATGGTCGAACTACCGCGTCGTGCTGTTCGAGGCGTTCCCCTTCGCCCGCTACGTGATGAACAGCCTCTTCGTCTCGGTCCTGTCGGTGATCGGCGACGTGCTGTCGAGCGCCTTCATCGCCTACGGCTTCGCGCAACTCCGTTTCCCCGGACGGCGCGTGCTGTTCTTGCTGATGATCGCGACGATGATGTTCCCCTTCGCGGTGCGGATGATCCCGCTGTTCCTGATCTTCAAGGAACTGGGCTGGATCAACACCTACTGGCCGCTGATCGTGCCGTCGTTCCTCGGCACCCATGCGTTCTTCATCTTCCTGCTGCACCAGTTCTTCCTCGGGATCCCGAAGTCGCTGCTGGAGAGCGCGCGGATCGACGGGGCGAACGAGATCCAGATCTGGTGGCGGGTGGTCCTGCCTCTGTCCAAGCCGGCGCTGGCCGTCGTCGCCATCCTCGCCTTCGAACAGAGCTGGTCGGACTTCCTCTCGCCGCTCCTCTACCTCAACGACCGGTCGCTCTACACGCTGCCGCTCGGCCTCTACAGCCTCATCAGCGGCGACGACGTGGCCGCCAACTGGCACCTCGTGATGGCGGCGACCGTCACGATGATCCTGCCCGTCGTCGTCATCTTCGCCCTCGCCCAACGCTTCTTCGTCCGCGGCGTCACCATGACCGGCCTCAAGGGCTGATCCGCGCCGCCGACCCGACCGAACCCCTACGGAGACGGACCATGCAGTACGCACGCACCCTCGACGTCATCGCCCGGCCGGACGTGCTCGTCTGTGGCGCTGGGTGCGCCGGCACGGTGGCGGCGCTGGCCGCCGCCCGCAACGGCGCCTCGGTCATGCTGGTCGAGCGGTTCGGCTTCGCCGGCGGCTACATCACCGGCGTGATCGGCGCGTCCTTCGACGGCTGGGTCGACCTGCGCAGCGGCTTGCCCGTGGTCGGCGGCATCGTCAGCGAGTTCGCTCAGGCGGCGGCGGGCGGCAAGGCCGATGTCATGTCGCTCGCCTTCAGCCCGTCGAACGAACTGCGCGAGATGGCGGAGACGCCCGACCGCAACAAGATCCGCTTCAACATCGAGGGCTTCAAGCGGCAGGCCGACCGCCTCTTCCGCGAGAGCGGCGTGCAGGTCCTCTACTACACCTCCGTCGTCGACGTGATCCGCCGGGGCGACCGGGTGGAGGGGGTGGTGATCGCCAACAAGGGCGGCCTCGGCGTCGTCCTGCCGAAGATGATCGTGGACGCCTCGGGCGACGCCGACGTCGCCGCATGGGGCGGCGGCGCCTTCGAGGTCGGCGCCGACATGCAGCCGATGAGCCTGCACTTCCGCATCGGCAACGTGGCGATCGACAAGGACACCCGCGACCAGTGCAGCGCAGCACTCCAGGCGGTCCACGCGCGGGGCGAGCTGACGCTCTACGGCGGACCGTGGATCGGGCGGCTGGAGCACGACAGCGAGGTCTACGTGAACGCCTGCCGCTATGCCGGCAGCGGCATCGACCCCTACGACCTGACGGCGGCGGAGATCCAGGGGCGCCTCGACGCCGAGACCATGTTCCGCGCCTTCAAGGCGAACGTGCCGGCCTTCCGCGACGCCTATCTGTCGAGCACCGGCCCCTTCGTCGGCGTGCGCGAGACGCGCCGCATCGTGGGCGACCACATGCTGACCGGCGCCGACATCGAACAGGAACGGCGGCGCGAGGACGTGATCGCGCTGGGCGGCTGGTGGCTCGACCGGCATCCGCAGGGCAAGTCCGGCTATCACATGCACGCCCTCTGCCGCCCCTACGACATCGGCTACGGCACGCTGACGCCCAAGGGGGTGGAGAACGTGCTGGTCGCCGGGCGGTGCCATTCCGCCGACGGGGCGGCGCTCGCCTCCAGCCGCGTCACCGTCACGGCGATGGGCATGGGCGAGGCGGCGGGAACGGCGGCGGCGATGGCGGCGACGGCGAACGCCGGCAGCCGCGGGATCCGGATCGGCGATCTCCAGTCGCGCCTGCTGAAGCAGGGCGCCATCATTCTCGACCGGGCCGATGCGGTTCTCGCCGTGGGCGACCGCGTGAAGGACAAGCCGCTGTCGATGGCCCGCTGAAAGGGGAGGGAAGGCGATGCGCGCGACGTGGCGGTGGTTCGGGGCGGGCGATCCGGTGACGCTGGACGCCGCCCGGCAGGCGGGGGCGGAGGGCATCGTCTCCTCCCTCCATCACGTGCCGGACGGCGAGCTTTGGACCGACGTCGAGGTCGGCCGGCACGTCGACCGGATGGCGGCGGCCGGCTATCGCTGGGAGGTGGTGGAGAGCATCCCCGTCTCCAACGAGATCCGCCTGCGCGGCCCCGGCTGGCGCCGGGACGTGGAGAACTACAAGGAGAGCCTGCGGGCCGTCGGCCGGGCCGGCATCCCGGTCGTCTGCTACAACTTCATCCCGGTCATCGACTGGGCCCGCACCGACCTGCGCTGGCCGCTGCCGAGCGGCCTGGCGCTCCGCTTCGACCTCGCCGACTTCGCGGCCTGCGACCTCTTCATCCTCAAGCGCCGGAACGCCGCCGACGCCTACGCGCCCGACCTGCTGGCCGAGGCCGAACGGCGCTTCGCCGGCATGTCGGACGAGCGGCGGGCGGCGCTGGAGGCGACCGTTCTGGCACCGTTGCCGGGCGGGACGGTCGCCTATTCGCGCGACGCCTTCCATGAGGTTTTCGCCCGCTACGAGGGGATGACCGAGGACGCCTATCGCGGCCACCTGCTCGACTTCCTGCGCGAGGTGGTGCCCGTGGCGGAGGAGGCGGGGGTGCGGATGTGCATCCACCCCGACGACCCGCCGATCGACCTGTTCGGCCTTCCGCGGGTGGCGGGCACGGAGGTCCAGATCGCCCGCATCCTCGACGGCGTGCCCTCGCCGTCGAACGGCCTCACCTTCTGCGTCGGATCGCTCGGCGTGCGGGCGGAGAACGATCTCGTCGCCATGGTCGCCCGCTTCGGCCCGCGCATCCACTTCGCCCATTTGCGCAACGTCACCCGTGAGAGCGCCTTCGTCTTCCACGAGGCCGAACATCTCGGCGGATCGTCGGACATGGCCGGCGTGGTCTTCGCGCTCCGGCGGGAGGAGGAGCGGCGGCGCCTCGAAGGTCGCGCGGACGCGGAGATCCCGTTCCGCCCCGACCACGGGCACCTGATGCTCGACGACAAGGACAAGGCGGACACCCGCCCCGGCTATTCGGCCATCGGCCGGCTGAAGGGCCTCGCCGAGCTTCGCGGTGTGATCCGGGCGTTCGACGTGGTCCGCGGGCTCGACCCCGCCTCGCCCGCCGTCGCCCCGGCGCGGCGATGACCGAGGCGGACCGCCGGCCGATCCTGTGCGTCGGCGCGCTGACCTGCGATCTGATGCTCTGGACGCCGACGTTGCCGACGACGCCGGGCAAGCACATCGCGACGTCCGCCGTCACGGTGGCGGCGGGGATGGCGGCGAGTGCCGCGACCGCGGTCGCCCGCCTCGGTCACCCGGCGGCGCTGTGGGCCTCGGTCGGCGACGATGCGAACGGGCCGTTCCTCGTCGCGGAGATGGCGCGCGAGGGGATCGACACGCGCTGGATCCGCACCATTCCCGGCGCCCCGTCGGCGCTCGCTGCGATCCTGCTGGCGGCCGACGGCGAGCGGATCGTCGTGCCGCACTATGCCCCGACGCTGCTCGCCCCGCCGACGCAGGTGCCGCCGATCGACGGGGGCGCCTTCGCCGCCGTGATGGTCGACGTCCGGTGGCCCTCGGCGGCGGCCGTCGCCCTCGATGCCGCCCGGCTGGCCGGCGTTCCCGCCATCCTCGATCTCGACACCGGGCCGGCGGACGTGCTCGCCGATCTCGCCCGCCGCGCGACCCTCGTGGCCGCCTCTGCCTCAGGTGCCGCCATCCTCACCGACGCGGCCGATCCGGCGACCGCCGCCCGCCGCATCGCCGAACGGACCGGCGCGACCGTTATGGTGACGGCCGGGGGCGACGGCGTCGTGCTGGTGACGCCCGACGCCGACTCGCCCGTCGTCGTGCCGGCCTTCCCGATCCGGCCCGTCGACACCAATGCGGCCGGCGACGTCTTCCATGGCGCCCTGGCCGTCGCGATCGCCGAGGGACGACCGCCCACGTCGGCCATCCGCTTCGCCGCCGCCGCCGCCGCCATAAAATGCGGCCGGCCCGGCGGTCGCCTGGGTGCGCCGACGCGGGCCGAGGTTGAGGCCCTGCTCGCGGAGAGGCCGGCGTGACGGGGCGGGTCGTCGTCACCGGCTCGGCCGGTCTCCTCGGCCGCCGGATCGTCGAGCGCTTCGCCGCCGACGGCTGGACGGTCGTGGGCGTCGACGCGGCACCGCCCCGGGGGGACGAGCCCGGCGTCGCGGAGCGGCTCGCGGTCGACCTGTCGGCGGTCGCGGACCTCGCAGGTCCGTTCGCCGGCGCCGACGCGGTGGTCCATGCCGCCGCGATCCCGGACCTCGGTCGCGGCGTCCCCGAGGCGGACGTGCTCGCCCACAACGTCGCCGCGACGTCGCACGTCCTCTTCGGGGCCGCGGCGGCCGGCGTGAGGCGTGTCGTCTCCGTGTCCAGCCAGTCCGTCCTCGGTCTGTCCCGCGGTCCCGACCTCGTCCCCCCTGTCCGCCTTCCGATCGACGAGGACCATCCGTGCCGGCCGCGCGACGGCTATGCCCTGTCCAAACGGATGGGCGAGGAGATCGCGGCCCTGGTCGCCGTCCGTCACGGGGTCGCCGTCGCCAGCCTGCGCCTGCCGGTCGTCTGGGACCCGGACGGCTTCGCCGCGCACGTGGCCAAGCGTCTGGGCGATCCGGCGCAGGCGGCGCGGAGCAACTGGGCCTATGTCGACGCGCGCGACGCCGCATCGGGCGTGTTCCTGGCCGCCACACGGCCGTTCGACGGACACCGGGTCTTCAACATCGCCGCCGCCCGCGCCTTCTGCGACGAGCCGCTCGACCGGCTGGTCCTGCATCACTACGGGCCGATCCCCAGCACCTTGGACCTCGACGGGAACCCGGCCCTCTTCTCGCCCGACCGGGCGCGGCGGGAGATCGGCTTCGCCCCCCGCTTCGAGTGGACCCCGGCCGGCATCCGCGACACCCACACGGAGATCAGCCCATGACCCGTCGCCTCAAGGTCGGCCTCCTCGGCGTCGGCGGCGTCGCCGCGAAGTACGCCGTGCTCTACGGGGAGTACCCGCGCAGCGACCTGCGCATCGTGTTCGATCCCTCGGCCGACGCCGCCCGGGCGGTGGCGGGCCGGACCGGCTGCGCCGTCGCCCCGGACGAGGCCGCGGTGTTCGCCGCCGACGTGGACGCGGTCGTGATCAGCACGCCCAATCACCTGCACCACGCGCAGGCGACCGCGGCGCTCGGGGCGGGTCGGCACGTCCTTCTCCAGAAGCCGATGACCCGCGATCTCGCCGAGGCCGAGGACCTCGTCCGGACCGCCGAGGCGTCCGGCCGCACGCTGGCCATGTACATGAACTCCCTCGACAATCCGGTGATCCGGGACATTCGGGCGATGATCACCGGCGGTGTGCTGGGGCGGGTCGGCGGCGTGAACTGCAAGCTCGCGAACGGCATGGGCCATGTCTGGCGCAACCGTCCGGCCGACTTCTGGCGCGGCTCGCGCGACAAGGTCGGCGGCGGCAGTTTCGCGATGCTGGCCACCCACTACGTGAACCTCGCCCAATGGCTCCTGGACCGCCCGGTGACGGCCGTGAGCGCCGTGGCGCGCAACCTGATGTCCGACCACATCGAGGGCGACGACATCATGGTGGCGCTGACGGAGTTCGGCGACGGCGCGCTCGGCGTCATCGAGAGCGCCTGGTGCGTGAAGGGCGAGCAGATGTCGGTCCACGGCAGCACCGGATCGGTCGCCTACATCGACAATTCGGTCGTCACGATGAAGGCCGATGCAGCCTTCGAGGGCGAGGCCATCCGCTACGACCGGCCGGGAACCCGCATGGTCTTCGAGGGGCTGACGGCACCGGACATGGGCGATTGGCGCAATCCGCACAACCAGCACCGCGCCTTCGTCGAAGCGATCCTCGACGGCACGCCGGTCATGGTTCCCGTGCGTCGTGGCCTCCAGGACATGCGGGTCCTGGCCGCGGCCTACGCGGCGAGCGAGGCCGGGCGGCGCACGACCGTGGAGCCGGCGTGGTGAGGCGCACGGTCCTCGTCACCGGCGGCGGGTCCGGGATCGGCCTCGCCACCGCCGTCGCCTTCGTGCGCCAGGGCCTCAAGGTGGTCATTTGCGGTCGCGACCCCGCCAGACTTGCGGAGGCACTCCCGCACCTCGGCCCGGAGACGTTGGCCGTCCCCATGGACGTGTCCGACGAGCGTACGGTCGATGCGGGAATGGCCCGCCTCGCCGATCAGGGGATTGTGGTCGACGTGCTCGTGAACGCCGCCGGGTTGATCGGACACAACGCGACGGTCGACGGCGCGCTGACGGCCGCGTTGCGGGCCAACCTCGCCGTCAACGTGACCGGGCCTGCGCTCCTGTGCGAACGGCTGGTGCCGACGATGACGGCGCGGGGTTGGGGGCGGGTCGTGAACGTCGCCTCGACGGCGGGCCTCGCCGCACCGCCGGGGCAGCTTCCCTATGCGGTCTCCAAGGCGGCGCTTATCGCGCTCACCCGTTCCCTTGCGGTGGACGTCGCCGGACAGGGCGTGACCGTGAACGCCGTGGCACCCGGGCCGGTCCTGACCGACGACTTCCGGCGAAGGAAGGGAGAGGCGGGGATCGCCGCGCGCGGCCGTCCGATCCCGTCCGGCCGACTGACCACGCCCGAGGAAGTCGCTGCGGCGATCGTCTGGCTGGCGGCGGACCCTGCGGCTCAGATCACGGGCCAGACCGTGACGATCGACGGGGGAGAGGCGGCGGCCGGTCCCTATGCGACCCTCGTGGCGGCCGCACGCGCTGTCTGACCGCGAGCTGCAGGATGCCGATCCTGTGCAAGTGTTCGCCTTGGCTCACGGCACGTTCACATGGCGCAGACCTATGGCAAAGGGTCGCTCCGCTCGTTCCTCTCGGGCTGGTCATTGCCAAGCCGGATGACGGAGTTGGTCCTCAATCAGGGGCTCGGATCCCATCGGGGACGCGACCCTTGTGCGTGGTCGCGGCGTGATCTCCGCCATCCGGGCCGTCGTCGTCGTCGCGAAGTGCTTCGCTTCGCGAGAGTTGATCGACGTCTCCATGATCCTGTCTCCGGCGGTCATCTGGTGGTCCTGAAGGGCTGTCGTTGCGAATGCCGACATGTCCTTGTGGACGTCACCCAAAGGGAGATGGGGGGCAAGGCGGCCCCGGCCGTGGTCTTGACGGCCGCTGCGCGCGGGACCACGTGCCTGAGGTCAGGGTCCGGGCCCCTCTGGCGACGGTGCGATCGTGCCGTCGCGATGTCGGACTCCTAGCGACACGGCCGACGCTCTGTCCGGGAGGACCCCCAATGTTCCGCGTTCCCTTCACCGTCTGCCTCGCGCGGGCGTCCGCAGCGCTGCACCGCCGCCCGTCGACCGGCCGACCGGGCCGGCGCCTCCGGATCGCACCAGCACTTCTGCGCCGGGCGATCCGGCGGCCGGGCGTCCTCGGCCGCCACCTGCGTCTCCTCCGCCGGATGGAGGCCTAGGGGCCGCGGAGGGCCGATCGCCCGGGCGGGCGACACCGCCTCACAGGGATGCGACGGCGGCCTTGAGGCGGGCGATCGCCTCGTCCACCAGGGCGCGCGGGCAGCCGAGGTTGACCCGCATGTAGCCGTGGCCCTCCACGCCGAACTTCTGCCCCTTGTCGAGCCAGAGGCGGGCCTTGGTGAGCATGAAGCGGTTCAGCGCATCGGCGTCCATGCCCAGGCCGCGACAGTCCATCCAGGCGAGATAGAGACTCTCGGCCGGCAGCACCCGCAGCCCGTGGTTCAGCCCGTTGATCGCTGAGGCGAAATGGGCGTGGTTCGCGCGGACGTAGGCCAGCATCTCCTCCAGCCAGGGTTCGCCGTGGGTGTAGGCCGCCTCGGCCGCCACCATGCCCAGCAGGTTCACGAACGGCGCCATGTTCCGGTCCACTTGGCGCCGGTACTCCTCGCGCAGGCGGCGGTCCGGGATGAACAGGTTGGCGCTCTGGAGACCCGGCAGGTTGAACGTCTTGCTGGGTGCCGTGCAGGTGACGCTGATGCGCGCGAAGGTCTCGCCCAGGCTGGCGAACGGCACGTGGCGCGCCGCCGGGTTCATGATCAGGTCCTGATGGATCTCGTCCGACACGACGACGATGGCGTGGCGGGCGCAGATCTCGCCCATGCTGCGCAGTTCTGCCTCGGTCCAGACGGTGCCGGTCGGGTTCTGCGGGTGGCTCAGGATGAACAGCTTGGTGTTGGGCAGGATCGCCGCCTCGAACGCGCGTTCGTCATAGCGGTATCCGTCGTCGGTCCGGATCAGGGGCGCGTCGACTGGCGTGCGGCCGTTCAGCAGCGCGTCGGCGCGGAAGTGCCCGTAGACCGGCGGCTGGACGAGCACCGTGTCGCCGGGCGAGGAGAAGGCCTGGATGGCGGTCTTGATCGCCGTGACCACGCCGGGGACCTGGACAACCCACTCCGGCGCGACGTCCCAGCCGAACCGCCGACGCTGCCAGCCGGTCACCGACGCGACGTAACTGTCCGTCGCCCAGTTCGGATAGCCGAAGACGCCGCCCCGAACGGCTTCGGAAAGGGCGTCGATCACCGGCGTCGGGGCGCGGAAGTCCATGTCCGCGACCCACATCGGCAGCGGATCGGCCGCCGCCTCGTCGGGGGCCAGCATCGCGCGGCCAGCGTCCCACTTGATCGAGTTGGAGCCCCGACGGTCGATGACCTCGTCGAAGACGCTGGTCGTGGGGGAGGCGGGCGCCATCGGTTCACTTTCGGATCTGCGATATGGTGGGCCACGAGATAGCAGCGACCGGGGACGAACGGAAACGGCCTTTTCCCGCGATCAGCGCGGCCCGCGGCGGCGCGTCGGGATGGCGTCGGGGTAGACCACGCCGGCGGCGTCGCCGGCCCAGTCCGCCAGCCGTCGCCGGTACTTGTCCCAGGCGATCCGCGAACGGTGCATCAGGTCCGCCTCGTCGAGGCCGGGCACGACGCCGCCCTTCAGGACCACCCGGCCCGCCACGACCACCGTGTCGCAATCGCGGCCCCCGCCGAAATGCACGAACGCGCGCATCGGGTCGTCGCCGTGGCCGTGGCGCAGGTCCGAGACGGTCCAGACGCAGATGTCGGCGGCCGCGCCCGCGGCGAGACGGCCGAGATCGGGCCGTCCGAGCGCATCGGCGCCGCCCACCGTACCGGCGCGGAAGAACTCCGCGACCGTGCCCGTGCCCCGCCTGCCTTCGGCCACTTTGCACAGGAGCGAGCCGATCCGCATCTCCTCCACCAGATCGGGCGGGAAGGTATCGGTGCCGATCCCCAGGTTGATCCCCGCTTCCCGGTAGCGGGAGAACGAGTTCAGCGCGTCCCCCTCGCGGGCGTTGACGACGGGGCAGTGGCAGACGCTGGTCCCGGTCCGCGCCAGCGCCTCCACCTCGGAGACGTCGCGGTGGTGGATCGCGTGGGTCAGGCAGACCTGCGGGCCGACCAGCCCTGTCTCCAGCAGCCATTCGAGCGGCGGCTTGCCGTGGCGACGCATCGAGGCGGTCACGTCGCCCGCGTATTCCGCGACGTGGGTGCGGACGTGCACGTCGCCCAGAAGGCGCGACTGGCGCATCGTCTCCTGCAGGAGATCGGCGGAGCAGTTGCCGGCCTGATAGGGGAAGAGGAAGCCGGTCAGGCGCGGATTGCCCCGTTCGCGCAGGCTCTTCACCAGCGCGACCGCGCGGTCGAGGCCGATGCGGGCGCGTTTCGCGTCCCACACCTGCTCCCGGGTGCCGTCCGGCCGGGTGCCCTCGACGGCCTCGCGGTAGAAGTGCGCGACCCAGGCGCGCACGCCGAACCGGTCGGCGGCGTCGGCGACGGCGTGGGGCTCGGGTTCGTGCTCGTCCCACAGCTTGGCGGCGCCGCCGGTGACCATGCCGAAGCTCGTCGTGCCGCTCTTCAGCAGCGTGACGATCGCGTACTCGGCGCTCGCGCGCAGGTCCTCGTCGTCCCAGTAGTGTGGCGCCGCCGGTCCGACGACGTGGGACATGGGCTTGGGAATGCCCGGCGCCTTCGAATCGCTGCGCAGGATCTGGGCGTCGAGATTGGCGATGCAGTGCAGGTTCACCAGCCCGGGCGTCACCAGCTTGTCGTCGGCCGCGATCGTCCGGTCGGCGGGCGGGCATGCGGGGTCGGACGGATCGCCCGCGAAAAGGATCCGATCGCCCTGCCAGACCACCCGGCCGCCTTCGATCGCGACATGCTGCGTCCCGTCCCAGGCGATCAGCCAACCGGCGTCGATCGCGGTCCGCTCCGCCTCCGCTCCACCCATGATCCGCGTCCTCCCACCCACCGGTCCCCGTCGTCGCCGCGCCGCGGCCTGACGGAGGCTATGCGGTGCCGCCCGGCTGCGGCAAGCGGCGGCCGGCGTCCGGCGAGCCCGTCGCGTCAGCGGCGGAAGAGGCCGTCGGGCGGTGGCGGCTTCTGGCGGCGGCGCGGCCGCAGCGGCGCATCGACCGCGTGCCGGGCCCGGTCGGCGTCGGTGACCGGCGCCACCCCCGCGAGGAGGAGCTGGCCGTCCGCCTCGACGGAATAGGGTTTGCCCGGGATCGTCCGCCGCTCGGCGCCCGGCATCACGAACTGGTCGCCCTGGTCGGTCCTGTCGATCGCCCGTGCGCGGGGCGCCCGCTTCGCGCTCCCGTCCGCCACCGGCAGGCCGGCCGCCTCCAAGCGCTCCAGCAGGATCGCGGCGTTCCCGAAGGCGCGGCCGATCTCCTCCGCGGTCATCCCGGGCGGCGCCGACGCCATCGGCGGCCGGGGTGCGGGCGACTTCCTCTTGGGCATGGGACATCTCGACGACAAGGCGGACGGGGTGGAGGCTACCGCGAAACCACCCCGGAGCGCACGCGGAGCCGTCGGCCGCCGACGCCTTGCCACGTCGCCCCCGACCCCGCAGACTGCCGGCCGTTCAACGCGCCGGGAACGGCGGACTTCGGGGATCACCGGCACGTGCGACGCACCGCCTCACCGACCGTTCCGGGCACGGGCTCCGGTCCCACCCCGGCCTCCGGCATGGACGGCCGATGACGCGCGCCCGGTCGTCCGTCGGCTGTCGTACTGCGTGCGCCGCCATCCTTCTCGCCGTCCTCGCCCTCGCGCCGTCCCCGGGCCGGGCGAACGACAGCTCCGGGTTCATGGGGACCCATGGGCTGGAACTGGCCCGCACCGACGCGATCCGCATGGTGTCGGAGGACCTGTTCATCGGTCCGGAGCGGATCGCGGTCGACTACGTGTTCCGCAACGTCACCGCGGCACCCGTCTCCACCCTCGTGATCTTTCCCTTCCCGCCGGTCGACATGTCGATGACCCCGACCGCGGCCAACTGGGCCTTTCCGGCCGGCGGGCGGGAGTTCCTCGGCTTCGAGACGGTCGTGGACGGCCGGCCGGTGCCGACGTCGCTCGAACGCCGGGCCTTCTTCAGGGGCGAGGAGGTGACCGACGTGCTGCGCGCGGCCGGTCTCCTCGACTTCTCGCCCTGGGCGGACGCGAGCGGCAACCCGTCGGCGTACGAGCGCGTGGCGGCCGGCCTGCCGCCGGCGGTCGTTGCGGATCTCGTCCGCCGAGGCCTCCTCGGCGAGGGGGAGGTCTCCGAGACCGATCCGCAGTGGACGCTCGCGCTCAAGGCCTGGTGGACCCAGGTCTTCCCGCCGGGCCGCGACGTGCGGGTGCGGCACGTCTATCGGCCGTTCGTCGGCACGGCGCTCGTCGAGGACCCGGGCGCGGTCGACGGGCGGCAGCCGGTCGGGCGGTTCCTGGAGGAGGTGCGGCCCGACGACGACCGCTACTGCATCGACCCGCCCACCCGGCGCGGGCTGCAGGCCATGCGCCGGCAGGCGCCGACCGGCTTCTTCACGGCGATGGAGATCGCCTACGTCCTGACGACCGGCGCGAACTGGCACGGGCCGATCGGCCGCTTCCGCATGACCCTCGACAAGGGGCGGCCGGAAAACATCCTGTCCCTATGCTGGTCCGGGCTGCGTCGCACCGGCCCGACCCGGTTCGAGTTCGAGGCGCGCGACTGGACGCCCGACCGCGACGTCAGGCTGCTGATCCTCGCCCGCTGACGAGGGGGGCTTCACCGGTTCGCGGGCGGTCGTGCCCAGAGCGCCCGCAGCGCCGCCTTGCGCCAGTTCAGCGTCTCCGGCCGCCGGTCGAGCGAGGTGCCGAGGTTCCGGAGCAGCCCGTCGTGCAGGCCGTAGATCAGCCCGTGGAGCGTGAGCGGCTGGCCGCGGTCCCACGCCGTGATGACGCTGGGCAGGCGGGAGAGCTGGCTCACCTGCTCGATCACGTTCAACTCGCACATCCGGTCCGCCATCTCCTCCGGATCGGCGATCGCGTTCAGGCGGCGGGCGTGCACGTGGCGGAACAGTTCCACCTGCTGGAGCCAGTGGCCGACGAGCCCGTCCGTCGGTCCGGCGAGCGCCGCGCGCACGCCGCCGCAGCCGTAGTGGCCGACCACCATGATGTGCCGGACATGCAGGTTCTCGATCGCATAGGCGATCACCGCCTGGCAGTTCAGGTCGGCCGCCAGAACCTGGTTGGCGACGTTGCGGTGCACGAACACCTCGCCCGGCGCGAGGCCCACGATCTCGTTCGCAGGGACCCGGCTGTCCGAGCAACCGATCCACAGATAGCGCGGCGACTGCTGGGACACGAGGCGGTCGAAGAACCGCGCGTCGGACCGGCGCATCCGCTGCGCCCAGACGCGGTTGTTGTCGAACAGCGCGCCGAGTTCGTCCGGCGCCTCCCAGGGCGAGACGAAGGGTTCTGGCGGCGGGGTGGGAGCGTCCGTCACCGGCTTCGATCCGTCGTGCATGTCGTCATGGTCCGTTCCCTACTTGAACCGACCTGCGATTCGTAGGGTTATTTTGACGGCCCGGTGTCCGCCGGCCGGACCCGGGAATCCGAAATGCCGCCTGCCACCGCCCACCTGAACGCGATCGGCCTCGCCGTTCCGGCCCACGACGTCCATCGCGCCTTCCTCGATCACGTCCGCACCCGCATCGTGGGCGAGCGGCGGCGCGACCTGTTCGAGCGCATGGCCGAGCGCTCCGGCATCGCCCACCGCTGGTCCGTCCTGGCCCACGACCGGCCGCCGGAGGCGGGGGGCGAGATCTTCTACGCCCCGGACCGCTTTCCCGGCACGGGGGAGCGGATGCGGCGGTTCGAGCGGGAGGCGCCGGGCCTCGCCGCCGTGGCGGTCGAGGACCTCCTGCGCAAAGCCGGGCCGGACGCCCTGGCCGGTGTCACCCACCTCGTCGTCACCGGCTGCACCGGCTTCGCCGCACCGGGGATCGATCGCGACCTCGTGGAACGGTTCGCCCTGCCGCGGACGGTGGAGCGCACGCTCGTCGGCTTCATGGGGTGCAACGCGGCGTTCAACGCGCTGAAGATCGCCCGACACGCGGTACGCTCCGATCCCGCCGCGCGGGTCCTCGTCGTGAGCCTCGAACTCTGCACGCTCCATTTCCAGGACACGTCGACGATGGAGCAGATCCTCTGCTTCATGCTGTTCGCCGACGGCTGCGCCGCGGCCCTCGTCACCGCCGAGTCCGCGGGGCTGGCGCTCGACCGGTTCCATTCGACGCTGCTTCCCGCGAGTGCGGACGACATCACCTGGCGAATCGGCGACGCCGGGTTCGACATGCGCCTCTCCGGCCGGGTTCCGGGGCTGATCGGCCGCGGGCTCCCGGCGGAGATGACGGCGATCCTCGGCGACCGGCCGCGGGCGGCGGTCGACCTCTGGGCCGTGCACCCCGGCGGGCGCTCGATCCTCGATGCGGTCGAGGACACCCTCGCCCTGCCGCCCGACGCGCTCGCGACGTCGCGCGGTGTGCTGCGGGACTTCGGGAACATGTCGTCGGCGACGGTGATGTTCGTGCTGGAGCGGATGATACGCGCCCCGCCGGCCGGCCGCTCCGGCGTCGCGATGGGGTTCGGGCCGGGCCTGAGCGTCGAGGCGATGGCCTTCCGGGAGGTCGGGTGACGGCGCCGCCGCTGCTGCCCGGCCGCAGCCGCGAGACGGAGCGGATGGACGTCGAGGCCGTTCCGCCCGACGACCTCGCCCGCTGCCTCGCCGATCTCGAGCGGGTGAACCGGCTGAGCCTCGGCTATCGGCCGACGCTCGATTGGCTCGGCCGGATCGCCGCCGGGCGCGACCGGCTCTCGGTGCTCGACGTCGGCTGCGGGCATGGCGACATGCTGCGCCGGATCGCCCGCTGGGCGGATCGCCGCGGGCTCCCCGTCGACCTCGCGGGCGTCGACCTGAACCCGCAGGCGGTCGCGGCGGCGGCGGCGGCGACCCCGGCCGGCACGCCAGTGCGCTGGATCGTCGCCGACGCGCTGGCGCTCGCCCCCGACCCGGCGCCGGACGTGATCGTCAGCGCGCTCTTCGCCCATCACCTCGACGACGACGCCCTCGTCCGCTTCGTCGCCTGGATGGAGCGCACGGCGCGCGTCGGCTGGTTCGTCAACGACCTGCACCGGCACTGGCTGCCGGAGCGGTTCCTGGGGGCGGCCTTCGCCCTCCTGCCGGTCCACCGGTTCGTGCGCCATGACGGTCCGGTCTCCGTCCGTCGGGCACTGACGCGCGAGGACTGGCTGCGGGTGCTGACGACGGCGGGCGTTCCCCCCGACCGGGTCGCAGTGGAATGGCGGTTTCCCTTCCGCTGGGGTGTCGGGACCCGGCCGGGAGCGCGCCCGTGACCGACGCCGACGTGATCGTCGTGGGCGGCGGCCCGGCCGGATCGGCGGCGGCGATCGCGCTGGCGCGGGCGGGCCGGCGCGTCCTCCTGCTGGAGCG
>CANGXM010000049.1 GCA_947457845.1 Rhodospirillales bacterium | reverse complement strand
CCTCTCCCCGGCGGCGGCGCGGCGCCTTCCCTTCCAGCTGTCGGGTGGGATGGCGCAGCGGGTGGCGATCGCGACGACCGACGCCGCCGGCGCACCCCTCCTGATCGCCGACGAGCCGACCAAGGGCCTCGACGCCGACCGCCGCGACGACGTGGCCGACCTGCTGCGCGAGCGGGCGGCGGCGGGGACGGCGGTGGTGGTGATCACCCACGACCTCGCCCTCGCGCGGCGGCTCGGCGGCGAGGTCGCGGTCATGCTGGAGGCGCGGATCGTCGAACGCGGGCCGACCGTGGCGGTCCTCGACGATCCGCGCTCGGACTACACCCGACGCCTCGTCGCCGCCGACCCGCGGCACTGGACGCCGGTCCCGCCGCGGACCGCGGGCGAGCCGGTGGTGGCGGGGACGGGCCTGTCCAAGCGCCTCGGCGGCGCGACGCTGTTCGCGGACGTCGACGTGGCGGTCCGGCCCGGCGAGATCGTCGCGGTCAGCGGCCCGTCGGGCTGCGGGAAGACGACGCTCGGCAACCTGCTGCTGGGCCTGATGCCCGCAGACGCCGGGCGCGTCGACCGGTCGCGGGGGGCGGCGCCGCACCGGTTCCAGAAGATCTACCAGGACCCGGTCGCCTCCTTCGCACCGGGGATCGCGCTCCGCCGCGCGATCGACGACGTGATCCGCCGGCACCGGGCCCGTTGGAGCGAGGCGGACCGGCTGCTGGCCGCGTTCCGCGTTCCGACCGACCTGCTCGACCGCCGGCCGGACCAGGTCTCGGGCGGGGAACTCCAGCGCGTGGCGCTGGCCCGGGCGCTGCTGGTCGACCCGGTCTTCCTCTTCGCCGACGAGGCGACGTCGCGCCTCGACCCGGTGACGCAGAAGGACGTCTTCGACCTTCTGCGTTCGGTCGTCGCCGAGCGCGGGCTGGGCGTCCTGATGGTGACCCACGACCGCGACCTCGCGGCCGGCACCGCCGGGTCGCACCATCGCCTCGCGGTCCCCGTGGCGGCGTGAGGGCCGATCTCAGACCCCGCGCTCGCCGCCCGTCGGCCGCCACGCCATCGCCGCCCCCTCAACCCGCCGCAGCCCGTCGCTGATCAGCAAGATCAGCACGGTCACCGCCACCACGCCCGCGAACATTCCCGGCTGGTCGGTCATCTCGCGCGAATGCTCGATGTAGTGGCCGAGCCCGCGTTCGGAGACGAGGATCTCGCCCACGATCGCCGCGCCCACGGCGCGGGGCACCGCCACCTTCATGCCGGTCAGCACGAAGGGGAGGGTGCTGCGGAACAGCACCTCGCGGGCGAGCTGGACCGGGGCCGCCCCCAGCACGCGCGCCATGGCGACGAGCCGGCGGTCGATCGACCGGACGCCGGCGTCGGTCGCGACGAACATCAAGAAGAAGACGACCGTGAACACGATCGCCACCTTCGGCGCCTGCCCGATGCCGAGCCACAGCACGAGGAGCGGGGCCAGCGCGAAGGGCGGTACGCCCATCGCCGCGCGCACGTAGGGATCGAGTGCCGCCCTGGCGCGCGGCGTGAAGGCGAGGCCGATCGGGATCAGCACGCCCAGCAGCGCGGCCGGGACGAAGCCGGTGAGCGACAGCCGCAGCGTCGCGAGCGTGTGCCGCAGGAGCGTGCCGTCGCCCGCGATCTCCACCAGCCGCAGCGCCACGTCGCCCGGTGCGGCGAAGAAGAAGGGGCCCAGCGCGTCGGCCGCCGCCTGCCACGCCGCGATCAGCGCCCCGCCGAGCGCGAGGCGCCCGAGGAGGATCGCGAGGCGCCCCCGCCCCGTCATCGGATGGCGGCCCGCACGCGCTCGTAGAGCGGCGGGAACGCGGGGTGGACGATGACGTCCTCGGCCCGCCGGGGCCGCGGCAGGTCGTTCGCCTGGTCGAGCGTCACCCGGGCCGGCGCCCGGCTGACCACGAGCGTGCGGTCGCCGAGCGCGATCGCCTCCGTGATGTCGTGGGTGACGAAGACGATGGTCTTCCGCTTCGACGCCCACACCGTCATCAGGTCGTGCTGGAGGATCGCCTTCGTCTCCGCGTCCAGCGCGCCGAACGGCTCGTCCATCAAGATCACGGGCGGGTCGTAGACGAGGGTGCGGGCGAGGGACGCGCGCTTGCGCATCCCGCCGGAGAGCTGGTGCGGATAGTAGTCCTCGAACCCGGCGAGGCCGACCGCGGCCATGAGGTCGCGCGCCCGCTCGCGGCCGGCGGCGTCGTCGGCGCCGACGAGGCGCAGGGCGTAGAGCACGTTGTCCAGCGCCGACCGCCAGGGCAGGAGGTTGTCCTCCTGCGTCACGTAGCCGATCTGCCGGTTCCAGCCGGGGTTCAGCCGTGGGGCGCCCGCGTGCAGGATCCGCTCGCCCCGCAGGAACACCTCGCCCTCCGTCGGGTGGTCGGTCTGGGCGATCATGTTCAGCAGCGTCGTCTTGCCCGAGCCGGACGGTCCCACGACCGTCAGGAACTCCCCGTCGGCGACGGCGAAGCCCATCCCCCGGATGACCCAGGGCGCGTCGCCCCCGCCGGCCGCGTCGAAGCGCTTGCCGAGGTCGCGGACCTCGAGGAGGGCCATGGGGGCGTGGTGGGGTGCGGTCATGGGATCATCCGGCCGCGCCGGAGGCGGCGAACACGGGCGGGCGCCAGCGGAGCAGCCGGCGTTCGACGGCCTGGACCGCGAGGTTGCAGCCGATCACCAGGATCAGGACCCCGAACAGCGCGGCGAAGACCTCGTTGGTCTGGAAGCGGTTGGCCGAGAGCTGGATCAGGTGCCCCAGCCCGCGGTTGGACGAGATCAGCTCCGTCACCACGGTGCCGCCCACGGCGTAGGGCGTGGCGGTGCGGATGCCGGCGAACACGAAGGGGACCGAGGCGGGCCAGACGACATCGGTCAGCACCCGCCACTCGCCGGCCCCCATCACGCGAACGGTCGCGATCAGCCGGCGGTCGACGGCGGCCACGCCAGCCATCGCGTTGAAGTAGACGATGAAGAAGGTGACGCTGGCGACGAGCGCCACCTTGGACCCGATGCCGATCCCGAACCAGACGATGAACAGCGGCGCCAGCGCCAGCTTCGGCACGCCGTAGGCCGCGACCATGAAGGGGTCGAGCACGGCGCGGATCCGCGGATGGCGGCGCAGCAGGAAGGGCAGCAGGATCCCCGGCGGAAGGCCGATCGCGAAGCCCCACGCCGTGGCCTCCAGCGTGTAGAGGGCGTTCGTCGGCAGGCTTCCCGATGCGACCAGCCGCCAGAAGGCGGCCGCCGCGGGGAGCGGCCCGCTCGCCCAGTATTCGCCCCAGGCGGCGCTCGCCCCCTGCCAGCCGGCGAGCAGCAGCGCTGCGACCAGCAGCCTGTCGAACGCGCGCCCGGCCGGTCCGGTCACGGCTGATAGTCGTTCGAGAACAGCCGCGTCACCTCCACCGTCCCCGACGCCGGGAGGAGGCCGGAGGTGACCAGGAACCGCTGCGCGTTCAGCATCCCCTCCGCCGAGACCGCCAGCGTCCGCCCGGTGGAATAGAGGGCGTCGTCGAGCGCCTCCTCGATCGCCGCCGGCTCCATGCGGTCGAAGCGCTTGATCAGGACGGCCCGGGCGGCGGCCCGGTCGTTGCGGATGACGTCGACCGCCTTGGCGAGGCCGGCGACCATCCCCTTGCAGAAGGCCGGGCGGCGGGTGCAGGTCTCGGGCTTCACGACGATGACGCCGGCGGCGAAGGGCTGGATCTCCGGCGCGTCGGTCTCGCTGTTCAGCCACATCGCCGCGTTCAGCCGCTGCACCGCCTGATCGGTCCAGGGCTTGGAGAAGACGATCCCGTCGACCGCCCGCGACTGCATCGCCCCCAGCATCGAGGGCGGCTGGACCGGGGTGACGGTCACCCCCTTGTCGGGGTCGAGGCCGGCGCGGGCGAGCGCGTACTTCAGATAGCCGTGCGGCTGGCCGTCGAGGCTGTCCACCGCCAGCGTCAGCCCGGCCAGCGCCCGGCCCCGGGCGAGCGGGTCGCCGCCCCGTGCGGCGGCCAGCCGCTCCGCCACGTCGGCGCGCAGCACGATCTGGTGCGACAGCCCGTTCTGCATCTGCGCGATGGCGATCAGCGCCTGTCCGCCGGCCACCGCCCGCTGCATGGCGAGCGCGCCGGTGAAGGCGAAATCGGCGTTGCCGGCGATGACCGCGTTCGTCGCCGCGACGCCGCGGACGACCGACACCTTGGCGTCCACCCCCTCGGCCTTCCACAGGCCCAGCTCCTCCGCGATGTAGGCCGGAAGCTGGCGGGTCGAGAGGATGGGCAGCACGAGGGTCGCCGGGGCCGGGGCCTGGGCCATCGTGTCCGCCGCGACGCTCAGGAGGGCGAGACCGGCGGCGAGGGCGGCGGCGGGAAGGCGCAGTCTGCGGGTCATCGCGGGGGTCCCCCTTGTCCGTTGTGCGGGCGGGTGCGTCCGTGTCGGGCGGACGGCCGCGGCGGTCCCGTCCGGCCCGGTCCGCCGTCGCCTCCGCGTCGCCCCACCTTCGTGAGGGGAAGCGTAAGGCGCAGATGATTGACATGTCAATCAGCCGCACCCGTCCACGTCGGCGCCAGGCACGGGGAAGGAGGGCGGTTCGTTGACAAGTCACGGGACCGGGCGTATGCCTCGGTCATGCCCAGCAGGCCGAAGCGTGTCCCGGACGAGGTGGCGCCGCCGTCGGCGACCCCGCCGCCCGCCCGCCCCGACCTCACCCGCGCCCTCAGCTACCGCGTCGCGGTGCTGAGCCGGCATCTCGCGCGCGAGGCCGGGCGCCTCTATCTCGACCGGATCGGGCTGACCCTGCCGCAATGGCGCGTCTTGTCGACGCTGGGCCTGTTCGGCGAGTCCGGCGTCAGCCAGATCGCCGACCATTGCGCGATGGACCGCGGCCAGACCAGCCGTACCATCGACACGCTGATGCAGGCGGGTCTCGTGCACCTGCGCCCTGACGTGCGCGACGGCCGGGTCACGTGGTGCAGCCTCAGCCCCGAGGGCGAGCGGCGCTACGAGGCGGGCCTTCCCATCGCCTTCCAGCGGCAGGAGCGCCTCCTCCAGGACTTCACGCCGGAGGAGCGCGAGCTGTTCAGCCGGATGCTCGACCGCATGATCGGCCGGTTCGCGGGCAAGCGCCCGTGACGCGGCCGGGAAACCTCGTCGTCGTCATGTCGGACGAGCATTCGGGCCGGCACCTGGGCGTGGCCGGGCATCCGGTCGTGCGCACGCCCAACATCGACCGGCTGGCCGCCCGCGGCCGGCGCTTCACGGCCGCGCACACCCCCTCGCCGATCTGCGTTCCGGCGCGGGCGTCGATCGCGACCGGCCAGTGGGTCCACCGCATCGGCCACTGGGACAACGCGCTCGCCTACGACGGGCGGATCCCTGGCTGGGGCCATCGGCTCCAGGCGGCGGGGATCCGGGTCGAATCGATCGGCAAGCTGCACTACCGCGACGCCGACCTGCCGACCGGCTTCGACCGCCAGCACGTGCCGATGCACCTCGCCGGCGGGACCGGGATGATCTGGGCGTCCGTCCGCGACCCGCTGCCCGACATCGACCACCGGTCGAAGCCCCGCATGATCGGCGAGCGCGTCGGCCCGGGGGAGAGCAGCTACACCGCCTTCGACCGGACGACGGCGCGGCTGGCGACGGACTGGCTGGAGGACGCCGCGACGCGCGGCGACGGGCCGTTCGTGCTGTTCGTCGGCTTCGTGGCGCCGCACTTCCCGCTGGTCGCCCCGCCCGAGTTCGCGGCGATGTACCCCGTCGACCGGGTGCCGCCGTTCAAGCTGCGGCCGGCCGACGGGCACGCGCGCCACCCGTGGGTGGAGGCGATGGACGCCTTCTGGCCCCACGACGCTGGCTTCCGCGACGAGGACGAGCGGCGGCTCGCGGTCGCGATGTACTGGGCGCTGTGCTCTTACGTCGACCACCACCTCGGCCTGATCGTCGAAACGCTGGAGCGCACCGGCCTCGCGGCGGACACGCGGCTGATCTACGCCAGCGACCACGGCGACAACCTCGGCGCCCGCGGCCTGTGGGGGAAGTCGACCCTCTACCGCGAGTCGGTCGAGGTGCCGCTGATCGTCGCCGGGCCGGGGATCCCGGCGGAGACGGTCACCGCGCCGGTCTCGCTGGTCGACCTGCACCCGACCGTGCTCGAGGGCGTGGGGCTTCCGACGGACCCGGACAAGCCCGGTCGCTCGCTGCTCTCGGGCCCGTTCGACGGGGCGCGCGCGGTGTTCTCGGAATATCACGCCGTCGGTGCGCCATCGGGGGCGTACATGGTCCGGAAGGGGCGGTGGAAGTACCACCATTACGTCGGACATCCGCCGGAACTGTTCGACCTGGCGACGGATCCGGAGGAGACGCGCAACCTCGCGGACCGTCCGGAGCTGACGGAGACGATGCGGGAGATGCGCGCGGCGCTGGATGCCATCTGCGATCCGGACGCGGTCGACGCGCGGGCCAAGGCCGACCAGGCGGCGCTCGTCGCCCGGTACGGCGGGCGGGAGGCGGCGCTGGGGGTCGGAAACGTGGGGGCGACGCCGCCTCCGACGGTGTCCTGAGGGAGGAGCGGGGATGGCGAACTTCGTCCTGATCCACGGCGCCTGGCACGGCGGCTGGTGCTGGACGCGCGTCGCCGGGCGCTTGCGCAGGCGCGGCCACGTCGTCCACGCGCCCTCGATGACCGGGATGGGCGACCGCCGCCACCTGCTGTCGCGCGACATCACGTTCGAGACGCACGTGATGGATTTCGTGAACACGATCCTGGTCGAACGCCTCGACGACGTCGTGCTGTGCGGGCACAGCTTCGGCGGCATCGTCACGACCGCGGTCGCCGACCGGGTGGCCGACCGGGTCCGCGGCCTTGTCTTCCTCGACGCCTTCCTCGCCCGCGACGGCCAGTCGGTGTTCGACCTCTCCCCGCCCTGGCGCACGGCCGAGATCCTGGAGGCCGCGCGCCTGCACGGCGACGGCTGGACGGTGCCGCCGCAGCACTTCGAGCGTTGGGTGGAGGATCCCGTCGACCGCGCCTGGGTGATGGAGATGGCGGGGCCGCACCCGCTGGAGGCCATGCGCCAGCCCCTCGCGCTCACCGGGGCCGGCGACGCGATCGCCAACCGCACCTACGTCGTCGCCGAACATTACCGCCCCTCGCCCTTCTGGCAGTTCCACGACGCGCTGAAGGACGATCCGTCCTGGCGGGTGACGGGGCTGCCCACGCTCCACGACGCCATGATCAGCATGCCCGACGCCGTCGCCGCGATCCTCGAGGACGCGGCGGCCCGGCCCCGCGACGGCTGATGACCAGAGAGCCGACCATGACGATCCGCCCCGCGCCGCTCGCCCGCCTCGCCGAGGTCCTCTCGCGGGCGCTAACCGTCTTCATCGGCCGCCGCCCCTACCGGCCGGAGAAGCACTACATGCGCGGCGGCGGTCCCCGTTCGGCCGAACGGCGGGGCGAGGCGGGCGGCGCGCGGCCGGCCTCCCGGCGCAAGCCCGACCCGTCCTGATCCCGCCCGGGACGCCGCGTCTTCGGTTTCGACGTCGATCGACGCTCGCGGCCCCGGACGGCGGGGTCTACACTCCCCCTCCCGCACCGGCGGGACACGAACCAAGAAAACGGGAGGAACGACCCATGAGGATGCTCGCCATCGCCGCGGCGCTCGCCGCCGGCATCGGAACGGCGCAGGCGCAGACGCGCAGCGTCACGCTCGACTTCCCGAGCTGGCAGGCCGAGGAGCCCGGCGTCGCCGACTTCTGGAAGGCGGTGATCGCCGAATTCGAGCAGCAGAACCCGACGGTGAAGGTGAACCTCTATTCCATCCCCTTCACCAGCTACATCCAGCAGATGACGGTGCGGTTCGCGGGCAACAACCCGCCCGACGTCGTCCACCTGCCCGCCCGCAACTTCGCCGCCTTCGCCTCGCAGGGCTGGCTCCTGCCGATCGACGACCGGCTCGCCCGCACCGACATCGCGAAGAGCTGGACGCCGCTCCAGTCCGACATGGTGTGGGAGGGCAAGACGCAGGGCCTGCTGCTGATGGGCTACGGCAGCCTTCTGTTCTACAACGAGAAGATGCTGGAGGCGGCCGGCGTCAAGGTGCCGACCACGCCGGACGAGTGGCTGGCGGCGATCGAGAAGACGACCGACCGGAACGCCGGAATCTTCGGCCTCGTCGCCACCTCGATCGAGCATCCGAACCTCGTGGGCGAGGTGGGCACCTGGGTCCACGGCCTCGGCCTCGACTGGACCCGCGACGGCCGGTGGGACTTCCGCAACCCGGCCGTGGTCGCGGCGGTGGAGGCGTACCGCCGGTCGATGCGCTTCGCCCCTCCGGGTACCAACTCCACCGTGGGCCGCCAGCTCTTCGTCGACGGCAAGGCCGCCTTCCTGCGCGACGGGCCCTGGGTCTGGGCGGCCGCCGCCCGCGCGCCCGAGGCCGTGCGCCCGCACCTGAAGGTCGCGCGCGTGCCCTTCCCGACGGTCACCGGCGGCTCGTCGAACGGGCTGCACATGGCGGCCACGCTCCCGCGCGAGAAGCAGGAGCACGTGTGGAAGTTCATGGAACTGGTCGCCTCGCCCAAGTGGCAGGAGCAGTACGGCATCCTCTCGGCCTCGCCGGCGCCGCGCGTCGGCTCGGTGACGGAGGAGACGATCCGCCGCCTGCCGCACCTGAAGCTGATCCAGGAGGCGGCGGCAACGGCCGTGAGCACCTTCGGCTCGATCCCCGCGGTGAAGGAGAACTACAACGAGTTCGCGGTGATCTTCGGCCGTGCGGTGATGAAGATGATCTCCACCGGGGAGCCGACGGCGGCGATCCTCGCCGCGCTCGACGCCGACCTCCAGAGGGCGGTGCCGCTCCGGTGAGGGGGGTGTGGGCCTCATGGTTCGACAGGCTCGCCATGAGGCGCCCGGCCACGGCGCCACAGGGGGCGCCCCTCGTCCTGAGCCCGTCGAAGGGCGGGGGGCGGGCCGCATCATGACCGCCGCCCGCCGCCGCGCCCTGATCGCCTACGGCCTGCTCGCCCCGGCGTTCCTGCTCGTGGCGGCGTGGGTGCTCTATCCGCTCTGGGTCGTGGTCGAGACGAGCCTGCGGCAGGGCCGGTCGCCGAACATCGCGCGGTTGTCGCGCCTGCCGCTGGGGCCCGACAACTACCTGCGCGCGGTGACCGATCCCGAGGTCTGGCACGCCGCCCTCGTCACCGCGGGCTACGCGGTCGGGACGATCGCGCCCGCCTTCCTGCTGGGCCTCGGCCTCGCTCTCCTGCTCGACCGGGAATTCCCGGGCCGGCGCTGGGTGCGCAGCCTCATGCTGGTGCCCTGGGCGGTGCCGGGCGTGGTGGTCGCGATCGCCTTCCTGTGGATGTTCGACGCCTCCTACGGCGTGGTGAACGCGCAGCTGCGCAACCTCGGGCTGATCACGACGGACGTCGCGTGGTTCGTGAACGGTGTCACCGCGCTGCCGGCGGTGATCCTGCCGACGATCTGGAAGTGCTTTCCCTTCTTCGTGCTCACGCTGCTCGCCGCCCTCCAGGCGGTGCCGCCCGAACTGCACGAGGCGGCCAAGGTGGACGGGGCGACCGCGTGGCAGCGGTTCCGCTTCGTCACCTGGCCCACCATCCGCGGGGCGGCGGCGCTCGCGATCGTGCTGCAGACGTTGTGGGCGGTGAAGGAGTTCGACATCATCTACGCCACCACCGGCGGCGGGCCGGCCCGCGCGACGCAGACGCTCTCTCTGCTGGTCTACGAGGAGGCGTTCCAGTTCTTCCGCTTCGGCTACGCCTCGGCCGTGGGCATGCTGCTGCTGGCCGCCTGCGCGATCCTCTCCTTCCTGTCCATCCGCTGGTCGCGACCGCCGGGGAGCTGACGCGATGAAGGCCACGCCGCTCGAACGCATCGCCATCCTCCTCGCCGCCCTCGCCATCGCGGCGGTCCTGCTGTTCCCGCTCTACTGGATCTTCCTGACCTCGGTCATGCCGACGTCGGCGCTGCTCTCGCGGAACCCGCCGCTGCTGCCCGACCCGTCGCTGGTCAGCCTGGACGCCTACCGCGCGCTCTTCGCGCGCAAGCCGATGCTGACCTGGATCCTCAACAGCGCCACGGTCACGCTCGCCACCATCGCGCTGACGCTCGCGGTGTCGGCGATGGCGGGCTACAGCCTGTCGCGCTACCGCACGCTGGGCCAGCAGGCGGCCGGGTTCGCGCTGCTCGTCTCCAAGATGCTGCCGCCGGCGCTGATCGTGATCCCGTTCTTCATCCTGTTCAGCTTCGCCGGGCTGATCGAGACGAAGCTGGGCCTCGTGCTGGCGAACGCCGCCTCGGCCGTGCCCTTCACCACCTGGATGCTGAAGGGCTTCTTCGACGCCATCCCGCGGGAGCTCGAGCAGGCGGCGATGATCGACGGCTGCGGCGAGTTGGAGGCCGCGTGGCGCATCGCACTTCCCATCGCGCGGCCGGGCCTCGCCGCCGGGGCCGCCTATGTCGCCATCGTCACCTGGGCCGACCTGCTGTTCGCCCGCACGCTGATGAGCCGGCCGGAGAACTGGCTCGTCACCGTCGGCCTCCAGTCCTTCATGGGGGAGTATCTCGTCGACTGGGCCAGCCTCACGGCCGCGGCCATCGTCTCGGTCTTCCCGGTGATGGTCCTCTTCCTCCTGCTGGAGCCCTTCCTCGTGAAGGGCATGGCGCAGGGCGCCACCGCCAACTGACCCACCGGACCCCGGGGCCGATCATGACCGACGCGACCGTCCCGCCCGACCGCACCCGCGAGGCCGCCGCCGCGGCGATGGCCCGGCTGGACGCCGCGCGCACCGACCCGCAGATCCCGTTCCGCGACCTGGCGCCCTTCGCCGCCGGCAACGGCGGGGTGCCGTACGCCTTCGCCTTCGACAGCGGTCGGGCAGGCCCGCACGTCGTGGTCACCGCGCTCGCGCACGGGAACGAGCCGGCGGGGCGGGAGGCGGTGACGACCCTTCTGGAGCGCGAGGTCCGGCCGCTGGTCGGCCGGCTGACGCTGATCTTGTGCAACCTCGCCGCCTATGGCGCCTCGAACGGGGTCGACCCCTACGGCCGCCGGTTCGTGGAGCAGGACTTCAACCGCGTCTGGTCGGACGCCATCCTCGACGGGCCGGACCGCAACGTCGAACTCGACCGTGCGCGGCAGGTGCGGGCCCTGATCGGGTCGGCCGACCTGCTGCTCGACGTCCACTCGACCCCGTACGAGGCGACGCCCTTCTGGCCCCTCCGGCCCGGGCGCACCAAGGCGCGCGCGCTGGCCGAGGCGCTGGGCGCGCCGCGCACGCTGCTGCTGTTCGACCAGGGCAGCGTCCATTCCCCCACCATCGCGCGCTACGGCCGCCTCGGCGACGAGGCGGCGCCGGGCGTGGGGGCCACGGTCGAGTGCGGCCTGTTCTTCGCGCGCACGGGCGCCGACGTCGCGCTGTCCACCATCGGGCGCCTGCTGCGCCACGCCGGCATGGTCGACGCGCGGACGGCCGACGGCCTGATCGTGTGGGAGGACCCGGGCCCCGACCGGCGCATCGTGGTCGGGGCGCCGGAGATCGCGCGGACGACCGACGTGCGCCTCCTGTTCCGCCCGGAGACGTTCGAGCCCGTCGCGGCGGGCGAGATCGTGGGCTGGGACGGCGACCGCCCGATCCGCGCGCCCCACGACGGCGCGGTGCCGCTGTGGATCAAGCAGACGTTCGTGGCCGGCGAACAGGCGTTCATGTGGGCGCGCCACGCGGAGGCGTGAGGGGGCCGGCGCGCGCAGGGGCGGCACCTTCGAACGCGGCCGGCGCAAAAGAGAACTTGTAATGTCGCCGAGCGACGGCCAGTTATAGGCTCGTATTCCAAAAATAAAATGACATGACGTCATCGGGCCCGCGGGTTCGTGGCGGCGCACGGGTGCGAATTCTTTCGCGTCGATCAAGATTTCGCATGGACGTTCATTTCGGAGGCGCCCGTATGACCAACGGAACTGTGATGTGGTTCGACATCAGGAAGGGCCTCGGCTTCATCGAGCCCGACGACGGCTCGGCGGGCACCTTCGTGACGGACCTCGCAGTCGAACGGGCGGGCTTCCGCAGCCTGACGCGCGGGCAGAAGGTGACCTACGACCGCGTGATCCACAGGTCGAGCGCGAAGCAGGCCCTTGAGAACCTCCGCGTCCTGGCCTGACCGTCCCGGATCGCGACCCGCCCGGCCCGTGGCGCGGGGGCGGTGCGGCGGTCGTGCGCGAACGCGCCGTCCCGCGGCCGGGCGTCGGCCACCCCCTTTCGAAGGAAACCGCATGACGATCGAACAGGCGAACCGGAAGTCCGTGCGCAAGCCCTGGGGCACCACCGACCTCCGCCCCTGGGTCCGCGTCCAGGAAGTGGGCGCGACGGTGGGGGAGATGCAGTACCACCGCATGAGCCCGGAGGCGCCCGAGCCCGATCTCCTCCTGAAGCTGCTGTTCACCGGGGAGGCGCTGTCGATCCAGGTCCACCCCGACGACGACGCCGCGCGCGCGGCCGGCCTCGCGCGCGGCAAGACGGAGGCGTGGTACGTGCTGTCGGCGACGCCGGAGGCGCGGGTGGGCGTCGGGCTGCGGCGGACGTCCACAGTCGAGCAGGTGCGCGCGGCGGCCGAGGACGGCACCCTGGACGACCTCGTGGACTGGCGTCCGGTCCGCGCCGGCGACGTCGTCATGGTTCCGGCCGGCACCATCCACTGCATCGGCGCCGGACTGGTGATCGCCGAGATCCAGCAGCGAAGCGACGCCACCTATCGCCTGTCCGACGGGGCGCGGTCCCGCCGCCTGCACCTCGACGAGGCGATGGCCGTCGCCCGGTGCGGGCCGGCCGATCCGTTCCCGGCCGCCCGGCCGCTTTCGGCGAACCGCCTTCTGCTGGCCGCCGGACCGTACTTCGTCTTCGAGCGGATGACGCTCCCGCCGAACGCGTACTGGGACCTCGAGGCCATGCCGGAGACATGGGTCCTCCTGCTGGAGGGGCGTTTGCGGATCGGGCCGGTCAGCCTCGGCCCCGGCGAGGCGGCCTTCGTCGAGACGGAGGTCGCCCGCCTCGCGACCGGGCCCGAGGCGGTGACGGCGCTGATCGCCTACGCGGCCACGGAGTCCAACGCCGACCTGCTGACGGCCGTCGTCCCCGCGGCGTCGAACCCGGGCATCCGCCTCCTGGTGACGGGATGATCAGCGCGCCGCGCCGGATCGCCTTCGTCGGCAACGCCCTGCCGCGTCGCTGCGGCATCGCCACCTTCACCACCGACCTCCAGGCGGCAGTCGCCGCGGGAAACCGCGACGTGCGGACCGCCGTCGTCGCGATGAACGACCACGGCCAGACCTACGATTATCCGCCCGTCGTCGCCCACCGTATCCGCGACGACATCGTCGCCGACTATGTCCGCGCGGCCGAGGCCCTGAACGCCGACGGGACCGACCTCGTGTGCCTCCAGCACGAGTTCGGCATCTTCGGTGGCGAGGCGGGCGGGCACGTCCTCGCCTTCCTGTCGCGATTGAGGATGCCCGTCGTCACCACCCTGCACACGGTGCTGGCCGATCCGCCCCCGGCGCACAAGGCGGTGCTGCAGGCCGTCGTCGATGCCTCGACCCGGGTGGTGGTGATGGCGCGGATGGCGCGCGACCTCCTGCTCGACGTGTACGGCGTGCCGGCGTCGAAGATCGACGTGATCGCGCACGGAATCCCGGACCGCGCCTTCGCCGAACCCGACGCGGACAAGGCGACGCTGGGCTTCGCCGGGCGGCCGGTGGTGCTGACGTTCGGGCTGCTGTCGCCCAACAAGGGCATCGAGGTGATGATCGACGCGATGCCGTCGATCCTCGCCGCGGCGCCGGACACGGTCTACGTCGTCCTCGGCGCCACGCACCCCAACCTCGTGCGCCACGAGGGCGAGGCCTATCGCGAGCGCCTCCAGGCCCGGACCCGCGACCGGGGGGTGCAGGACAACGTCGTGTTCCTCGACCGTTTCGTCGACCTCCCGACGCTCCTGTCCTTCATCGGCATGTGCGACGTCTATGCGACGCCCTATCTGAGCGAGGCGCAGATGACGTCCGGCACGCTCGCCTACAGCTTCGGGCTGGGGAAGGCCGTCGTGTCGACGCCGTACTGGCACGCGCGCGAACTCCTCGCCGACGGCCGGGGCGTCCTGGTGCCCTTCGGGGACGCCGTCGCCATCGGCCGCGAGATCGCCGACCTGCTGCGCGACACGCCCCGTCGCGACGCGATGCGCCGGCGGGCCCATGCGGACGGCCGGTCGATGGTGTGGGCGCGGGTGGCCGAGGCGCACATGAACGTCTTCGCCGTCGCCCGCCGCGATCACCGCATCGCCAGGACCGCCGGAACCGCGACGGCGCGGATGCTCGGCGGCGAGGGCGCACCGCCCGACCTGCGGACGGACCACCTGCTGGTCATGTGCGACGACACCGGACTGTTCCAGCACGCCGTCCACGACCTGCCTGACCGGTCGCACGGCTACTGCGTCGACGACAACGCGCGCGCCCTTCTGCTGTCGTGCGCCCTGGGGACGGGCGGCGAGGTCCCGCTTCCGGAGACGCTGACGGCCCGTTTCGCCGCGTTCCTGCAGCATGCCTGGAACCCGGACGTCGGCCGGTTCCGCAACTTCATGGGCTTCGACCGGCGCTGGCTGGACGACGCCGGGTCCGAGGACAGCCACGGGCGGGCGCTCTGGGCCCTGGGCACCTGCGCCCGGGACGACCGGAGCCCCTCGCGCCGGCGCTGGGCGGCCGAACTGTTCGCGCTGGCGCTGCCGGCGGCCCTCGCGTTCGGGTCGCCGCGGGCGCAGGCGTTCGTGCTGCTGGGCCTCGACGGCCATTGTGCCGCCGTTCCGGGCGACGACGCGTCATGGCGGGCGCGGGACCGGCTGGCCGACGCCCTGTCGTGCCGCCTGAGCGCTGGGTCGACCGCCGACCGGGTCTGGTTCGAGGCGGGGCTGTCCTACGACAACGCCCGCCTCCCGCAGGCGTTGATCGTCAGCGGCGTCGCGACCGGATCCGCCACGATGGTCGCCCGGGGGCTGGGATCGCTCGCCTGGCTGAACGACGCCCAGACGGGACCGGCCGGCCAGTTCCGTCCGGCGGGGTCCGAGGGATTCCTCGACGTCGGCCGCCCGCCCCGCGCCTTCGACCAGCAGCCGCTGGACGCCACCGCGACCGTGGCGGCGAACCTCGCCGCCTTCGCGGTCGACCGCGACCCGCGCTGGATCGCGGCCGCGACGGCGGCCTACGCCTGGTTCCATGGCGCCAACGACCTGTCGGCCGAACTGGCCGACCTCGGGACCGGTGCCTGCCGCGACGGCCTGCACCGCGACCGGCCGAACGAGAACCGGGGCGGCGAATCCCTGGTGTCCTACCTCGGCGCCACGGCGGACGTCCGCCGTTTCGCCCGGGCCGCCGCCGCCGACCGCGGGCGGGCCTTCCGCCCGCTCGCGGTCCCGGCGTGAGCCCGCCCCGTCACGAGAGCGAAGCCCCCTTGTCCTCCTCCCTGTTCATCAATCGCCAGGCCCTCCACCTCCGGCCCGATCCCACGCGCGTCGTCGTCCGTCCGTTCCGCCCGGCGACCGAGCCGCGCGACCTCAACCCGACCGACAGGACCCGCGCCAATCACATCGTCGACCGCGCCCTGGCGCTGGACTCCCGAACGCTCGACCTGCTGATGGCCGACGTGCTGGAGAACTTCGCCGGGCGGCACCGCGACCTCGTCGCGACGTTCGAGGCGCGTGCGGACGACATGGACGTGGTGCTGCACGACCACCCCGTCTTCACCCGCGACCAGAAGCGGCTGGTCGGCGCCTATTTCATGCACGAGTATGCCTTCGAGAGTTCGGCGCTGTTCAACCCCAGCATCGTCGCCCATCCCGACCAGTCCGGCGTTCCGGCGGGCGGACGGCGGTTCGTGCTGAGCCTGCGGGCGGTGGGCGAGGGGCACATCTCGTCGCTGACCTTCCGGTCCTGCGTGATCGACGCGGCCGGGACGGTCGTGGTCGAGCCAGCGAGCCGGCTGGCGTCGCTGCCGGCCGTCACGCACCGGAGCGTCGTGGCCGGCGGCGAGGTCGTCGAGGTGGTGTTCGACCCGTCGACCGACCTCAGCGAACGGGTCATCTTCCCGCTGACCCCCACCCAGTCCAACGGCATCGAGGACGCCCGCTTCGTCGCCTTCGACGAGGACGGGCGGACGGTCTACCGGGCCACCTACACGGCCTACAACGGGACCGGGATCCGGTCCGAGATGATCGAGACGTCGGACTTCCTGCGCTTCCGCCTGTCGCCCATGACGGGGGCGGCCACGCGGAACAAGGGGATGGGCCTGTTCCCGCGGCGGCTGGACGGGCGCTATGCGATGATCGGACGGCAGGACAACGAGAACCTGCACCTCATCCTGTCGGACGACCTTCATCACTGGGCCGGCGGGCGGGTGATCCTGAAGCCGATGTTCCCGTGGGAGTTCGTGCAGATCGGCACCTGCGGCTCGCCGATCGAGCTGGACGAGGGCTGGCTCCTGTTCACCCATGGCGTCGGGCCGGTGCGGCGCTATGCCATCGGTGCGGTGCTGCTCGACAAGACCGACCTGACCAAGGTGCTGGGCCGGTCGCGGGAGCCGCTGGTGCGGCCCGCGCCGGAGGAGCGCGAGGGCTACGTTCCGAACGTGGTCTACACCTGCGGGGCGATCCGGCACGCCGACAGCATCATCCTGCCCTACGCCGTGTCCGACACCTTCTCCACCGTCGCGACGATGCCGATCGACGACCTGCTGGCGGTCCTGCGCGGGCTGGACTGACCGGACGGCGCCACACCTCGTCCGCCCCGACGGCACCGAAGCGGACGACGCATCGCTGAACCGATCCGGTTGTCCGCGCGCCGCGTATCGTGGCCGGAGGGTTCCATGAAGCGCAAGAGCATGATGCTGATCCTGGGTGCCTTGGCCCTCGTCGTCGCCGGCGCCGCACTGTGGGGGCCTGTCGTGAGCAGCACCGTCGAGCAGCCCGCCTACGACGTCGAGAGCGTCGACGGCGCGATCGAGATCCGGCGCTATGCCCCCATGATCGTGGCGGAGGTCGACGTGTCCGGCGAGCGGGAGGCCGCGATCAACGCGGGCTTCCGGTCGATCGCCGGGTACATCTTCGGGGCCAACGTGCCGCGGCGGGCGGCAGGAACCGCCGGACCGGCGACCGCGGGTGGCGAAAAGATCGCGATGACGGCACCCGTCCTCCAGCAGGGGACCGCGGAGAGCGAGACGATCGCGATGACCGCACCCGTGCTCCAGCAGGGCGACGGCATCACCTGGACCGTCCGCTTCGTGATGCCCGCGCGGTACACCCTCGACACGCTGCCCCGGCCGACGGACCCGGCGGTCCGGTTGCGGGAGATGCCGGGCAAGCGCTATGCGGCCATCCGGTTCTCCGGGCTGAACACGCCCGAGGCGCTGGCGGCGCGGACGGACGAACTGTCCGCCGCTCTGCGCGCTCGCGGCCTCGTTCCCGCGTCGGCGCCGCTCTACGCCTTCTACAATCCGCCCTGGACCCTGCCGTTCCTGCGGCGCAACGAGGTGATGCTGGAGGTTGCGGGCGGCGCTTCCTGAGGCCCCGGCGGGAGCGACGGTCCCCGCCTCGTGCTGACCGCCCACCCCGGAAACGACGAAGGGCCGGGTAAGCACCCGGCCCTTCCGTCAAGTCCTTGATTTTCTTGGAGCGGGCGAAGGGATTCGAACCCTCGACCCCAACCTTGGCAAAATTGTTTTGCCGACCGTGATTTCGACGCTGGATCAACGGTCTGGCGACGGTCTCCCACGGTCGCGAACGATCTTGCCCACGATCTGGCGGCCGATCACGCGGCCTGTGAGGTGCGGACCATCAGGTCGTCGAGATCGGACTGCTCGAACACGGCGTAGCGGCTGACCATCCGCATCGAGGACCAGCCCGCGATCTGGCACAGGGCACGCAAGTTTCCGCCGTTCTTCAGGAACCAGACGGCGAAGTGGTGTCGCCAGTCGTGGATGCGGAAGCCTTCGATCCCGACCTTCCGACAGGCCGTCCGATGGGCGGACGCGAGCGGGTTGCCGCCGACCTCGCCGGTGTCGGCGTAGGGCCGTCCGTACTTGTTCAGGAAGACCGGGCCGGTCTGCGGACGATCTCGCCGGTCCCACAGTGTCCGGAGCGTCTCGCGAACGATGGGACGCATGCCGACGCGTCGGGACCGTTTGGTCTTCGTCCGGGGACCGTCGCGGCGACCGGTGTGCTCGATCATCAGGACGTTGCGGTCCCAGTCCACGGCCCGCCAGTCGAGCCGCAGGGCCTCGTTCGACCGCATGCCGGTCTCGCACAGGATCACCATCACCGGCGCGGCCCACGGGCTGTAGGCGGCGAGCAGGGCCGTCTCCTGCACCTTAGTCAGGTAGGCGATCCGCTCGACCTCGGCGTTGCGGACGGGACGGATGGACGGGATCGTGATCTCGAACTCGTCGGCGCCATGCTTCAGGGCCGCCAACAGCGTCGATCGCCAGCGGGCGACGGTGGAGGGCATGAGGCCGCGACCACGCGTTCGAACCCATTCGCCCCATGCAGCGCGGAGATCCTCGACCGGCACATCGCCCATGGACCCGACCAGTTCGTCGAGCCGGGCGAGGTCGAAGGGATGGAGACCGCCGGGCCGGGCTCTGTAGGCGGCGATGCAGTGGCCGATCGTGCGACGACGGGGCGGATCGGCGGGACCACCGTCGAGGACCGAGGCCCGGATGCGGGCTTCTTCGGCCGAGCCGACCGCTTCGGCATCGGCCTTCTTGGTGCAACCGGTCGAGAACTCCTTCACGCGGACGACCTGTCGGCCGACCCGGACCGATCCCCGGCAATGCCAGACGTCGCCGCGCTTCCGGTAACTGAGCGCCATGGGCGACGCCGATCAGGAGGCGGCGTGCTGGATGCCTCGACGGCCTCCCGGCAGGGACCTGTAGATCGTGGACGGGGCACAGCCGATCTGGTCGGCCACTTCGGCGACGGTGAGGTCACCGGCGGCGAGGAGAGTTCGCGCGACCTGCATCTTCACGGGATCGAGCGCGCGAGGACGACCGCCCCGGCGACCACGAGCACGAGCGGCGGCCAATCCGGCGCGGGTCCGTTCCCGGAGAAGCTGGACCTCCATCTCGGCGAGAGCCGCCAGCACGTTGAACGTGAACTTGCCACCGGCCGAACTGGTGTCGATGGTCTCGCTCACGGCTCGCAGGCCGATGTTCCGACGCTGGAGGCCGTCGGCGATGTCCAGCAAATGCCGGATGCTGCGGGCCAATCGGGACAGGCTGTAGACCACCAGCACATCGCCTGCTCTGGCGAACTGGAGGGCTTCGGCGAGCACCGGCCGGTCGGCCTTGGTGCCAGAAGCGACCTCTTCGAAGATCTTCTCGCACCCGGCTCGGGTCAGAGCGTCGATCTGGAGGCTGTGGTCTTGGGTGTCGGTGCTAACGCGCGCGTATCCGATCAGCATGGTTGTCCCGCAACTCATCTCCGACTGGAGATAGTCGGAGACGAGATTTACGATAGACTATTGCGGCGATTCTGTCCACTTCAGGCCCTTGTTCCGGATCATGCTGAAACCTTCCGACAAACGAGGGATTGGG
>CANGXM010000048.1 GCA_947457845.1 Rhodospirillales bacterium | reverse complement strand
GGCGCCGCCTGGGCGGGCCGCGCCGCCGCCTGCGGAGCCCGCGTCGCGGCGCTCTCGAGCCGGGAGCAGAGGCTGTCGCCCGTCTCGATCATGATCTGCAGCTCGTCGCGCAGGGCCCGCGCACGGTCGATCTGCTTCAACAGCTGTTCGCCCGTGTCGTTGGCGAGGCGCTTCATCGTCGTGACGCCGGCCTCCGCGCGCTGCGTCGCGTCGGCGAATCCGCGGACCAGCGCCTCAAGCTCGGCGCGTCCCTTGCGGATCATGTCGAGCCGCTTGTTCAGGATGTAGGCCGAGTAGATCGTCGCCCCGAGCAGGCCGATGATCAGGATGTCGAGGACGATGCCGACCATTTCGCCCGTCATCCCGGGACCTCCTCGGGTTTCGGTGTCTCGCGGTCGATCCGGACGGCGATGCTGCCGCCCTTGCGTCCCATGCGACCCTGGAACATCGGGATGTCGCCACACTTCAGCTCGACCGAATCGTCGGGTGTGGCGTTGAGCATGATGCGCGTGCCGATCTTCCAGTTCAGGACGTCCTGGAGCGGCAGCGTGATCTGGTCCAGCTCGGCGGAAAGCTGGACATCGGTCATCCAGAGTTCGCCGGCAAGGTGCGTCTCCCAGATGCTGTCGCGCCCGAACTTCTCGCCCATGAACATCTGCAGCAGGAGTTCGCGGACCGGCTCCAGCGTCGCATAGGGGATCAGCAGCTCGAGCCGGCCGCCGCGATCCTCCATGTCGATCCGCAGCTTGGCGAGCACCGCGGCGTTCGAGGGCCGCGAGATGGTCGCGAAGCGCGGGTTCGTCTCGAGCCGGTCGAAGCGGAAGGTGACGGGCGACAGCGGGTCGAAGGCGGCCGAGAGGTCCGAGAGGACGACGTGGACCATGCGCTCGACGAGGTTCCGCTCGATGGTCGTGTAGGGTCGACCCTCGATGCGCATCGCCGCCGTGCCGCGACGCCCGCCGAGCAGCACATCGACGATCGAATAGATCATCGCGCTGTCGATGGTCATGAGGCCGAAGTTGTCCCATTCCTCCGCCTTGAAGACGGCGAGCATGGCCGGGAGCGGGATGGAATTCAGGTAGTCACCGAACCGGACGCTGGAGATCTGGTCCAGCGAGACCTCGACGTTGTCCGAGGTGAAGTTGCGCAGACTGGTCGACATCATGCGAACGAGGCGGTCGAAGACGACCTCGAGCATCGGAAGCCGCTCGTAGTTGACGAGCGCCGAGTTGACCAGGGCCATGATGCCCGAGTTCGCGTCGTCGCCGCCGGCGCCGCTGTCGAACCCGAGGAGGCTGTCGATCTCGTCCTGGTTGAGGACGCGCGTCGAGCCAGTGCCGCCGAAGCCGCCGTCCCCTTCCGCCATGGCGGCCCATTCGGCCGCCATCTTTTCTTCTTCGCTGAGACCGCTCATCGCTCCAGCACCCCCTGCGCGCCCGTCACCGCCACGATCCCGTGCCGGCCCTCACTGCACCAGAACTTCCGTGAACAGCACGTCGCGGACCTGCACCGGCTGGAGCGCGACGGCGATACGGTAGCGGAGTTCCTCGCGGAGCCGCTGGAATCCCGCGGAGCCGCGCAGATCCTCGATCCGCAGTTCCCGCAGGTAGACCTGAAGGTTGTCGACGACGCGGCTCTGCATCCCCACGACCCGCGGGATGTCCTCCGGCCGGCACAGCTCAAGGCTCACCTTGAGCTTCATGTAGCTCTGCCGGCGCGGCGCCGAGGAGGCGAGGTTCACCAGGACCTCGGGCAGGTCGTGGAAGGTGGCGACGCAGCCGGGCGGCTGCGCGGCGGCCGCGTCCTCGACCGGCTTCTCCGTTCCGAGGATACCGTCCAGCAGCCCGCTGAAGACGATCGCCGCGCCGCCCCCGGCGAGGATCAGCAGGGGGAGCACGATGAAGAGCACGATCCGTTTGCCCGACAGACGCTTGCGCGGCAGGCTCTCCAGATCCTGGCCCTCGGTCGTCTCTGCAACCATACCGCGCACCCCCAATTGCTCCGGACGCGACGAATCCCACCGGATCGGGTTAGCCGCTACACTGTTTGTAGTCCATTTGGGGGGGCCGCTACAAGCTTCCCCGGGATTGTCCCCCCGTTCCCACATCCGAGGGCTGTCGCGGAATCTTCTGCCGGGCATCCGATGCCGCTCGGCGGGGCCCGAGAGACCGGACCGAGGGAATCCTTCGGTTTCGGCGTGTCGTCACGGTTGGCACGCGACCTGCATCAGGGTCGACGGGGCTCGCAGGGTCCCGTTTCGAGGTGCAAGAGGTCGACATGGAAACCCCGCTTTACATCTCGCTGGCCAGGATGAACACGCTCCGTCGTCAGATGGACGTGGTGTCGAACAACGTCGCAAACATCAACACGACGGGGTTCAAGTCCCAGCGGATGCAGTTCGTCGAGTTCCTGGAGCGGGCCTCCCCCGGCGAGCGGTACTCGATGCCGATCGACCTCGTGACGACCCGCGACCAGCGGGCCGGCCCCCTCGTCCCGACCAACAACCCGCTCGACATCGCGCTTCAGGGCGAGGGCTACCTCGTCGTCAGCTCGCTGAACGGCGACCGCTACACCCGGGCCGGCGCCCTGCAGATCGGCCCCAACCGCCAGCTGGTCGACGGAAACGGCCTGCCGATCCAGGGCGAGGGCGGCCAGCCGCTCACGATCCCGCCCGCGGCCTCACAGGTCTCGATCAGCCCGAGCGGCGAGGTCTCCACCGAGCAGGGGCCGGTCGGCAAGATCCGTACCGTCCGCTTCGACAGCGACCAGTCGCTCGAGGTGCTGGGCGGCGGGCTCTATGCCACCGACCAGCAGGCCCGCCCCACCACCGAGCTGACCCTGACCCAGGGGATGCTGGAAGGGTCGAACGTCCAGGGCGTCGTCGAGATGACCCAGATGATCGAGATCCTCCGCCAGTACCAGTCGACGCAGCGCCTGATCGAGGGCGAGCACGAGCGCATGCGTAACACCAACCGTCAGCTTCCCCGCCTTTCCGCCTGACCGCGGCCGCACCGACCCAGGAGTAGATCCCAATGCGCAGCCTTTCCATCGGCGCGACGGGCATGCTGGCCCAGCAGCTCAACGTCGAAGTCATCTCGAACAACATCGCCAACATGGCGACGACCGGGTTCAAGCGGCAGCGGGCCGAGTTCCAGGACCTGCTGTACCAGAACATCCGCCGCGTCGGCTCGCAGTCCTCCGACGCCGGCACGGTGGTGCCGACGGGCGTGCAGGTCGGCGCCGGCGTGCGCACGGCCGCCGTCTACCGGATCAACGACCAGGGCAACGTCACGGTCACCGACAACCCGCTCGACGTCGCGATCCGCGGCAAGGGCTACTTCGAGGTCTCGCTCCCGAACGGCGACACCGCCTACTCCCGCGCCGGCAGCTTCCAGCTGAACTCGGAGGGCGTGCTCGTCACGTCGGACGGCTTCTCGCTCAACCCGCAGATCACGATCCCGCAGCAGACCGTCGACATCACCATCAACGCCGCCGGCGAAGTGCTGGCCAAGCTCGACGGGCAGGTCCAGCCGCAGAACGTCGGCCGCATCCAGCTGGCGGTGTTCCCGAACGAGGCGGGCCTCGAGGCGCTCGGCGACAACCTGTACCGGAACACCCCCGCCTCGGGTGACGCGGCGACCGGCAACCCGGGCGACCCCGGCTACGGCCGTCTGCTCCAGGGCTCGCTGGAGACCTCGAACGTGAACATGGTCGCGGAGATCACGAACCTGATCACCGCCCAGCGCGCCTACGAGATGAACTCCAAGGTCATCCGCACCACCGACGAGATGATGACGACCGTCACGCAGATGCGCTGACGGGCACCGAACGCCGGAGTTGAGCCCCATGACCAAGATCGCCGCCCTCCTCGCCGCCGCCGCCCTCTCGTTCGGCGCGCTCACGGCCGACGCGCAGATCCTGCGTTCCGAGGTCGTCGTCGAGGGCGACCGCATCCTGCTGGGCGACGTCTTCGACGGCATCGCCGACAACGCGGGGGTCGCCGTGGCCCAGTCGCCGGCCCCCGGCAGGCGGGTCGTCCTGGAGGCGGACTTCCTCGCCCGCATCGCCCAGACGCATCGCGTCAATTGGCGCCCCCAGAGCCGGCTCGACCGGGTCACGGTTTCCCGCGCGGGGACCGAGGTGGGCACCGACGCCGTCCGCGCCGCGGTGGCCGTCGCCATCCAGGACAGCGCCGCCGGCCGGACCCGGGGCCGGATCGAGGTCGACCTCGACCTGCGCACCGTGGACCTCACCGTCACCTCGACGGCGGCGGCGACGGTCGGGGTCGAGAGCCTCTCGATCGATCCGGGGACGGGCCGCTTCACCGCGACCGTCGTGGCGCCGGCGCGGGGGCCCGTGCAGGCCCGCCAGCAGGTCGCCGGCCGGGCGATCACCCTCATCGACCTGCCGGTGCCGACGCGGCGCGTCACGCCGGGCGAGGTCATCAGCATCCGCGACATCGACTGGATCCAGGTGCGCGACGAGCGGAACCTGGGCGACGTCCTCACCGATGCGGAGGCGCTGATCGGCCAGACGCCCCGCCGCACGCTCGCCGCCGGCCAGCCGGTCCGCAGCCGCGACGTGGCGGCGCCGATCACTGTCGGCAAGAACAGCTCCGTCAGCATGGTCTTCGAAACCCAGAACATGACCCTGATCGCCCGTGGCCGCGCCCTTCAGGACGGCGCGGTCGGCGACACGATCCGGGTCCTCAACACCCAGTCGAACCGAACGATCGACGCGGTGGTCGCAGCCCCGGGCCTGGTGCGGATCGTCCGCGCCGGCAGCCCGACGCTCGCCCGCAGCAACTGACCCACGGCCGCGTCCCGCGCAGGAGGAACTTCCGATGCCGCTCCGCTCTTCCAGCACCGCCGTCACGCTGCTCATGTCCCTCGGTCTGCTCGCCGGCTGCAACACCGGCGACCGCATCAGCCAGATCGGCGCGACGCCGCAGTTCTCGCAGATCGAGGATCCGAACGCGCGCAACGGCTTCCAGCCCGTCCGCATGCCGATGCCGGCCCCGCAGGTCAGCGAGCGTCAGCCGAACTCGCTCTGGCGCTCCGGCTCGCGGGCCTTCTTCAAGGACCAGCGGGCGAGCCGGGTCGGCGACATCATGACGGTCACGATCCAGATCAACGACGAGGCGCGGATCAACAACCAGACGACCCGCACGCGCAGCTCGACCGAAAACCTGGGCCTGCCGGGCCTCTTCGGCTTCCAGCGAAACATCGCCCGGATCCTGCCGACGCCGGACACCGACACGCTGGAGAACCTCGGCCAGACCAACTCGGACAGCGAGTCGACGGGCCGCGGCCAGATCCAGCGCACCGACAGCGTGCGGCTGCGGGTGGCCGCGATCATCACGCAGGTCCTCCCGAACGGGAACTTCGCGATCGAGGGTCGGCAGGAGGTCCGGGTCAACTTCGAGCTCCGCGACCTCCAGATCCGCGGCGTGATCCGCCCCGAGGATATCGACAACCAGAACACCATCCCCTATGACAAGATCGCGGAGGCAAGAATTGCCTACGGCGGGCGCGGCCAGATCACGGACGTGCAGCAGCCCCGCTGGGGACAGCAGGTCTACGACATCATCGCGCCGTTCTGATCGCGCAGACACGGACCGCCGGTCGGGCCCACGCCCGCGCCGGCGGTCCGCGCGTCCCCAACCGTCGGAGGGTCCACCGATGCCCGGCCGTTCGCCCCGCACGCCCTTAAATGGCGTGCATTTCGTCGTTCTCCTGCTCGCGCTCCTCGCCGTCCGGACGCCCGGCGCGCACGCCCAGGCGCCCGAGATCGGCGCCGTGGAGAAGGCCGCCGGGGAGGTGTTCGGCAACGACATCCTGGCGCGGCTGAAGGAGGGCGACAGGCTGCTCTTCCGCCAGCGCGTGGCGACGGGGGCCGACGGGGTCGCGGACCTCAAGTTCGTCGACGACAGCCGCCTTCACCTCGGCGCGAACACGGAAGTGACGCTCGACGAATTCGTCTACCGCCCCGGCGAGGGCGTGGTGAACGGGGCCTTCCGCGTGACGCGGGGCGTGCTGCGGCTCGGTTCCGGCAAGGCCCGCATGCAGGTGGGGATCCAGACGCCGTCGGCGACGCTCGGCATCCGCGGCACCCGCTTCGACGTGCAGGTCACGTCCCAGGGCACCGAACTGGCGGTGATCGAGGGCGAGGTCGAGATCCGCGGGCCGTTCGGGACCCAGCGCGTCGGGGCCGGCCGCACCTTCCGGGTCACACCGTCGGGCGCCGACTTCGCGCAGGCCCCGAGCCAGGAGATGCAGCGCGCCGTCGTGGCGATGTTCACGACCCTGGGTCGCGTCGGCGACTATCGGACGCAACTCGCCAACTATCCCGCGGTGGTGAGCCTCGGACGGCCCGCGGCCGCGGCGGCGCCCGCGATCGCGCCACCCGCCATCGCCGCGCCGGCGATCGCCCCGCCCGCCATCGCCCCGCCCGCCATCGTCGCACCGCCCGGCGTCCGGCCGCCCGACGAACGGGCTGCCGTCCTCGCCGCCATCCAGGGGCGCGACCGCAACGAACTGCTCTACATCGACCTGCCCTCGGGGCGCGTCGTGGTGCAGCTGCGGGCCGACCTCGCGCCCCAGCATGTCGCGCGGATCAAGGGCCTGGTGCGCCAGGGCTTCTACGACGGGCTCGCGTTCCACAACGTGCGCCCCGGATTCACGGCCGAGACGGGCGATCCGACCGGCACCGGCCGGGGTGGGACGGGCCAGCCGCTGGCGCCCGAGCTGTCGCCGGAGCCCTTCCGGGCGGGCTCCGTGGGGATGATCACCCTGCCCAACCGCCCCTTCACCGCCGACAGCCAGTTCTTCATCACGCTGTCGGACCAGATGCACCTGAACGGGCGCTACACGATCTGGGGACAGGTGATCCACGGGCAGGCGCTGCTCGACGCCCTGCCCGCCGGCTCGCCGCCGCGCGAGCCCGCGCGCATCGTGCGGGCGCTGATCGCCACCGACGATCGCTGAGGTTTCACTTGCTCCGGGCGCGGTAGACGCCGTCCCAGTCCTCGAGCGGCGGGTCGGCCATGAAAGTGGTCGCGCGCTCCGCGTAAATGATGATCAGCTTGTCGAACCGGCCGCCGAAGGACCCGTACTGCCGGTCGGCGATCTCCAGCACGCCCGCCCAGTCGCGGGCGCGGTAGGCGGCGACGAGCGGTTCGACGGCGCCCGGGATCTCGGCGGTCGCCGGGTCGCCCGGATCGCCGAGCAGGGTGTGGATCGTGGTCGGCTGGGTCTTGCCCACCACTGCGATCCGGTCGAGTTCGAGGCAGACGAAGTCGGGCGCCAGCTCGCGCGTCCGTTCGCCGATCACGATCGTGACGTCGTAAGCCTTCGACTGGCCCTCCAGCCGCGACGCGAGGTTCACCGCGTCGCCGATCACCGAATAGTCGAAGTGTTGCTGGGAGCCGAGATTGCCGACGAGGCAGGGGCCGGAGTTGATGCCGACGCCGATCCGGATCAGCGTCGGCGTCCGCCCCTCCTCGGTCGCCTCGCGCACGAGCGCGGCGTTGAGCGTCTCCAGCGCACGCTGCATCTCCAGCGCGGCGGCGCAGGCGTGGACGGCGTGGTCCGGATCGTCGATCGGGGCGTTCCAGAACGCCATGATCGCATCGCCCATGTACTTGTCGATCGTCCCCCGGTGACCGTCGATCACGTCGGTCATCGCGGTCAGGAAGCGGTTGAGCAGCCGGGTCAGCCCCTCCGGATCCGACTGGTGCGCCTCCGCGATCGAGGTGAAGCCACGGATGTCGCAGAAGAGGAAGGTCATTTCCCGACGCTCGCCGCCCAGGCGGAGCAGCTCCGGGTTCTCCGCGAGGCGTTCCACGAGCGCCGGCGTCAGATAGCGGCGGAAGGCGCTGCGGATGTCGCGCCGCTGGCGCTCGCTGCGCGCGTATCCGATGAGGGTGGTGGTGAGGTAGATCGCGAGCGCCGCGACCGACGGGCCGACCGGGTCGATGAGGACGCGATGTTCCACGAACAGGTAAAGGGCGCCGCCGCCGGCAAGCGCGAGGACGAGGACCGCCGCGACCGCGGCGACGATGGCGCCCGCCGTCGCCGTCAGGAAGACGAGCGAGAGGCCCGCCACGACGAGGAAGACGAACTCGGCCCCGTCCGTCCAGTCCGGCCGGACGAGGTGATGGCCGAGGAGGATCTGTTCGATCGCCGTCGCGTGCGCCTCCACGCCGGCCATGGCGCTGTTCAGCGGCGAGGACCGGATGTCGCGCAGCCCCGTCGCGCTGGTGCCGATGAGGACGATCGCCCCCTCGACCGTCGCGGGATCGAAGCTGCCGTCGAGGATCGTGTGGGCCGGCAGATAGCGCTCGGCGACCGGCCGGGTGAAGTGCAGGCGGAACTCCCCCTCCGGCGTGGTCGGCACGATGAAGCGGCCGATCCTTATCTCCAGCATCGCGTTCAGGCCGCCGAAGGCCATCGCGTCGCTGGCGCCGGTGCTTCGGACGACGTAGCTGCCCGCCCCCTGGAAAACGCGGAGGCTCTCCGCCGCGAGGGACGGGCGCAACTCCTCCCTCCACCGTCCGACCAGCGGCACGGCGCGCGTCACGAGATCGAGCGGATGCGGGCGGAAGCTGAAGAAGCCGTGCCCCGCCGCTGCGGACTCGAGGTTCGGCAGGTTGACGACGGCGCCGCGATAGGGCGTGAGGAACCGGCGCGGATCGGCGCCGGCGTGCGCGAAGCCGGCCCGCACGGACGGGCGCGCGCCGTCCGGCGCGTCGAGCAGCGCGTATCCGAGGACGACGTTGCCCGCCTGCCCCACCAGATCGGCGAGGAGCTCGTCGTGGTCGGGCAGGTCGCGCAGCGCCGGCGCGAGCGCGTCGACGTCCGACACCGCGGACCAGATGCGCAGCACGTTGCCGGGCGATGTCCGGTCCGGCTCGGAGAAGGTGACGTCGAAGGCGATCACCGCCGCGCCGGCATTGGCGAGCGCCACGACGAGTTCGGCGACCTTCGTGCGCGGCCAGGGCCACTGCAGGTCCTCGCGGGCGAGCGTCGCGTCGTCGATGTCGACGATGCGCACCGGGACCGGCGCGTACGGTCGCGGGCTGACCCGCTGATAGGTGTCGAACGTGAAGAGGCGGACCTGTTCCTGGAGGAGGAACGGGTCGGTCACCCGGAGCGCCAAGACGGCGGCGAGGACGACGAGTCCTGGGAGGACGGCTTTGAGGATCTTCACCGAATTCGACGCGAGGACGGAGGGGGCGTTACTTCGTCAGGATGCCCGCAGGCTGTACGCCCGTCGAGAGCCGCGCGTCAGTCGTCGCGGTGGGTGCGCTCAAGCCGCTCGTGCCGCTCCTGCGCCTCGAGCGAGAGGGTGGCCACCGGCCGCGCCTCGAGCCGGCGGACGCCGATGGGCTCCCCCGTCTCCTCGCAGTAGCCGTAGCTGCCGTCCTCGATACGGCGGAGCGCAGCGTCGATCTTCTGGATCAGTTTCCGTGCACGGTCCCGCGTCCGGAGTTCGAGAGCACGATCGGTCTCCGCCGAGGCGCGGTCCGCGATGTCCGGCTCCTGGAGGCCACCGTCCTGCAGGTTGGTCAGAGTTTCCTCCGATTCCCGCAAGAGCTCGAGTCGCCATGCCAACAGCTTCTGACGGAAATACTCCGTCATGACCGGATTCATGAACTCATCGTCTTCGACAGGACGATAGTCCGGGGGCAGCATGACTGTTGACATCCTAGGGACGTCCGCATCCGGGGAGCCGCTTCGCAAGCGCGGGGGAGTATAGGGATGGACCCCGCCGCCCGCAACAAAGGAAATCGGTCGCCGCCGAAGGACCAAGCCCCTGAAAATGACCACTTTTCCGGGATGGTCGGATGGGCGCGCCCGAGGTCAGGTGAGCTGGTCGAGCTTCGCCAGTTCGACCTGGGCCCGCAGATCCACCTCGTCGAGGATGGCGCGCAGCCCCGGATCGTCCACCTCGTCGCGGGCGCTGCCGATCAGGTCGGCCAGCGTCGAGAGGGTCTCGCGGGGGAGGATGCCGGAAAGGAGAGCCGCCCGGATCTCGTCCAGCCGGTCGAGCAGCGCGTCGGCCCGGGTGCGGGACCGGCGGGACCGTTGCGTCGCGTCCTCCACCGAGGGCGCGGCCACCAGACCGTGGACGCCGGACAGCGGAGCGGTGCCCGTGGTGCCGCCCGTCTCGCCCGCGCGGGCCAGTTCACTGGCGAACGAACCCCCGTCCGACGAGGCGCCGCGGACAGCACGCTTCGCAGACGTCGAGCGCACCGGACCGGGACCTTCGACCTTCATCCTACGCCCTCTCCGACGGCGACGGGACGCCCGTTGACGCGGTGGTCAAGTTACAGCGCCGCCGTCGGCACATCCAAGGCAATTCTTGCCGCCGCCGGCAAAGGATGCCGTGGCCGATCGCGCCGGTTCGCCACCGAATCCGCGGACTTCGGCGCCTCCCCCGCTTGGCACGCCGCTCGCATTGCGGAGCGCGGCACGTTCCATCCGCCCGAGGTCACCAGATGATGTTCGCTCCCCTGCGCAGCCTCGCCACGGCGGCTCTCCTGACCACCACGGTCCTTTTCGCTGCGCCCGCCGTCGAGGCGCAGACCCGGATCAAGGACATCGTCGAGTTCGAGGGCGTGCGCGACAACATGCTCATCGGGTACGGCCTCGTGGTCGGCCTGAACGGGACCGGCGACACGATCCGGAACTCGCCCTTCACCGAGCAGAGCCTGACCGGCATGCTCGAACGGCTCGGCGTCAACATCCGGGGTTCGTCGCTGCGGACCCGCAACGTGGCCGCTGTGATGGTGACCGGCAAGCTGGGACCGTTCGCCGCCGCCGGCACGCGGATGGACATCAACGTCGCGGCGCTGGGCGACGCGAACAGCCTCCAGGGCGGCCAGCTCCTCGTCACGCCACTCCTCGGCGCCGACGGCGAGATCTATGCGGTCGCCCAGGGCTCGATCGCGGTGAGCGGCTTCGTCGCCCAGGGACAGGGCGCCACGGTCACCCGCGGGGTGCCCACGTCCGGCCGCATCGCCGGCGGCGCGATCATCGAGCGCGAGATCGAATTCGCGCTGAACGACCTCTCCGTCCTTCGCCTCAGCCTCCGGAATCCGGACTTCACGACCGCGCAGCGCATCGCCCAGGCGATCAACGGCTCGGTGGGCGGCTCGGCGTCGGCGACCGACCCCGCGACCGTGGTGGTTCAGGTTCCCCCGAACCGCCGCCGCGACATCGTGAACCTGATGACGCAGATCGAGCAGCTCCGCGTCACCCCGGACCAGGTGGCCCGCGTGGTGATCGACGAGAGCTCGGGCGTCATCGTGATGGGCGAGAACGTGCGGATCAGCACGGTCGCCATCGCTCAGGGCAACCTGACGATCCGGGTCACCGAGACGCCGCAGGTCTCCCAGCCCGGGCCCTTCGCCCCCCCGGGAGCGCAGACGACGGTGGTGCCGCGGACCGACATCCAGGTGGACGACCAGTCGAACCGCCGCCTCGCCGTGCTGCCCTCCGGCGTCTCGCTGCAGGAACTCGTCGAGGGGCTGAACGCCCTGGGCGTGGGGCCGCGCGACATGATCGCCATCCTCCAGGCCATCAAGGCGGCCGGCGCGCTGCAGGCCGAAATCGAGGTGATGTGAGATGGACGCCCTCTCCTCCCCCGTCGACACCGCATCCGTCCTCGACCGGGCGAACGCGCCCCGCGGGATCCGGCTTCCCCACGGCGGCGATCCCGCCTCGGTCAGGAAGGCGGCCGACGACTTCGAGGCGATGTTCCTGTCGCAGATGTTCTCCCACATGTTCGACTCGGTCGAGGTCGACCCGCTGTTCGGCGGCGGGCACGGCGAGCAGATGTTCCGCTCCATGCTGGTCAACGAATACGGCAAGGGCATCGTGAAGGCCGGCGGCCTCGGGATCTCGGAACAGCTCCAGCGCGACATGCTCCGTCTTCAGGAGGTTCAGGCATGACCGGAAAGCTCGGCTTCATCTCGGCGCTCGCGAACCGTCTCGCGGCCCGGTCCGACGATTCCGCGCTCCCCCCTGCGGTCGATACGGTGGCGAGCGACGAGGCGGCGACCCCGCCACCGCCGGCGCTCACCCCGGCCGTCGAGGCCGTCCTGGCCGCGATCGACCGGCTGCGCTGGATCCTCGATGAGGAGACCGCCCTCCTGGAGACGTCGCAGTCCGACGAGGCGCTGTTCGACCTCGTTTCCCGGAAGGCCGACGCGGAGGCCAAGTACCGCGGCGCCATCGCCGCGCTCCAGTGCGAGCCGGGCGGCGTCGGGGCGTTGCCCGCCGACGTGCGCGCGCTCCTCACCGCCGCGGCGCAGGCGCTCTCGGACGCGGCGGCGGCGAACATCGCCGCCGTGACGGCGGCCCGCGACGCGCAGAAGCGCCTGGTCGAACTGATCGTCGACAGCCTTCGCAAGGAACGCCGGTCGGAGGTCGGATACGGCTGGATCGCGCGGACCGCCGCGTCGCCTTACGTCCGCCCCGCGCCGCCGGCGCCGGCGGCGCTGAGCCGGGTGCTCTGACGCGCGGAAGCGGGGTCGCGTTGCCGCCTCCGGTGGACCGTGTTAGACTGCACAACATGAAAAGGTTGGATCCATGACGACCACTTCATCCCTGCCCCCGTCGCTGGCCTATCGGATCGCCGAGAAGCAGGGCGACAAGGGCTTTGCGTCGTTCTCCAAGCGGAACGACGTGCAGCGGGACGTGGATCGCGGGCTGGCCGCGCTGGAGCGGGTCACGAACGTCGACGAGCTTTTCAAGAACTACCGCGCGCTCGAGTTCGTCACGTCCGCACTCGGCATCAGCAGCCGTCTGGCGAACCCGGGCCTGCTCAAGCGTGCGCTGCTGAGCGACCCCGCCGACAACAAGTCGCTGATCAACCAGCTCAACAGCCCGAGCCTGAAGAACGCGCAGGCGACGCTCAAGCTGCGCGACACCGGCGTCGCGACCCTGAAGTCGGAGGCGTTCCTGGAGGAGCTGGTCGACAGCTTCAAGCGGACGAAATACGAGCAGAACATCTCGCAGGACAACCCCGAGGTCACGAAGGCGCGCTACTTCAAGAACAACGTCAAGAACGCGACGGACAACATCTTCAAGATCCTCGGCGACCAGGTCCTCCGGGACGTCGTCACCTCGACGCTGGGCCTTCCCCTGGAAATCGCGATCCAGCCGGTCGACACGCAGGCCCGGGCCGTGACGACCCGGATCGACATCACCCGATTCAACGATCCGGCGTTCGTGGACAAGTTCATCCAGCGCTACCTGAACACGGCGGATCAGAAGAAGCAGCAGTCGGGCGGCGGCGCCGGGTCGGGCGGCTACGTCCTGTCGCTCTTCGGCGGCAACGGGGCCTCCGGCGGAACCGGGAACATCATCAGCCTCTTCGCCTGATCGTTGCCGGCGGACGCAGCGGCATGTTGCGTCGCGACGCCCGTCGGCTACCATGCGCCGCTTGCCGCGACGCGCCCGTCCGGCATCCTGTCGCGCGAGGGATCCGGGTCCGATGCCACTTCGGGTTAAGCTCAAGGCCGACGAGCGCGTGATCATCAACGGAGCCCTGATTTCCGCACGCCAAACGACGGCGCTCGTGATCCACAACCGGGTGTCGCTCCTGCGGGAGCGGCAGATTTTGCCCCCTCATCTCGTGACATCGCCGGCACGCCGCATTTACTTCGCGATCCAGTGTGCCTATGTGGCTGACGTCGAGGAGCGCCCGCCCTACATCGCGGCGGCGCTGAAGTACGCGCAGGAGTTCCGCGACACGACCCTGTCGGACCGCGTGAAGCGGCTCTCGGAGCAGGTCGTGGAGCAGGTGGGCCGCGAGGCCTTTTACGAGGCCCTGCGCACCGCGCAGGAGATCATGAAGTACGAGGACTTCGTTCTCGGGCAGCGGTCGTGGGAGGAGATGAATGCAACCGGCGATGCATGAGACGACAGGGATCGGCGTACCCGAATTCTCTCCCGCCGAGGTGCGCTCGGCCGAGCGCGAAACCCTGATCCGCATCACCCGTGCACTCGAACTGGCGCGCGCTTCCGGTGACCCCGAGGCCATCCGCCGCGCCGCCACGCAGAACCAGACGATCTGGATGCTGTTCGTCACCGAGATGTTCAACGAGACCAATCGTCTGCCGCCGGAACTGCGCCAGAGCATCGCGAACGTCGGCATGTCGGTGATCGGCGAGATCAATGACAACCTGAATGGTAATCTCGACGTCGATTTCCTGGTCGAGATCAACCACGCCATCATCGAGGGTCTGGCCACGCAGGGCTGAGCGTTCGGGCGGTGCAGCGGATGTCGCCCGAGTCGCATCCCCCGCAATCGCCTTCCGCCCCGCGGATCCGGCCGGCGGGCGACGCGGCGATCGTCGTCGCGTTCGAGGAACGGATCGCCCCCGACGTGCTGGCGCGGGTCGCCGCCCTCGACGTGGCCGTGCATGCCGCCGCGATCCCCGGCGTGACCGAGACGGTCCCCACGTACCGCTCGCTCCTCGTCCTCCTCGATCCGCTGGTGACCGACGCCGACACGGTCGCGGCCGCGGTCGAGGCCCTTCTCCACCGCGGCGGACCGCCGGCGCCGTCGATGCCGTCCGGGCGGCGCTGGCGGGTCCCGGTCCGCTACGGTGGCGCGCACGGCGTCGATCTCGACGCGGTCGCCGCCCGGACCGGGCTCGGTGCGGATGCCGTGCGGACGCTTCACGCGGGCGCCGAATACCTCGTCTACATGATCGGGTTCGCCCCCGGCTTCGCCTATCTGGGCGGCCTGCCCGAAGCGCTCCACCTGTCGCGGCGCGACGATCCGCGGGCCCGGGTCCCCGCGGGATCGGTCGCGATCGGCAGTCAGCAGTCGGCGATCTTCTCGGTCGGGATGCCGAGCGGTTGGCATCTCCTCGGCCGCACGCCGGAGCGGGCCTTCGCGCCGGAACGCGGCGATCCGTTCCTGTTCGCGCAGGGCGACCGGATCCGCTTCGAACCGATCGACGACGCGACCTTCGAGGCGCTTGCCGCGCGGGCGGCCACGGGCGAGGTCGTCGCCCGGCTGGAGGATGCGGCGTGACCGACGCGATCGTCCTCGTGGCGGCGGGTCCGATGTCGTCCGTCCAGGACCGGGGGCGGCCCGGATGGCTGCGCTCCGGTCTCTCGGCCGGCGGGGCCGCGGACCCGGTGGCGCTGGCGGCGGCGAACGTGCTGGTCGGGAACCCGGCCGACGCGGCGGCGATCGAGTTCACCCTGTCCGGCGACACGATCCGCGTGGAGGCCAACGCGGTGCGGGTCGCGGTCGCGGGAACGGCCCCGGTGACGGTGGACGGCGCCCCGGCGCCCGCCTGGACGGCCCTGCACCTCGTCCGCGGACAGACGATCGCTGTCGGTCGGCTCGCCGTCGGGGCGCGCGGCTATCTGGCGGTCGCGGGCGGGATCGACGTCCCCCCTCTCATGGGAAGCCGGTCGGCGCATCTGAAGACCGGCCTGGGCGCGCGGCTCCAGGCCGGCGACGTCCTGCCGGTGACCGCGGCGGGGCGGACGGACGGCCCGCCGCTCGGCCTCGATCCCGCCGCCCTCCCCTATCTCCCGCTTACGTTGCGCGTCGTGCTCGGTCCCCAGGACGACCGGTTCACGGCGGCGGGTCTCGCGGTCTTCCTCGGCGGCGCCTATCGCGTCACGCTGGACGCCGACCGAATGGGGCTGCGGCTCGACGGTCCGCCGATCGAGCACGCGGACGGCTTCAACACCATTTCCGACGGCATCGCGCCCGGCACGGTCCAGGTTCCCGGGTCCCGCCAGCCGATCCTGCTGCTGGCCGAGCGGCAGTCGACCGGCGGTTATCCCAAGATCGCGACGGTCGTGACCGCCAGCCTGCCCACCGCGGGGCAGCTGCGGCCCGGCGACACGCTCGCGTTCCGCGCCGTCACGGTCGGCGAAGCGGTCGCCATGCGCCGGGCGCAGGCCGCGGCGCTCGCGTCCCTCCCGGGCCGTCTCGTCCCGGCGGTACGCGACCCCGCGTCGCTGCGGGCGGAGGATCTGCTCGGGCGGAACCTCGTCAGCGGGGTCACGGACGGGCGTCCGTGACCCTCAGGGAACCCGGCCGACCACCGTGAACCCGCCGTCCCGGACGGTGAGCACGACCACTTCGCCCTCCCGCGGGACGATTCCCGTCAGGGCGGTGATGTTCACCTGATGGGTGACGAGGACCAGGGTCCCGGGTCCCGCCCAGGCGCCGACCGCCTCGCGCAGCGCGGCCGTGCGCGGCCCGGCCTCGGCCCTGTCGGAGAAGACGCTGTCGAGGGGGGGCCAGCGGTCCGCGGTGCCGAAGGCGAGGCGTGCCGTTTCCCCGGCGCGGCACCAGCCGCTCGTCAGGACCCGTCCGACCGGCACGCCCCGGTCGGCGAACAGACGGCCGAGGTCCACGGCCTGCCGCCGTCCTTCGTCCGACAGGTTGCGCTGGGTCGCGCAGTCGCCCAGCCGGAACCCGGCCGGATCGCCCGTTCCCGGGGCCCGGGCGTGCCGGATCAGCGCGACCGCCCCGCCCTCGCGCAGAGCCGTCCATGCGGCCTCCGGAGAGGCCGACGCGGTCGGGGGCCCGACGAGAAGCGCGATGAGGAGGGCGAGGAGGGCGCGCGGCATGGTCGGTCCCGTTCCGGGGGGCCAGACCAAGATCGGTCGGACGGCGGCGACATCCAGCCGCTTGCACCGGACGAGATATTTCATGTTTAAAATATATTGTCCCGTCCCCAAACGAGGCCACCGCCATGTGGAAGCCGCCCGAGCGCATCCCCTACGAGCCCCAGGGCGGGCCGTGGCCGACCGCCGCGGAGGCGGAGGCCTCGACGATGTTCCGCCCGCTGGCGCACGGACCGTTGCGCCTCGACCAGCGCACCTGGGTTCCGGCCATGGTCCCGTGGCGGGCGACCGAGGAGGGCGAGGTGACGGACGCCGTCGTCGACTGGTACGCGCGCTTCGCCCGCGGGCGACCCGGCGCCATCGTCGTGGAGGCGACCGGCATCCGCGACATCCCGTCGGGTCCGCTGCTGCGCATCAGCGACGATCGCTACGTTCCGGGCCTTCGCCGCGTGGTCGACGCCGTCCGCGCGGCGTCGGACGGGCGGACCCGGCTGTTCATCCAGCTGATCGACTTCCTCTCGATCCGGCGTCGCCCGCAGCCGGAGACCTTCTTCGGCCGGCACCTGCGGATCACGCCCGCGCTGATCGAGGCGCTCGGCGTGCCGGACGAGGCGGCGGCGCGGGCGAGGCTCCTCGCCATGCCGGTCGCGGAGGCCGAGGCGCACCTCGACGCCCGCGACCGGGACAGCCTGCGCATGGGCTACCGGGAACGGGTGACCGACATGCACCTGCCCCACGTCCGCGACCTGCCGCGGGCGCTCCCCGGCCTGTTCGCCGACGCGGCGGCCCGGGCCAAGGCCGCGGGATTCGACGGCGTCGAGCTTCACTACGCCCACGCCTACACGATGGCGTCCTTCCTATCGGCCAAGAACGACCGGCCGGACGGCTACGGCGGTCCGCGGGAGAACCGGATCCGCCTCCCGCTGGAGGTCTATGGCGCCGTGCGCGACCGGGTTGGCCCGGACGTCGTCGTCGGGTGCCGCTATCTCGCCGACGAGTGCATCGACGGCGGCAACGGCCCCGAGGACGCCGCCTGGTTCGGCGCCCGCTTCGCCGGGGCCGGCATGGATTTCCTGTCGCTGTCGCGCGGCGGCAAGTTCGACGACGCGGCCCAGCCCAAGGTGGGATGGGCCTCCTACCCCTACACCGGTCCGTCCGGCTACGAGTGCATGCCGCAGCACCTGTCCGACGCGAAGGGCCCGTTCGGACGGAACGTGCCGGCGACGGCCGGCGTCCGGGCGGCGGTGCGGGCGGCGGGGTTCGACACGCCCGTGGTCGTGGCGGGCGGCCTGCACGGGTTCCGGCAGGCCCTCGCTCTGCTCGAGGACGGGACGGCGGACGTCGTCGCCCTCGCGCGCCAGTCGCTGGCCGATCCGGACTGGTTCCTCAAGGTCCGGCTCGGACGGGGCGACGAGGTCCGGCTCTGCGAGTACACGAACTACTGCGAGGGGCTCGACCAGAAGCACAAGACCGTCACCTGCAAGCTCTGGGACCGGGAGGCGCTCGACGCGCCGGACGCGACGCGGGACGCCGACGGCAGGCGGCGGCTCACCGCTCCCGCCTGGGTGCCCTGAGGGACGCGCCGTCGTTGGACGGCTCGGGCGGCCCCTCGATCCGGCGGGCCGAGCGGACGGCGAGGTCGATGGCCGGCCGCATTGCGACGGTGGCCTCGTAGCCGAGGCGGACCAGCTCGTCCGGCTGGTCGAAGTCGAGCACGCCGATGTGGCCGATGGGCGGGGTGATCACCACGTCCGCCGGCTCGCCGGCCAGTCGCGCGCGCGTGATCCGGTCCTGCATGATGTCGAGCGAGCCGGCGAGCGCCTCGAGCACGCTCGGCGCCGGGCCGCGCGGCTTGAACATCTGCTGGGCCAGCGCCCGGGTCGTGGCGCCGATCCTCACGCCGAACTGGGCGAGCGGGTTCTCCGGCACGGCGACCGGTCGATGGCGCACGTGCCGTGTGATCCGCGGCAGGCCGGACAGATCGCCGTTCAGGTTCACCGCGATCACCACCGTCGCCCCCATGGCGCGCGCGAGGGAGACGGGAACCGGGTTGACCAGCGCGCCGTCGACCAGCCACCGGTCCTCGTGGCGCACGGCGGGGATCAGCCCGGGGATCGCGACCGAGGCGTGGACCGCCTCCAGCATCGGCCCCTCGCGGATCCAGACCTCCCGGCCCGTGGAGAGCTCCGTCGCCACGACGCCGAAGGGCCGGCGCAGGGTTTCGATCGGCACGTCGGTCAACGGGTTGCGGAACCGGTCGAACAGCTTCGACACGGTGAGAAGGCCGCCGCGCGACAGCGTGAGGTCGAGGAGCGGCACGAGGCCCATGAGGCCGAGAGACCGGGCCCAGGCCGACAGCGGCTCGACCTGGTCGGTCAGCCACGCGCCCCCGACGAGCGCGCCGACCGAGGTCCCCGCGATCACGTCGGGTTCGATCCCGCCCTCGGCGAGCGCCCGCAGGACGCCGAGATGCGCCCAGCCGCGTGCCGCGCCGCTGCCCAGCGCCAGTCCGATCCGCATCCGCCGTCCCGTGGCTCCGTCGTCCCGTGGCGCCGTCGTCGGAACGGATCCTTAACAGCCGGACGGCGACAGCGTCATGACAACGACGGCCCGGTTCAACGCCGGGTGAACACCGCGAAGACGGCCTTGAGCCCGCCGAAGAAGAGGCCCAGGACGAGCAGCAGGATGCCCAGCAGGATCAGGGGGATGCCGAACAGCGCGCCGATGAGCCCCTCGGTCAGCAGGATGCCGATGATGATCACGAGCAGGGCGACGACGATCAAGGGGGCGCTCCGCGCTGGGGGACTTGGCTTGCGACGCTGATGTCGTGACGGCGCCGGGCGGGCACAAGACCGCCGCGGTCACCGGAAGTTGCGGCCGTCCGGGAAGCGCCGCTTGGCGGCCACCACGTCGCGCTGGTCGGGCACGGGGCGGCGCACCTCGTCGGCACGGGCGATGGCACCCGCCATGCCCTCGAGCATGCCCGGTTCGTCCATCAGCGCGCGCAGGTGCCCGGAGACGTCGACGAGGCGATCGACCCGCACGTGGACGACGAGGTCCTGTCGCTCCACCCGCCCGTGGCAGAGGAGGAGGCGCGCGGCCAGGATCTCCTTGCGGAAGGCCTCGAAGGCGGGCGGCAGGACGACGAGGTTGGCGACGCCGGTCTCATCCTCCAGCGTGATGAAGACGACGCCCTTGGCGCTGCCCGGCCGCTGGCGCACCAGCACGAGGCCGGGAACCTTGACCCACCGCCCCTGCCGCGCCGCCTCCAGAGCGCGCGTGTCCACCCCGCCGAGTTCGCGCAGGCGCGGCCGCAGCAGCGCGAGCGGATGCCGCCGCAGCGAGAGGCCGGTGGCGGCGTAGTCCAGC
>CANGXM010000047.1 GCA_947457845.1 Rhodospirillales bacterium | reverse complement strand
GGCGTCGGCGGCGGTCGCGTCCTTCACCTGGGCCACGATCTCGCCGGTGACGGGGGACCGGACGGCCCGGTTCCCGCCCGTGGTGCGGGCGCGCGGAACGCCCAGGCGGGCGAGGATCTCGGCGGTTTCGGCAGCGACGGTCATGGGCTGGCCCTCCCTCTCGGATGATGAGGGCATAGCGGCAAGCGGCGCGCGGGGGAAGGGCGAGGAGGGGGGGAGGCCGCGCGGGGGCCCGGTGCGGCCCGTCGCGGCCCCGCCGTCTCAATCCTCCGCCGTCCGCGCGACCAGCGCGCGGACCGGGAGGTGGTCGGACGCGTGGCGGGTCAACTTGGTCCGCACCGCCTCGATGTGGCGGAAGGCGAGCGGACCGGCGAGGAAGATCCGGTCGAGGCGCAGCGTGGGAAAGCGGGCGTGGAAGCTGCGCGGCGCGCCGACGTGCGGCAGGCGGGTCCGCAGGTGGCGCAGGCGCGGGCTGTCGGGCCGCCACTCGTTGAGGTCGCCCATGAACAGCGCCGGCCGGCCGTCCGGCGGTCCGAAACCGTCGAGGATGCGGGCGACCTGGGCCGCCCGCTCCCACGGATCGAGCCCGAGATGGGCGGCGATCACGCGGATCGGCCCGCCCGGCGCGTCCACGTCGACGTCGATGGCGCCGCGCGGTTCGCGGAACGGCTGGCTGATGTCGATCAGCCGCACCGCCGCGATCGGGTGCCGCGACAGCAGCGCGTTGCCGTAGTGGGAGCGAAGGTCGCGCTTCGTCGGACCCGCGACGGCGTGCAGGCCGGTCGCCCGCGCGAGGAAGCCGAACTGGTCGAACCCGCGCTCGCCCCGGTGGTGCCAGCCCACCTCCTGCAGCGCGATCACGTCGGGCGCCAGCGAGCGGATGACGTCGGCCACGCGATCGGGATCGAACCGCGCGTCGATGCCAACGCAGCTGTGGATGTTCCATGTGACGACGCGCAGCATGGGCGTCTGGGCGGTCATGGCGGCGTCCAACGCTCCGGCCGCCCGCGTCAATCCGCCAGCGCGGCGAGGCTCGCCCGCAGTTCGGGGATGCCGGCCCCCGTCTCCGAACTCGTCACCACCACCTCGGGATGGGCGGCGGGATGCTTGACCAGGGCCTTGGCCGTCTCGTCCAGCACCCGGCGCAGCGCGGGCGGCTTGAGCTTGTCGGCCTTGGTGAGGACCATCTGGAAGGCGACGCCGGAACCGTCCAGCAGCTTCATCATCTCCTTGTCGCTGTCCTTCAGCCCGTGCCGGGCGTCGACCAGCACCAGCGCGCGCTTCAGCGGCACCCGGCCGCGCAGGAAGCCCTTGATGACCGTCGTCCACGCCTCGCGCACCTCCTTGGGCACCTCGGCATAGCCGTAGCCGGGCATGTCGACGAGGCGCAGCCGGGCGCCGAGGTCGAAGAAGATGAGCTGCTGGGTGCGGCCCGGCGTGTTGGACGTGCGGGCCAGCGTCCGCCGCCCGGTCAGCGCGTTGATGAGCGACGACTTGCCCACGTTCGACCGGCCGGCGAAGCAGATCTCCGGCAGGCCCGCCTCGGGAAGCATGTCCAGGCTGCCGGTCGCGAAGATGAAGTCGCAGGGCTGCGCGAACAGGTGACGGCCGGCCTCGAGCGCAGCCGCATCGTCGGCGTCGGGAAGAAGCCTTGGGGTGATCTCGACCATGGGCGCTCCTTTAGACCGTCACCGGGCCCATGTCCCGAAAAATGACCCCTACCGTCGACGACGCGCGGGGACCCTTTCGAGTTCCCCCAGCATGCGGTCGAGGGCCGGCTCGGACACGGCGGCGATCCGTTCGGCGAGACGGTTGGCGAGCAGGGTCGCCTTGGGCGACAGGCCGGCGGTGTCCACCGTCACCTTCGGGTGCGAGACCCGCGCGAGCGCCTCCAGCTCCTCCGCCTCGTCCCAGATGATGTGGAAGTAGCCGCAGATCTGGCGCACCAGCATGGGCGACGGGGCCCCGCGCTTGCCGTGCTCGAGGGCGGAAAGATAGGCGGTGGAGATCTGCAGCGCCTCCGCCATCTCCTTCTGGGTCACGCCGTGGCGGTCGCGCAGCTCGCGCATGCGGGCCCCGAAGGGTGTCACGGCCCGTGCTCGCGGCGGCGGCGCAGCAGCACGTAGAGGGCACCGGCCCCGCCGTCCCGGTGCCCGGCCTCCTCGATGCCGATGATGCGTTCGCGCAAGGGCGCCTGGTTCAGCCACATCGGAACCGCGCGGCGCAGCACCCCCCCGCCCTGCCCCGTCGATCCCTTGCCGGTGATCACCAGCACCGACCGACGTCCCTCGTGCCAGCAACGCAGCACGAACCCGGCGAGCGCGCCGTGCGCCTCCGCCTGGGTCATGCCGTGCAGGTCGATGCGCGCATGGATGCCCATCCGCCCCTTGCGCAGCCGGTCGGAGGTGCGACGGTCGAAGCCCGGCAGGTCGGCGACGACGAGGGCGGCCATGCTCTCCCGCCGCGGCGGCACGGGCGCCGGGGGCGGGGCGGCGGCGGGTCCGGCGGGCACCGGGGGCGCCACGGGTTCCACCGGTTCGGCGGGAAGCGGCGCCACGACACCGAGCGGCACCGCGTCGCGCATGGCGTCGCGCCAGAGCCGCAGCTCGTCTGGCGTGGGATGGCGGTGGCGACGCGGGCTCATGACCCGCTGGATATGGCTCAGGACGGGTCGCTGTCCACGAGGATCACGTGCAGGCGCCGCGGCCCGTGCGCCCCCATGTAGAGCGTCATCTCGATGTCGGCGGTCCGGCTCGGGCCGGTGATGAAGTTGACCGTGCGCGGCATGGTCCCCGGCCCGGCCCGCAGCCGCGCCCACCCGTCCTCGTAGGTGCCCACCACCTGCGACGCGCGGATCACGACGACGTGGGTGTCGGGCAGGAAGTTCAGCGTCGTCGGGTGCTCCGGCCCGGACAGCATCATCAGCGTCCCGGTCTCCGCCACGCCGGCGAAGGCGCCGGTCACCGACACGGCGTCGGCGGGATCGGCCTTGCCGGGGCGGACGGTCAGCGTGGGCCGCCGGTCCCACGGAAGGCCCGCGAGCGACGGCGCGATGCGGACCTCGGCCGGCAGGTTCTGCGCGGCCAGATAGGTGGCCAGCGCCTCCGGCACGTCGGCGTCGGCGGCCACCCGCTCGACCGTGCAGGCGGCCTCGGCCGCCATCTTGAGGAACAGGGCCACCTGCTCGGCATGGGGCAGCTGCGCCCGGGCGGGGATCAGGTTCGGGCGGCGAGCGGCCAGCCGCGCGTCCACCGCCGCGGCATCGGCCCGCTCGCCCCGGGCGCGACGGACGAGGCCGAGGATCTGGGAGCGGGCGTCGGTCATGGGTTCACTCCGGGTGCGGGGGCGCCGCGGAGAAGCCCCTGCGTGCTGAGGTCCTCGTCGAGGTCGGGCCAGTGGATGCCGTCGCCGCCGCCCGCCGGCTCCCAGTACGCCAGCGCCTCGGGCGAGGCCGCCGCGAGCCTGGGATACCAGACGAGCGGGACGGCGATGGTCCGCCCGTCCATCAGGTCGACCGAGAGACGCGCGTCCCCGATCCGGACGTCCCGGACCCGCTCATCCGCCGCTATCGCCAAAATGCCCATTCCAGGCCTCGATCAATGTCCGTCGGTTCGTCTGGACGATCCGCAGCAGGTCGCGCAGTTCGGTCGCAGCGTAGCCCGAACTGCGGGCGAGCGTCACGGGGTCCAGCCAGCGGCAAAGCCTCTCACCCGCGCCGCCGCTCCGCCCAGATCGCCTGGAACGTCCGGCCCTGCGGCGCCGGCATGTCGCGCACCGACGTCCAGCCCCCCGCCAGCGGCAGGGAGCGGAAGCGGCCCTCGCGGCGCCCGGCCCAGCCCAGCATCCGCATCGCGAGGCCCGTCGCCGCGCGGTAGAGCGCCGGGCGGCGGGCGAAGAAACCCCAGACCGACAGGCCGAAGCGCGTGGCGGGGGGGCTCAGGGCTCCCTCGAACTCCCGCTCCCGCAGGTGCCGCATCATCTTGGGCAGCGGGATCTTCATGGGGCAGACGCTTTCGCACTTGCCGCAGAAGGTCGACGCGTTGGGCAGGTGCCCGGCCTCCCGTACGCCCACCAGCGACGGGGTGAGGACCGAGCCCATCGGCCCGGGGTACACCCAGCCGTACGCGTGCCCGCCCACCGCCGCGTACACCGGGCAGTGGTTGATGCAGGCGGCGCAGCGGATGCAGCGCAGCATGTCCTGGAACTCGGTGCCCAGCATCCCCGACCGGCCGTTGTCCAGCAGCACGACATGATACTGCCCGGGCCCGTCGAGGTCGGCGTCCCGCCGCGGGCCGGTCGACAGCGTCGTGTAGACCGAAAACTCCTGCCCCGTCGCCGAGCGGGCGAGGAGGCGCAGGATGGTGGAGACGTCCTCCAGCGTCGGCACGACCTTCTCGATCGTGGCCAGCACGATGTGGACCTTGGGCAGGATCTGGGTCAGGTCGCCGTTGCCCTCGTTCGTCACGATGATCGAGGAGCCGGTCTCGGCGATCAGGAAGTTCGCGCCGGTGATGCCGACGTCGGCGGCGAGGTAGCGCTCGCGCAGCTCCGCCCGGGCCTCGCCCACCAGAACGCCGCCGTCGTCGAGCGGGCGCGCCGGGTCGCGGTGCGTGTGGGCCTCGCGGAAGGCCTTGGCCACGTCCTCCTTGTTGAGGTGTATGGCCGGCGCGATGATGTGGGACGGGATCTCCTTGCGGAGCTGGATGATGTATTCGCCCAGGTCCGTCTCGATCGGCCGGATGCCCGCGGCCTCAAGATGGTCGTTGAGGGCGATCTCCTCCGCCACCATCGACTTGCCCTTGGTCACGGTCTTCGCATCGACCGAACGGCAGATGTCGGTGATGATCGCGCGGGCCTCGGCTGGCGTGCGGGCCCAATGCACCGTCCCGCCGGTCTCCACCACCTTCGCCTCGTAGCGTTCGAGGTAGAGGTCGAGGTTGGCGAGCACGTGGTCCTTGATGCCCTTCGCTTCGTCGCGCAGCGCCTCGAACTCCGGCAGCTTGTCGGCGACGATCTTGCGCTTGACCGCGAAGCCGCCCTTGAAGCGGTCGAGCGCGCGCTGGAGGTTCGCGTCGGCGAGGGCCGTGCGGACATTGTCCTTGAACGCATGGCTCTGAGGCTGCATCGCTCCCTCCCCCTCAGGACGGCCGGCCGATCGGCGGCGTCTCGTCCACGACGCCGGCCAGCACCTCCGCCACGTGGCGGACGGCCACGCCCGAGCCGCGGCGCGACAGCTTTCCCGCCATGTTCAGCAGGCAGCCCATGTCGCCGGCGAGCAACAGGTCGGCCCCTGTCGCCTCCACCTCGGCGGCCTTGTCGGTGACCATCTTGTCGGAGATCTCCGGGTACTTGACGCAGAACGTGCCGCCGAAGCCGCAGCACACCTCCGCCCCCGGAAGCTCCGCGAGCCGCAGCCCCGCGACCGACGCCAGCAGGCGGCGCGGCTGCGCCTTCACGCCCAGTTCGCGAAGGCCCGAGCAGCTGTCGTGGTAGGTGACGGTGCCGGCGAGGCGGGCGTCGACCCGGTCCATGCCGCGCACGTCGACGAGGAACTGCATCAGCTCCCACGTCCGGTGCTTGAGCGCGAGCGCCCGCGGCGCCCACTCGGGATCGTCGGCCAGAAGCTCGGGATAATGGTGGCCGATCATCCCGCCGCAGGACCCTGATGGCACCACCACGTGGTCATAGCCTTCGAGCAGCGCGATCGTGCGCCGGGCGATGTCGGCCGCGGTCGCCCGGTCGCCCGAATTGTAGGCCGGCTGGCCGCAGCAGGTCTGGCCCTCCGGCACCTCCACCCGGCATCCGGCCGCCTCCAGCAACCGCACGGCCGCGAAGCCGACGACAGGCCGGTACAGGTCGACAAGGCAGGTGACGAACAGCGCGACGCGGGGCGTGTCGGGGGATGACATGAAGGGCCGGGGCTGCGGGGGAGACGCGCGCCGCAGCATAAGTGGTCCTACCAGCCCGCGCAACGCCGGCCGGCGGGACAGGACGCCGTCAGCCGGCGCGTGCTTCCTTGATCTTCTGTTCCTTGGCGATGCGCAGCACCGCCGTAAAGATGTCGCGGAGCACCTCGGCCTCGTCGTAGGAGACGCGGCGCGTCGCCCGCTCGCGGCCTTTTTCGTAGGGGTTGATGCGGGTGATCACCTGGATGGCGGCATCGAAGTCGACGGTGATCTCGATCCGGGTCTTGTCGTTCTCGACCTCCCACGCGATCAGCAGCTCGAGCGACGGCGAGTAGGTGTCGATCCCGATCCAGGCGGCCTCGCCCACGATCTCGCGCAGACGGTTCAGGCCCTCGCGCAGCAGGTCGATCTTGCGGGTCACCTCGTCGGCCTTGCCCACCGCGGCCGTTCGCTCCACGTTGACCATGTTCCGCGCGTGCAGAACGACCGCACGGAGCACCGTGTCCCAATCGATGTCGTCGGCCATTCGGCGCCCCCGGGTCGGCCCTCAGGTAAGACTTAGCTACCGAAGGGCTGTACTGCACTCGCTAACACGAAAGGCGGTTGGGGACAACGGGGGCGCACGAGCGCGCCGGCCGGACCCGCGGATGTTTCACGTGAGACGACGGTCAGGCGCCCGGCGGGGACACGCCGGCGGGCAGCAGCAGCCAGTAGCGACCCTGGGACCGCATCCGCCCGGCGGCGTCCTCGGCCGCCGCGCCGTGGCCCCAGAACAGGTCGCCGCGCACGGGGCCGCGGATGGCGCCACCCGTGTCCTGTGCGACGACCAGGCGCCGGATCCTGTCCCCCGCCACGCGGGGGTCCTCCACGTCGAGCCACATCGGCGCCCCGAGAGGGAGAAAGCGGGGATCGACCGCGAGCGAGCGACCGGGCGTGAGCGCCACCCCCTGCGCCCCGACAGGCCCGTCGCCGGTCAGTTCACGGAAGAAGACGAACGACGGGTTCTCGCGCAGGAGGTCCGGCGCCGCCGTGGGGTTCGCCGCGAGCCACGCGCGGATCGACTGCATCGACACCTGTTCGGGCGTCATGATCCCGCGCTGGATCAGCACCCGACCGACGGCGACATAGGGGTGGCCGTTCTGCCCGTCGTAGCCGACGCGGATAACGGAGCCGTCGGCCATCGTCACGCGGCCCGATCCCTGGATCTGAAGGAAGAAGGCGTCGACCGCGTCGTCGACCCAGAGGAGTTCGAGCCCCCGGCCCGCCAGCGCGCCACGGTCGATGGTGCCGCGGTCGGGATAGGGGCGGAGCCGTCCGCCCTCGACGCGGCCGGCGATGCGTTCGCCGCGCAGCGTGTCGCGGAACTGGCCGAGATCGACGTCCACCAAGTCGGGCGGGCGGCGATAGAGCGGCACCGCGTGGCGGGCATCGGGGTGGCGGGCGCCGCGGAGTTGGGCCTCGTAATAGCCGGTGAAGAGGCCCTCGGGCCGCTCGACGCCACTGGTCGCCCAGGGACGGAAGGCCGCCTCCACCGCCCGGCGCACGCCCACGGCATCGGTCGTGGCGGCGGCGATCGCGGCACAGGCCGGCCGCCAGTCTGACACGCGCCCGCCGATCCCCTCCGGCCCCACGGGCCGATCGTCGGGCCCGGCCAGGATTCGGGCGCACGACGCGCGCAGGGCCGGCAGGGCCGCGGCGGGATCGTCGACGGTCCAGCCGGGCAGGTCGGCGAAGGCGACGGGGGAGAGGATCAGCCGCTCCGGCGGCCGGGGCGGGGGCGTCGTCGGCGCGCAGGCGGTCACGAGAAGCCCCAGGGCGAGCGCGACGCCCCGGACGACCGCCCCGGGGACCGTGGCGTCCCGACGGGCGCCATGAGCCATCCGCGTTGCGTTCAGTTCGGGACGCGGGTCTCGACGAGGAGCCAGTTGGGATCGCGCGACCGGGTGTTGCGGGCGAACGTCCAGATGTCGATCACCTCGACCGGGCGGGCGGGGTCGCCGTCGACGATGGATCCGCCCGCATCGCGGGTGACCGAGACTTGCTGCGAGGCGAAGCGGATCGTCACCACGGCGGTACCGCCGTCCATCCGCGCCTCGAGCATGTCGACCTCGTCGAACCGCTCGACGCGCGTCTCCATCGTCTCGCCCGCGGTCTGCCGCTCGCGGACCGCGCGGGCGAAGTTGTCGTAGACGTCGTCGGCCAGGAGCGGGCGCAGCGTGGCCGTGTCGCCCTGCGCGAAGGCACCCACGATCATCGCGAACGCGCCCTTCGCGCCCTCCTGGAAGCTCTTCTCGTCGAAGCTCGGGTCGGCCTGCCGGATCAGGACAAGGCCCTGGGCGAGCGAAACGGGCTCACCGGGTGCGGGGGCCGCCACGGCGTCGGGGCCCGGCGTGCGGGGCGGCATCGGGATGACGTTGTCGGCGCCCTGTTCGGCGGGCTGGGGCGTGAAGGGATTGGGGCGTTGCCGTTCGTCGCCGGTCCGGCGGCCCAGCACGCTGCGCAGGCGATAGACGAGGAACGCCGCGATCATCGCGAAGATCAGGATGTCGATGAAGGCAAGGCCGTCGTTCATCACCGTCGCTCCGACTGCGGGTCCCGCGGTGGGACATCTCGACTAGATAGGCCTGTCGGGCAAGGCGGGCAAGGCGCCCCGCCCCCTTTGGCATCCGTGCGGCCAAGGACCATATCCATGGGGCGGGCGGCACGTGCCCGAAGGGAGGATACGATGCCCGCACTGGCGATCCTGGGACTCCTGGCGCTTCCCCTCGCGGAGATCGCGGCCTTCGTCGTCATCGGTGGCGAGATCGGCGTGCTGGCGACCCTCGGATGGGTGATCGTCGCGATGGTCCTCGGCGCCGCGCTCCTGCGCGACCAGCCGATGCGCGCCGTGGTCGAGACCCGGGCCGCCATCGCCCGGCGTCAGCCGCCTGGGCGAGCGCTGTTCGATGCACTCTGCCGCACGGTCGCCGGCATCCTGCTCATCGTGCCCGGGGTTGTCACGGACGTGATCGCCCTGCTCCTGCTGCTGCCGCCCCTTCGCGGCGCGATCTATCGGGCCGTCGCGGGCTCGACGCGGGCGGAGATGAGCGTCATGGTGTCCGGGCTGGACGAGGCGCCCCGCCGTCCGCCTTCGGCACCGAGGGTGATCGACGGGGAGTTCATCGAGGTCGAGGGACCGTCGTCGGACAGCGGACGGCGTCCGCCGTCCTCCCCCCCGCGGCCCTGACCGGAGCCGTCGTCCGCATGATCCTTCTGGTGCGCCATGGCGAGAGCGAGTGGAATCGCGCGTTCAACAGGACCCGCGTCGATCCCGGGATCCGCGACCCGGTCCTGACCGACACCGGGCGGACCCAGGCGCTCTCCGTCGCCGTGGACCTCAACGCCCGCGGCGTCAGGACCCTCCTGGCCAGCCCGTACCGTCGCGCCCTCGAGACGGCCTCGATCATCGCGGAGTTGACCGGGGCCACGATCGAGGTCGACCCGATCGTGGGCGAGCACGCCGCCTTCTCCTGCGACGAAGGGTCCGCCCGCACGGATCTGGAGGTGGCTTTCCCCCATCTCGACCTGGCGCACCTGTCGGAGATCTGGTGGCCGGCGATGGCCGAGACCGAGGCCGGGATGCGCGCCCGCATGGGCGAGGCGCGGGCGATCCTGGCGGCGCGCACCGACCACGAACGCCTCGCGGTCGTTTGCCATTGGGGCGTCATCCGCGCGCTGACCGGACGCACCGTCGGCAATTGCGAGATCGTGCCCTTCGACCCCTGACCCCCGGACGCCCCGAGGTTGCCGGCGGAACGGGGCCGTGCTAGCCGTTCGCGCGCCCGCACGACCCGACGCCGCGGGGCCCCAGTTCCCAGGAGCTTCGACCCCATGACCGACCAGACGAACGGACAGGACGCCGGCGCCGCACCCCCCATCGTGGTGAACGCGCAGTACGTGAAGGACCTATCGTTCGAGAATCCCAACCCGCTGAAGAGCCTGGGTGCCACCGAACAGCCGCGGGGCGAGCTGCAGGTGAACGTCGGCGCCCGTCCCCTCGGCGGGAATGCCTTCGAGGTGGTGCTCTCGATCCGCAGCGAGGCGCAGGTCGAGGATACGACGGCCTTCATTATGGAGCTGGAATACGCCGGGATCTTCACCCTCAACGGCATCCCGCAGGAACACGTGCACCCTGTGCTCATGATCGAAGCACCACGCCTGCTGTTCCCGTTCGCCCGGCAGATCGTGGCGAACCTCACCCGTGAGGGCGGGTTCCTGCCGATGATGCTGCCGCCGATCGACTTCGCTGCGCTCTATCAGCAACAGGCGATGCAGGCCCAGGCCGGTCAGGCCTGACCGGGAGGGCGGGGCCGCCGCCCCGTCCTTCGACCGGCCCAGGCTCGTCACCCGGCCGGGCGCGCCTCATGGTGAGCTTGTCGAACCATGAGGCGCCCTCGCCCTTCACTGGTTCATGCTGTCGAAGAAGTCGTTGTTCGTCTTCGAGTGACGCAGCTTGTCGAGCAGGAACTCGACCGCGTCGACGGTTCCCATCGGCGTCAGGATCCGGCGCAGGACCCACATCTTCGACAGGACCGCGCGATCGACCAGAAGCTCCTCCTTGCGGGTGCCGGACTTCTGGATGTCGATCGCCGGGAAGGTGCGCTTGTCGGATATCTTGCGGTCGAGCACGATCTCCGAGTTGCCGGTGCCCTTGAACTCCTCGAAGATCACCTCGTCCATGCGGCTGCCGGTGTCGATCAGCGCGGTCGCGATGATGGTCAGCGACCCGCCCTCCTCGATGTTCCGGGCGGCACCGAAGAAGCGCTTGGGCCGCTGCAGCGCGTTGGCGTCCACGCCGCCCGTCAGCACCTTTCCCGACGACGGCACCACGGTGTTGTAGGCGCGGGCGAGGCGCGTGATCGAATCCAGCAGGATCACCACGTCCCGCTTGTGCTCGACCAGGCGCTTGGCCTTCTCGATCACCATCTCGGCCACCTGCACGTGGCGCACGGCCGGCTCGTCGAAGGTGGAGCTGATCACCTCGCCCCTGACCGAGCGGGCCATGTCGGTTACCTCCTCCGGCCGCTCGTCGATGAGCAGGACGATCAGGTAGACCTCGGGCTGGTTCTGCGCGATGGAGTGCGCGATGTTCTGCAGCATCACCGTCTTGCCGGTGCGCGGCGGTGCCACGACCAGGGCGCGCTGCCCCTTTCCGAGCGGCGAGACGAGATCGATGATGCGGCCGGTGAAGTTCTTCTTCGTCGGATCCTCGACCTCCATCCGCAGCCGCTCGTCCGGATAGAGCGGGGTAAGGTTGTCGAAATTGATCCGGTGGCGGATCTTGTCCGGCGCGTCGTAGTTGATCGTGTTGACCTTCAGCAGGGCGAAGTACCGCTCGCCGTCCTTCGGCGCGCGGATCTGCCCCTCGACCGTGTCGCCGGTCCGCAGGCTGAAGCGCCGCACCTGGCTGGGGCTGACGTAGATGTCGTCCGGACCCGGAAGATAGTTCGACTCCGGCGACCGCAGGAACCCGAAGCCGTCCGACAGGATCTCGAGCACGCCGTCGCCGTAGATCGGGACGTCGTTCTCGGCGAGCTGCTTCAGGATCGCGAACATGATGTCCTGCTTGCGCAGGCTGCCCGCGTTCTCGATCTGGAGCTCCTCCGCGAAGGCGAGGAGTTCGGCCGGGGATTTGACCTTCAGTTCCTGGAGATGCATGGGCACCGTGACGATGGGAGGGGGGTCGGCGCGGCCGGGCGGTGAGCGGGGCGTGCGCGAGGCAGGAAATCGCGATCTGCCGTCCATCCGGGGTCGAGCCTTTGCGCTCGCCGGGATGCCGCGGGAGGAACGTGCGGCCGGGCAGGACCGCGAAGATGGTTATCCCAAGGCCGGGCGCAAGTCAAACCCGGCGTGCCGCCCTCAGAACGGGCGAACGATCACCAGGATGACGACCACGATCATCAGCACCGTCGGCACCTCGTTGGCGATCCGGTAGAAACGCTGGGGGCGCACGTTCCGGTCCGCCTCGAAGTCCTTGCGCCACTTGCCCATGGCCCCATGGGCCCCGGCCATCCCGAGGACAAGCAGCAGCTTGGCATGCAGCCAGCCCTGCGACAGCAGCGACGGGTTCAGGACGATCAGCCAGATGCCGAACACGAAGCTGGCGATCATGGCGGGATTCATGATCGCCTTCAGCAGGCGCCGCTCCATGATCTTGAACGTGTCGGACTGGATCGAGCCGGCCTGAGCCTGCACGTGGTACACGAACAGGCGGGGCAGGTAGAGCAGGCCCGCCATCCACGCGATCATGCTGATGACGTGGAGGGCCTTGATCCAGTCGTAGAGCATGGCACGCCTCGTCCTTCGATGAGCCCGATCCCGCGCTCCGTCTAATGCATCCTCAGGTCCGGCGCCACTCCCTGAGCACGCGGGTCAGATGCGCCACGTTGTCCGGCGGCGTGTATTGCAGGATGCCGTGGCCGAGGTTGAAGACGAACGGCCGGCCGGCGAAGGCGTCGAGGATGCCGCACACCTCCCGCTCCATCGCCGCACCGCCGACCACGAGCATCACCGGGTCGAGATTGCCCTGGAGCGGCAGCGTCGGCGGGAGCGCGCCGGCCGCCCAGCCCACGGGGACCACCGTGTCCAGCCCGACCGCGTCGACCCCCGCGTCGGCTGCATAGGCCGGGTAATTGTGGGCGGCACCCCGGGGGAACCCGATGATCGGCACATCGGGATGGCGGGCGCGAAGCCGGTCCACGATCGCCCGGATGGGCGCGATCGACCAGCGCCGGAAGGCGGCCTCCGGCAGCACGCCCGCCCAGCTGTCGAACAGCTGGACCACCTCGGCCCCGGCCCGGATCTGAAGCGACAGATGCTCAACGGTCGCGTCGACGATCAGCGCGATCAGCCGGTCGAAGCCTTCCGGATCCCCGAAGGCCCAGCGCTTGACCTCCAGATACTCCTTCGATCCCCGCCCCTCGACCATGTAGCTCGCGATGGTCCAGGGAGCGCCCGCGAAGCCGATCAGCGTCGTCTCGGGCGGGAGGGCGGCCCTGGTGCGGGCCAGCGCCTCGTAGACCGGCGCCAGCTTGCCCGGCAGGCGGTCAACCGACAGCCCGGCCAGCGCCGTCGCGTCCCGCACGGGTTCGAGGCGCGGTCCCTCCCCCTCCTCGAACCAGACCGGCTGGCCGATGCCATGCGGCACGACGAGGATGTCGGAGAAGATGATCGCGGCGTCCATGCCATAGCGTCGGATCGGCTGGAGCGTGACCTCCGCCGCCAGTTCCGGCGCATAGCACAGGTCGAGGAAGCCGCCCGCCTTGGCCCGCACCGCCCGATACTCCGGCAGGTAGCGGCCGGCCTGCCGCATGAGCCAGAAGGGCGGGCTTTGCTGCACGTGACCGCGCAAGGTGTCGAGAAGGGGCTTGCCGGTGGGCGTGTGCGTCACGGTCTTCCATCCACTCATGAAGAGTCTGTCTGTCTGATTGTGGACTGTGGTTGGGCCTGTGGGAATCGTGAATCCCCGCATGCCGTCTAGATGTCCACATCCGTTGGAGCGCGTGTGGGCCGTTGTGGACAAGAGCCGGGACGACTCGCCCCAATGCCTCGGCTGTTCTGGCGTTGCGGGATGTGGACGATGTTGTGGAAAGCCGGTCCGTCCCCGACTCACCGACCGCGCGGCCCCGTCGTGCACAGGCGGCGGGGAGGCGGGAAGGGCGGCGGGTCAGCGTGGATGGAATCCGCCTCCCGGCCGCCGGACCCCCTGTTGTCCCCATGACGCACGCATCCCACCGCTTCCATCCGCCCCGCCCTGCCCGCTATTGTCGGGGCATGAGGGAATTCCACCTGCATCTCGTGTCCGACGCGACCGGCGAGACGATCAACAGCGTCGCGCGCGCCTGCGTCTCCCAGTTCGACGAGGTCCGTCCCGTCGAGCACTTCTGGAACCTCGTCCGGACCCAGCGGCAGCTGGACCTCGTGATCGAGGGGATCGCGCAGAACCCCGGCCTCGTGATGTTCACGCTGGTCGACGACACCTTGCGGCGGCGTCTCCAGGACGTCTGCCGCGAGCTCGTGGTGCCGTGCATCCCGGTGCTCGACAACCTGATCGCGGCGCTCGGCGCCTATCTCGGCATGGAGAGCCGGAGCCAGCCGGGCCGGCAGCACATGCTGAACGCCGAGTATTTCGGGCGTATGGACGCGATGGACTTCGCCATCGCCCACGACGACGGCCAGTCGCACCGCAACCTCAGCGAGGCGGACGTCGTGCTGATCGGCGTCAGCCGCACGTCGAAGACGCCGACCTGCATCTATCTGGCGAACCGCGGCATCAAGGCGGCGAACGTGCCCTTCGTGCCCGGCGTCCCCCTGCCCCCGGAACTCGCGGCCAACACCCGCGCCCTGATCGTCGGGCTGACCAAGGACCCCGAGCGGCTGATCCAGATCCGGCGCAACCGGCTGAAGATGCTGAACCAGTCGAGCGAGACCAGCTACGTCGACCCCGAGGCGGTGCGGAACGAGCTGGCGGAGGCGCGGCGCCATTACACGAAGAACGGCTGGCCCGTGATCGACGTGACCCGCCGTTCGATCGAGGAGACGGCGGCCGAGGTCATGATGCTGCTCGCCAAGCGGCGGCCCCACCTCGCCCGCGGGGAATCGGTGTGACCCCGGTCCTGTCCCGCGAACCGGTCGTTCTGGCTTCGGGATCGGCCACCCGTGCCCGGCTGCTGCGCGATGCGGGCGTGGAGATCCTCGTGGACCGGCCCGCCGTCGACGAAGAGGCGGTCAAGCAGGCCTTCCGCGCGGACGGGGCAAGCCCGGACGAGGCGGCGGAAGCCTTGGCCGATCTCAAGGCCCGCCGCATCGCCCCCCGCCATCCGGGGCGACTGGTACTGGCGGCCGACCAGATGCTCGAATGCGAGGGGGAGTGGTTCGACAAGCCGGCCGACCGGGCGGCCGCCCAGGCACAGCTCGCTCGCCTCGCGGGGCGGACGCACCGGCTGGTCTCCGCCGCCGTGGTCCATCTGGACGGTCAGCGCATCTGGCACCGGATCGAGATGGCGCGCATGACCATGCGCCCGCTCGGCGCCCCCTTCCTCGCCGCCTATCTCGACGTGGCGGGCGACGCCGTTCTCGGCTCGGTCGGCGCCTATCACGTGGAAGGACTGGGGGCCCAGTTGTTCGCGCGGATCGAGGGGGACCATTTCACCATTCAGGGGCTTCCCCTGCTCCCTCTCCTCGCCTTCCTGCGCCAACGCGGGGTCCTGCCGAAATGAAGGTGATTTCGGGAAAGGCGCGGGTCGCCGGTGTGATGGGGTGGCCGGTGGGCCACTCCCGATCGCCCCGGCTGCACGGTCACTGGCTCCGTGAGCACGCGATCGACGGCGCCTACGTGCCGCTGGCCGTCTCGCCCGAGCGGCTGGGCGATGCCGTGCGCGGCCTCGGCGCGCTGGGCCTTCGGGGCTGCAACGTGACGGTCCCGCACAAGGAGGCGGTGATCCCGTTGCTGGACCGGATCGATGCGACGGCGCGGGCGACCGGTGCGGTCAACACCATCGTCGTGGAGGCGGACGGGACCCTGTCGGGCTCCAACACCGACGTCTTCGGCTTCATGGAGAACCTGCGCGAGGGCGCTCCAGATTGGCGCCCGGCCGGCACCGTCGCGGTCGTCGTCGGCGCTGGCGGGGCCGCCCGCGCGGTGGCCTGGGCCTTGCGCGAGGCCGGTGCCACGGAGGTGCGCGTCGTGAACCGTACCCACGATCGGGCAGCCCGGCTCGCCGCCGACATCGGCGGACCCGTCCACGCCGTCGCCTGGGCCGAGCGGGAGGCGGTGCTCGACGGCGCCGGCCTCCTCGTCAACACGACCACGCAGGGGATGGAGGGACAGGCGCGGCTCGACCTGCGGCTCGACGCGCTGCCCCGGACGGCCATCGTGAACGACATCGTCTACGTGCCGCTGGCGACGCCGCTGCTGGCCGATGCCGCGGCCCGGGGGAACCCAGTGGTCGACGGCCTCGGCATGCTCCTTCACCAGGCGCGGCCCGGTTTCGCCGCCTGGTTCGGGGCCGAGCCCACGGTGACCCCCGCCCTGCGCCGGGCCGTGCTCGGCGGGACGTGATGGTCCTTCTTGGCCTCACGGGATCCATCGGCATGGGGAAGAGCACGGCCGCGGCGATGGTCCGCCGGCTGGGCGTGCCGGTGCACGACGCCGATGCGGAGGTCCACCGACTCTATGCACGCGACGCCGCGGCGGTCGCCGCCATCGGCGACGCGTTCCCGGGCTCGGTGCGGGACGGGCGAATCGACCGGCAGGCGCTGGGCGCGCAGGTCATCGGCCGGCCGGACGCGCTGAGGCGGCTGGAGCGCATCGTACACCCGCGGCTGGAGGGGCGCCGGCGCTGGTTTCTGGAACAGGCCGCACGCCGACGCCGACCGGTCGTCGTTCTCGACGTGCCGTTGCTGTTCGAGACGGGGGGCGAGCGCCGGGTCGATCGGACGGTGGTGGTCACGGCCCCCGCCTTCCTGCAGCGCCAGCGCGTCCTTCGCCGGCCCGGCATGACGGCGGAGAAGCTGGCGGGCATTCTGGCCCGCCAGACGCCCGACCGGGTGAAGCGCCGTCGCGCCGACTTCGTCGTGCCGACCGGGCTCGGCCGACGGCCCACGCTCGTGGCGCTGCGCTGGGTGCTCCGCGCCGCCGCCGCCTTGCGCGGGCGGCACTGGCCGCCCCGCCGCCACCGGCCCGCGAAACCCCCCTTCCTTTCGGGAGCCCGCTGATGCGCGAGATCGTGCTCGACACCGAGACGACCGGCGTCGCCGCCGAGAACGGCGACCGGATCGTGGAGATCGGCTGCGTCGAACTGCTCAACCACGTCTCGACCGGGCCCGAGGGGCATCGGCGGTGGTACATCAACCCCGAACGGCTGGTCCCGCCGGACGCCGTCGCGATCCACGGGCTGACCGACACCTTTCTGTCCGACAAGCCGGTCTTCGCCGAGGTCGCGGGGGAGTTCCTCGACTATGTCGGGGACGCGACGCTGATCATCCACAACGCGAAGTTCGACGTCGGCTTCCTCAACATGGAGCTGGCGCGCCTCGGCTTTCCCGCGATCGACAAGGGGCGGGAGATCGTCGACACGCTGATGATCGCGCGCCGCCGGTTCCCCGGGGCGCAGGCGAGCCTCGACGCCCTGTGCAAGCGGTTCGGCGTCGACAACTCCAACCGCACGCTCCATGGCGCGCTGCTCGACGCGCAGATCCTGGCCGAGGTCTATCTGGAGCTGCTGGGCGGCCGCCAGCAGGGCCTCGGCCTCGTCGCGGACGCGGGCGGCCGGGCGGGCCGCGTCCGCCGCGAACGCCCCTTCCGCGCGCCCCGCCCCCACGCGCCGAGCGACGCGGAGGCCGACGCCCACGCGAAGATGGTCGCGACCATCAAGGGTGCCGTCTGGCTGGCGGAGGAGAAGGCGGGTTAGCGTCAGCCCGTCGCCGCCCAGTCGGCCACCGCCTTTAGGAACCGCTCGCCCTTGGCCAGCTGGTCCAGCGCGATGAACTCGTCGGGCTTGTGGGCCTGGTCGATGCTGCCGGGCCCGCAGACGACGGCGGGGATGCCGTTTGCCTGATAGACGCCGGCCTCGGTCCCGAACGAGACGACGTGGCTCGCGTTCGCTCCGGTCAGCCGGCGCACGACCTGTTCGGCCTCGCTCTCCGGGTCGGGGACGAGGGGCTGGATGTCGATCGTCTTGACCAGCGCGATGTCGGCGTCCGGGTGTTCCGCCTTCAGCCGTGGCAGCAGTTCGGCGGTCAGGAAGTCGCGCACCCGGGCCACGATCGCGTCGGGGTCGGTGCCCGGCATGGCGCGGAACTCGAACCCCACCTCGCAGCTTGGCGCCACCACGTTGCTCGCCACGCCGCCCTGGATGGTGCCGACGTTGAAGCTGGTGAAGGGCGGAACGAAGGGGCTGTCCGGGTCGGCCGCCTCGCGGAACTCCCGGTCGAGATCGCGGACGAAGTGCACCACCTCGGCGGCATAGACGATGGCGTTGGCACCCAGCTGCGGCTGGCTGCCGTGGGCGGCCACCCCGCGGATGGTGCAGCGCAGCCGGCACCCGCCCTTGTGGGCGTTCACCACCCGCATCTCCGTCGGCTCGCCGATGATGGCGAGGCGCGGGCGGGGCAGGTTGCCGATCACGTCGGCGACCAGCGTGCGCGCCCCGAAGCAGCCGATCTCCTCGTCGTAGGTGAAGCCCAGATGCACCGGTGTGCGCAGGCGGCGGACGAGGAGGTCGGGCACCGCGGCGATGCAGAGCGCGACGAACCCCTTCATGTCGGCCGTGCCGCGCCCGAACAGCCGGTCGTCGCGGCGCACCAGGGTGAAGGGGTCGCTGGTCCACGGCTGCTCGGCCACCGGTACGACGTCGGTGTGGCCCGACAGCACCACGCCGCCCCTGTCGTCCGGGCCGATCGTGGCCCAGAGGTTTGCCTTGGTCCCCGTCGCGTCGCGCACGAGGCGCACCGGAACGCCCAGCCCGTCGAGATGGTCGGCGACCCAGTCGATGAGCGCGAGGTTGGAGTTGGCGGAGATCGTGTCGAAGGCGATCAGCCGATCGAGGATGTCCACGGTCGAGAGCGCGGCGGGCATGGATCGTCCGGAGCCTGAGGGTCGTTTGACCCTATCGGGTCGCGATGCTAAGCACAAATCCGACGTCGCCAACCCTCCATGCCCCCCCTCCCTCCGCTTCCGATCGACCCCGTCCTGCCCGACCTGCTCGCCGCCCTCGAGGGCGGCGCGGCCGCGGTGCTGGAGGCGCCGCCGGGTGCCGGCAAGACGACGCGGGTGCCGCTGGCGCTGCTGGACGCGCCCTGGCGCGGCGACGGGACGATCCTCGTGCTGGAGCCGCGCCGCCTCGCCGCCCGGGCCGCCGCCCGCCGCATGGCGCAGATGCTGGGGCAGGGGGTCGGCGAGACCGTCGGCTATCGCGTGCGGTTCGACGCCCGCACCGGCCCGGCGACCCGGATCGAGGTGGTGACCGAGGGGCTCTATCTCCGCCGCCTGCAGGACGATCCGTCGCTCGACGGCGTCGCGGCGGTGCTGTTCGACGAGGTGCACGAGCGCAACCTCGACACCGACCTCGCGCTTGCGCTCACGCTCGACGCCCGCGCGGCACTGCGCCCCGACCTGCGCCTGCTGGCCATGTCGGCCACGCTGGACGGTGCCGCTGTCGCCCGGCTTCTGGGCGACGCGCCCGTGGTGCGTAGCCAGGGCCGCGCCTTTCCGGTCGAGGTGCGCCACCTCGATCCGGGCACCCAGCGGATCGAGGACGCCACCACCGCCGCCGTCCGCCGCGCGCTGGCGGAGGAGGAGGGGAGCCTGCTGGTCTTCCTGCCCGGGGTGGGGGAGATCCGGCGGGTGCAGGCGTCGCTGGAGGGGCGCCTGCCGCCCGGCGTGCGCGTGGCCCCCCTCTATGGCGACATGACGGCCGAGACCCAGGACGAGGCCATCCGCCCCGGGAGCGGCCGCAGGGTCGTGCTGGCCACGGCCATCGCGGAGACCAGCCTGACCATCGAGGGCATCCGCGTCGTGATCGACGCCGGGCTGATGCGCGTGCCGCGGTTCGACCCGCGGTCGGGCATGGGGCGGCTGGAGACGGTGCGCGTCAGCCTCGCCGCGGCCGAGCAGCGGCGGGGCCGGGCGGGGCGCACGGCGCCCGGCGTCTGCTGGCGCCTCTGGCCCGAGCCCGAGACCCGCGCGCTCAAGCCCTACACCGAACCCGAGATCCGCACCGCTGACCTGACGCCGCTCGCCCTCGAGCTGGCCGCATGGGGCACCGCGGCGGGGGCCCTCCCCTGGCTCGATCCGCCGCCCGCGACGACGCTGGCGGTGGCGACGGAACTTCTCTCTCGCCTGGAGGCGATCGACGCCGACGGGCGGATCACCGCCCACGGGCGGGCCATGGCCGGCATCGGCGCCCATCCGCGCCTCGCCCACATGCTGGTGCGCGGCAAGGCGCTCGGGCTTGGGGCGCTGGCCTGCGATCTCGCCGCGCTGATCGAGGCGCGCGACGTGATCCGGACCGACGGTCGCCGCCGCGACCCGGACCTGCGCCTGCGCCTCGACGTGCTGCGCGGGCGGGACCGG
>CANGXM010000046.1 GCA_947457845.1 Rhodospirillales bacterium | reverse complement strand
GGCAGGCGGCCCGACCGCGCGTCCCGTCGACGACCCGCCCCGCTTCGCCGTCGGCGCCCGGGTGCGCACCCGGGCGATGGCGCCCGGCACCCACACCCGCCTGCCCCGCTACGCCCGCGGGCGGATCGGCACCATCCTGCTGCACCACGGCGGCCACGTCTTCCCCGACACCAACGCCCATGGGCGGGGCGAATGCCCGGCCCACCTCTACACCGTCCGCTTCGAGGCGGCGGAGCTGTGGGGGCCCGACACGACGGCGGGGGCGGTGATGGTCGACTGCTTCGAGCCCTATCTGGAGGCGGTCCCCCCGGTGTCCGCGCCATGAGCGCCTGCATGGACCTTCCGGGCATCCCGCGCGACGCCGACGGCCCCGTCTTCGCGGAGCCGTGGCAGGCGCAGGCCTTCGCCATGGCCGTCCTGCTGCACGCGCGCGGCGTCTTCACCTGGCCCGAATGGGCCGAGCGGCTGTCGGCCGCGATCCGCGCCGCGCAGGCGGCGGGGGATCCGGACGACGGGTCCACCGACTGGCGGCACTGGATGGACTGCCTCGAGAGCCTCGCGGTCGACCGGGGCGCCGCATCGGTGGACGACCTCGCCGGGCGCCGCATCGCGTGGGAGGCGGCCGCACGGCGGATGCCCCACGGCCGCCCCGTCGTCCTCTGAGGAAGGGTCCGCCCATGTCCGTCCGCCCGGTCCGTGCCGCCTCCCGCGCCGTCCCCGCGCGCGAGGGGGCGGGCGTGCACCTCCACCGCGTGTTTGGGTTCGGCGAGACCGACCTGACCGACCCGTTCCTCCTCCTCGACGATTTCCGCAACGACGACCCCGCGCTCTACGCCCGCGGTTTCCCCTGGCACCCGCACCGCGGGATCGAGACGATCTCCTACGTGCTGGCCGGGACGGTGGCGCACGCCGACAGCCTCGGCAACACGGGCGCCATCGGCGCCGGCGACGTGCAGTGGATGACGGCGGGCTCGGGCATCCTCCACCAGGAGATGCCGCAGGGCGACGCGGCCGGGCGGATGCACGGCTTCCAGCTCTGGGCCAACCTGCCCGCGCGGCTGAAGATGACGACGCCGCGCTATCAGGATGTCCGCGCGACGGACATCCCGGCGGTGACCGACGACGACGGCACGACCGTGCGCGTGGTGATCGGCGACTTCTGGGGCCGGGCCGGGCCGGTCGACGGCATCGCTGCCGAGCCGCTCTTCCTCGACGTGCGCGTTCCGCCGGGGCGGCGGAAGGTGCTGCCGGTGGACACCCGCCGCACCGCCTTCGCCTACGTGTTCGAGGGGGCCGGCGCCTTCGCCGACGCCGCACCCCCCACGGGCGTGCTGGTGGAGCGGGAGGTCGACGGGCGGGAGGTCGTCGCGCGGGACACGAGCGGCAACCGGACGCTGGTGGTGTTCGGTGCCGGCGACGAGGTCGTGGTGCAGGCCGGGCCCGAGGGCGTCCGCTTCCTGCTGGTCGCCGGGGCGCCGCTGCGGGAACCCGTGGCGTGGCACGGGCCGATCGTGATGAACAGCCGCGACGAACTCGCCACGGCGTTCCGTGAACTGCAGAGCGGCGATTTCCTGAAGGAAAGGGCGCGTTTCGCCGGGGGGCCGGCGCCGCGTTGAGGCGGCGCCGGCCGGACCCGTCAGCCCTCGCCCGGCAGCGGCTTCGGCGGCTTTCCGGCGGTCTTGACGAGCGACAGGACCATCGACCCGCCGATGAGCGAGACCGTGATGCCGAGCGCGACCGCGGTCGGGATCTTGTAGATGTCGACCAGCAGCATCTTCGTGCCGACAACCACGAGCACCAGCGACAGCCCGTACTTGAGATAGTGGAAGCGGTCGATGATGGAGGCGAGCGCGAAGTAGAGCGCGCGGAGGCCCAGGATCGCGAACACGTTCGACGTCCAGACGATGAACGGATCGGTCGTGACGGCGAAGATGGCCGGGATCGAATCGACCGCGAAGACGAGGTCGGTGATCTCGATCAGGATCAGCACCAGGAACAGCGGCGTGATGTAGCGCACGCCGTCCTTCGTCACGAAGAACTTCTCGCCGTGATAGGTCTCGGTCATGCGGAAGCGGGAGCGCACGAACTTGACGATCCGGTTTTCCTCGAGGTTCGGCTTGTCGTCGACCGAGCGCAGCATCTTGATGCCGCTGAAGATCAGGAAGGCGCCGAAGACGTAGATGATCCAGTGGAATTGATGGATCAGGGCCGTGCCGGCGACGATGAGGATGCCGCGCATCACGAGTGCGCCGAGGATGCCCCAGAACAGCACCCGGTGCTGGTACTGCGGCGGCACCGCGAAATGGCTGAAGATGAGGACGATGACGAAGATGTTGTCGAGCGACAACGAATACTCGATCAGATAGCCGGTCAGGAACTCCAGACCCTTCTGCGCTCCCTGGAACCAGAAGATGCCGGCGTTGAAGACCATCGCCATGCTGAAATAGATGCCGCAGCGGACGAGCGCCTCGCGCCCGCTGATGGCCTTGACTTCCTTGGAGAAGACCCCGAGGTCGAACGCCAGGACGACGCCGATGAACGCGGCGAAGCCCACCCACAACATGATCGTCACGTCCATAGGACGGCTCGCCTCCTGCTCACGCTCTCCGTCCCCGACGACGAAGGAAACCAATTTCGTGGAGCAGTCCGACATCGTCGGCGCACGCGACGGGGTGCGCCGACCAGAGGGGCCCGGACCGGATTGTGGCCGATATGGGGCCGCTCCGGGGCGGGGCAAGGTCTTGCCGTGTAGATTCGTCGCACCGTCGCCACGGTTCCTTGGCCGCGCACGCGAACGCTTGATTTGACGCGGGCCCCGCCGGTGCCAAGATTGTGACCGACATGGACGGTCGCGGACATCGCGGCCTGGCCGGGCGGATGGCGCGCCCCATCGAAAGGATCCTTCATGCGTTTCACCAGCACCCTGCGCGTCGCGACCGCGCTGGCCCTCCTCACCGGCCTCGGCGGGCTCGCCCCCACGACCGCATCGGCCCAGACGCCGCAGCCGGCCGCCGCCGCCGCACCGGCCGGCGACCCGGTCCTGGCCCGCGTCAACGGGCAGGAGGTGCGCCAGTCCGAGGTGATGGCGACGCTGCGCCAGATGCCGCCGCAGGTGCAGCAGATGCCGATGGACTTCGTGGTCCCGGCCCTGGTCGACCAGCTGATCAGCGTGAAGCTGCTGGCCGCCGCCGGCTACGCCCAGAACCTCCAGAACGACGAGGAGGTGAAGAGCCGGATGAAGCGGGCCGAGGAGCGCGCGGTGCAGGAGATCTACCTGAACCGCCGGATCGACCAGGCGATCACGCCGGAGCGGCTGAAGGCGAAGTACGACGCGTGGGTGAAGGAGAACCCGCCCCAGGACGAGGTCCGGGCGAGCCACATCCTCGTCGCGGACGAGGCGACCGCGCGTCGCCTGATCGACGATCTGAACAAGGGCGCGGACTTCGCCGATCTGGCCCGCAAGAACTCCACCGACCCGGGGTCGGGGCCGCAGGGCGGCGATCTCGGCTATTTCGGCGCGCAGGACATGGTGGGCCCCTTCGCCGAAGCGGCCTTCACCATCTCGCCCGGCAAGGTCGGGGCCTCGCCGATCCAGACCCAGTTCGGCTGGCACGTCATCAAGGTCGCGGACAAGCGCCAGGGCGCCGTGCCGCCGATGGCCGAGGTGGAGGGCCAGCTGCGCAACGACATGCAGCAGGAGGTCGTCGCGTCGCTGCTGGATGAACTCCGCGCCGGGGCGACGATCGAGAAGTTCAACCCGGACGGGACGCCCGCCGCCCGTTGAGCGACCCGGTCGGCCATCCCCGCCTCTTCCTCGGCGCCGCGCACGAACGGAACGAGCGACGGACCCGCTGGGTCATCGCGCTCACCGTCGTGACGATGGTCTTCGAGATCGCGGCGGGGACGGCCTTCGGGTCGATGGCACTGCTGGCGGACGGGTGGCACATGGCCATCGTCTCTCTCGCGGCCGAGCATCCGCGGCCGCCCCACCACGACAAGCGCCTGATCCACGCGGCGGTCGGCCTCTCGCACCTGACTGTCGAGGTGAACCCGCGGGCGGGGTGACGGTGCGGAACCGCCTCGCGCGCCCTGCGCGTCCCGCGCGCCGCCGCAGCCCCGCCCCCGGCGCATGTCACCGTCCCAACTCCATCCGTTGACGGATTGAATCCGATATCGGAAACATCCCGTCAGCAGATGGAGGCTGTCATGAAGACATTGTGGAAGGAGGCGCTGCACGCCTGGCTGACCGAGCCGCGCATGCTTCGCCTGTCGGACCTGCCGGTCCACATTCAGAGGGACGCGGGGCTCGGTCCCGAAACCTGCCTGAGCACGCCCGAACCCATCCGCCCTCGGGACAGTCGCCCTGAGGGGATGCTTTTGGGGTTGCAAATGTCCCGCTGATCGGCGACAAGACTGCTCCCCCGGGTGCCGCCCGGTGCCCGGGGGTTCCGACCACCCCACTCCGATGGAGGAGGCTTTCCCATGCGGACCGACACGATGCGAGCCGACGGCAGGACCCGCGCGGCCGGATATCCGCAGCGAAACCTCTTTTCCTCTGTCCGCCACCGGCCGCGGCAGGGACAGACCATCGGAGGACAGGAGGGTGGACATGTGCGTGTTCCTGCGCATGCCCGGCGGACGCCGGCTGTTCATTGAGCGGGCGGGCTGGGCCGGCCGCGGCGAGGGCCGCTGGCTGGAGTTCCGGAACGAGAATGGCGAGGTCCTGATTTGGCTGGGAAGCTGGCACGCGATCTTCACGCCCGCGGGATGGTCGCCGCCATCCAACGACACCGGCTGGGCGGGGGACCTCCCCGCTGATGGCCGTCGGGCTCGACACTGAGCGCCGCCTCGTGGCGCTTCCGCCGGCCGCCTCCTTCGAAGGGGGGCGGCCCGCGGCCCCGCCCGGCCGCAACGCCGAGATCGCCGTCGCGATCCGCCTGCTCGAGGCCTTCCGCCGCCTCGACCCCGACCTGCCGATCCAGTACGCCCTGTCGTTCCTGACGATCGCGGAGAACGAGGGGCTGTCGATGCGCGACCTGTCCGAGCGGCTCGGCATCGCCCAGTCGTCGGCGTCCCGCAACGTCGCCGCCCTGTCGGAATGGCACAGCTTCGGCAAGCCCGGCCACGACCTCGTCGAGGCGCGGGAGGACCCGCGCGAGCGCCGCCGCAAGATCATCACCCTGACCCGAAAGGGCGAGGCGCTGATCCGCGAGCTTCGCGTCATCGTCAACCCCGCGCTTCCCGTCGACTGACCCGCGATGCCCCGCCACGTCGTCGCCCCCGCGCACGAGATCCCGCCCGGCACGCGGCGGCGGGTGGAGGTCCGGGGCCACGGCGTGGTGATCTTCAACCTCGACGGCGCGTTCCACGCGCTGCTCGACCGCTGCCCCCACATGGGCGGGCGCCTGTCGGACGGCGTGCAGACGGGGCTGGTCGAGAGCGACCGGCCCGGCGAGTACCGCTGGTCGCGCCCGGGCGAGATCATCCGCTGCCCCTGGCACGCCTGGGAGTTCGACATCCGCACCGGCCGCTTCCGCTGCGAGCCCGACCGCTTCCGCGTTCGCACGGTGCCGGCCTGCGTGCTCTCCGGCGAGGCGGTGGCGGCGGAGGGGCTGGACGCCACGACGGTGCCGGTGACGGTCGAGGACGCCTATCTGGTGGTGGAACTGTGAGGGCGGGCCCGGCCTGCACCCGCCCCCTCTCCCTGTCCCTCTCCCCGGGGGGGAGAGGGGACGGAACGTCGGACCCGCGCTCGTTCTTCTCCCCTCTCCCCCCCGGGGAGAGGGGGCGGGGGAGAGGGTCGGCCGCCCCATGACCCTCCGCGTCGACTGCGACGTCCACCCGGCGGTCCCCTCGATCGCGGCCCTGCGCCCGCATCTCGATCCGTTCTGGGCGGCCCACCTGGCCGAGCGCGGGTTCGACGGGCTGGAGAGCATGCTCTTTCCGCCCTCCGCGCCGACCAGCGCGCGGGCGGACTTCCGCGACGCCGGCGGGCGCCCACCGTCCGACGCCGCGGCGGTCGGGGCCTCCGTCTTCGGGCGCCACGGCGTCGATCGCGCCATCCTGAACCCCACGTTCCCCGTGACCATGCTGTTCAACGAGGACATGGCGGTGGCGCTGGCCCGGGCGCTCAACGACTGGATCCGGGCCGAATGGCTCGACCGCGATCCGCGCTTGCGCGCCGCGATCGTCGTTCCCCTCCAGTCGGTCGAGGCGGCGGTGGCGGAGATCGAGCGCCTCGCCGCCGATCCGCGCTTCGTGCAGGTGCTGGTGCCCGCGATGATGCCCGAACCGCCGGGCCAGCGGCGCTGGTGGCCGATATGGCGGGCGTGCGCGCGCCATCGCCTACCGCTCGCGATCCACGCCGGCAGCGCCTATCGCCAGCCCCCGACCTCCATCGGCTGGCCCGGCCACCTCGCCGAGGAGGAGGCGGCCCAGTCCCAGGCCTTCCAGTCGGCCCTCGCGAGCCTCGTGACCGAGGGCGTGTTCGGGGCGGTGCCCGACCTCACGGTCGTGCTGGTCGAGAGCGGGGTGACGTGGCTGCCCGCCTTCCTGTGGCGGATCGACAAGTTCTGGCGCGCGCTGCGGCCGGAGGTTCCGTGGGTCGACCGGCCGCCGTCGGCGATCGTGCGCGAACGGGTTCGCCTCACGGCCCAACCGTTCGACGCGCCGGATGATCCGGCGACGGTCGCCCGCATCCTGTCGATGGTCGACGCGCCCCACGCGCTGCTGTTCGCCTCCGACCACCCGCACTGGCGCTTCGACGGGGACGATCCGGTGCCGCCGGGCTTTCCCGCCGACCTCGTCCGGCGCATGCTCACCGACAATCCGCTCTCGACTTACCCGCGCCTCCGGGAGGCCGCCGCATGGACAGCGTGACGCCCGACCTCATCGCCGCGGCCGGAACCCGGCTCTCGCTGGTCGACTGCGACATCCATCCCAAGCTGGCCGCGCCGGAGGATCTCAGGCCCTTCCTGTCGCGCCGCTGGTGGGAGCACCTGACCACCATCGGTCCGCGCCAGCGCCACGGGTTCCACAAGGGCGTGCCCTATCCCAAGGCCCAGCCGCTGGCCTGCCGGCGCGACGCGTGGCCGCCGGGTGGCGGGCCGCCGGGCAGCGACGTGCCCTTCATCCGCGAACAGCTGCTCGATCTCTACGGCATCGATTTCGCGGTGATGAACCCGCTCGCCCCGACGGGCCAGGGCGACACCAACGCCGCCTTCTCCGCCGCGATGGCCAGCGCCAACAACGACTGGCAGGTCGAGGCGATGGTGGCGGCCGAGCCGCGCCTGCGCGCCTCGGTCGTCGTGCCCTACGAGGACGGGCCGGCGGCGGCGGCGGAGATCCGGCGCCGCGCGGGCGACCGCCGCTTCGCCCACGTGCTCATGCTCTCCCGCACGGCCGAGCCGATGGGCCAGCGGCGCTACTGGCCGGTCTTCGAGGCGGCGTGCGAGGCGGGGCTGCCGCTCGGCATCCACGTCTTCGGCTATTCGGGCTGGCCGATGACCAACGGCGGCTTCCCCTCCTTCTATCTGGAGGAGGGGGTGGAGCACGCGGCCTCCACCCAGGCGCTGGTGGCCAGCCTGATCTTCGAGGGCGTGTTCGCGCGCTTCCCGACGCTCAGGATCCTGCTGATCGAGGCCGGCTTCGCCTGGATCCCGGCGCTCGCGTGGCGGCTCGACCGCATCTGGGAGAAGGCCCGCCACGGGGAACTGCAGGACGTGCGCGAACCGCCGTCCGCGATCCTCAAGCGCCATTTCTGGGTCTCGACCCAGCCGGTGGAGGAGCCGCCCGCCTTCGCCGACCTGGAGACGACGCTCGACTGGATCGGCTGGGACCGGGTGCTGTTCGCCAGCGACTATCCGCACTGGGACTTCGACGACCCGCGGCAGGCGATTCCCAGGCGCCTCGGCGAGGCGCGGCGGCGGATGATCCTGTCGGGGAACGGCCGGGCGTTCTACGGGATCTGAGGGGCCCGGGCCTCCGTCCGCCGGTTCCACCAGGAACCCGAACAGTCTCCCGCAGGACCTCTCTTCGTCGGCATCGACGTCGCCAAGGACCGGCTCGACGTCCACCGTGCCGGGCGGGATGGTCGCCAGCGCGCCGACGAACATCAGCATGACGTCGGGCGCCCAGTGCCAGACGTCGGACGCGATCAGCGCCACCATCGCGCAGCCGCGGCATGATACGGGCGCCCTTGAGGCTCTTCGACGCTTCGCGGTGCAGGCCGAAGTCGCGGGCTGCGCGTCCCCCCTACTTCGTCATCTCCCCGATCTTGATCTGGGTGAGGAGCGCCAGCTCGTCCCACACCGCCCACTCGTCCTTGATCTTGCCGTCGACCACGTGGAAGTGCGTCATGCCGAGCACCCAGACGCGGTGTCCCGTGGGCGCGCCCAGCGTCAGGCCGAGGTTCCGGTGGTGACCGTCGAGGATCCAGCGCACTGCCACCTTCTCGCCGCCCTCCACGCAGGGCACCGAGCAGATGTGCTGCGGGATCAGCACGCAGTCGGGGAAGGTGTTGACCAGCCGCATCGTCTGCATCAGCACCGCGTGGCGGCCGTACAGCTCCTTCATCGGCGGCCCGTGCCACTGCACGTTCGGGGCGTAGACCTCGCGGATCTTGCCGAACATGCGCCGGTTGTAGACCTCGTGCATCCAGCCGAGCGTCCACGCCTCGGTCTCGGTGTGGGCGAGGGAGAGGTCGGCCGTCTCCTCCGGCGGATACTGGCCGAGCAGGCGCTGGTTCTCGGCGATCTCGTGCGGGGTGAAGCCCTGCTCGACGTAGCCGCGCGCCATGACGGTGGCGAGCTCGTCCTTGTCGCAGCCGAGCTGCAGCGCGATCGCCATCGAATCCCGCACCACCCATTCGCGGAAGATGCGGTTCTCGAACACCATGCAGTCCGCGACCGTGCGGTGGTGGAAGCCGCGGTTGGTCGGCGGGCCGAACAGCCCCGGCTCGGTGTGCCGGCCGGCGCCGGTCACGAGGTGGCTCGTGTAGAAGCCCTCGTCCTCGTTGCCGCGCCAGATGACCTGGGTCGCCATGCCCCGGCGGTCCGGCAGCTCGACCAGCCGCTGCACCGTGTCGCGCACGAGGTCCTCGCGCGTGTAGACGGTGCCGACCGCGCCGTAGACGACGCAGTTGTGGGTGTAGTGGCTGTAGATCAGCCCGACGTCGCGCTCGTCCCAGATGCGGTGGGTGCAGCGGACGATGTAGTCGACGATGTCGGTGTAGATCGGGTCGAAGCCGCGCATCGGCTGCACCCGCTCGCGCCCGACCGGCGCGAGGTCGACGTAGTCCAGCCGCTCCACCTGGAGGACCTTGTCCTGGGACGCGGGGTCGCTGCCCGGGTCGCGCGACGGACGGGACAGCGACGGAACGCCCCCGGGGCCGGTCTCGGTGTCGCTCATGGACGCTCCGGTGGATCTTCGGCCCTTGGCCGGTCGGGGTTGGCGGTGCTGCGGCATCAGCCCTTCACCGCGCCGAGGGTGAGACCGGACACGATCTGTCGCTGGAAGACCATGACCAGGAGGAACAGGGGGGCGGTGACCGACACCGCCGCCGCGACCGCCTGGATCTGGTCGGTCGTGGTGTTGTCCGAACCGAGGAACTGCGAGATGGCGGGGACCATCGTCTTGTTCGCCTGGTCGAGCAGGAGCGAGGTCACGAGGTAGTCGTTGTAGGCGAGCAGGAACGAAAACAGGCCCGTCGTGATGACGCCCGGCCACATGACCGGCACGATCACGCGCCAGAAGGCCCCGAACTGGGAGCAGCCATCGACCCGCGCGGCCTCGTCCAGTTCCGTCGGCACGCTCAGGAAGAACGACCGCAGCATCCAGATCGTGAAGGGCTGGTTGATCGCGACCAGCACCAGAACGACCGCCCAGGGCTGGCCGTAGAGGGTGGGGGCCGTGTCGGAGAAGAGGCCGAGCACCGGGCCCAGCACCGGCATCTCCCACAGCGGCTGCAGGATCTCGTGGGAGTTCAGGAACGGCGGCAGATAGCCCGCCACGAGCACCGAATGCGGAAGCGCGCGGAAGATCAGGGCGGTGACGAGGATCCAGAAGGCGATCGGCGTGCGGGCGCGGGCGAGGCCATAGCCCGCCAGCGTGCCGACGGAGAGCGAGACCACCACCACGCCGACGGTGAGGGTGATCGAGTTCACGAACTCCTTGTGGAAGCCGCGCGCGATCCACACCGCCTCGTAATGCTCGCCGGTGAAGCCGACGACCGGCGGCGCCAGCCCGCCGACCAGCGGCAGGACGCCCACGATCGTCTCGACCAGCCCGACCAGGGGGGGCAGGACGAGGAGCCCGACGATCCCGAGTGCCACCGCATAGAGCAGCGCCGCCAGCACCCAGCCCAGCGGCTCCATCCCGCCCACGGCCAGCAGCCGGGCGCCGGCGGCCCCGTGCCGGGCCGGGAGCCACCATGCGGCGATGGCCGCCACGGCGACGGCGACGAGGTCGACGACCGAGACGCCGCCCGCCCGCGCGAGGGTGACGGGGCCGAGGATCACCGCCATCGGATCGGACGAGAGCGCGTCGAGCGGCAGGCGGAACGACATCAGCGCCGTCCACACCAGCGGGAAGGCGGCGATCACGCTCCACACGACGAGGAACAGGCCGGAGGCGACCTTGAGGCCGGGGGAGAGGCGGAAGGCGCGGACCGTCAACGCGTCAGCCCTTCTGATGGTGGTCGCGCCACGTGCGCACGAGGAGCGGGATGAGCAGCGCGACGATCCCGATCATCGTCAGCATGGAGGACGCGGACGCGCGGCCGATGGCGCGGCTGCCGGATCCGTCGGGCATGAGCAGGCTGTAGGTCAGCCATTGCAGCGAGATGTGATGCGCCTGCGCGGAGAAGCCGACGATCTCGTCGAACACGCGATAGGCGTCCATCAGGTGGATCAGCGCGACGAACACCATGAAGGGGGCGAGGTGCGGGAGGATGACGTAGCGCAGCCGCTCGAACCGCGACGCGCCGTCGACGACGGCGCTCTCCAGCGTGTCCTGGTTCACGGTCTGGAGCGCGGCGTAGAAGACGATGAAGGCGAAGGGCGCGACGTGCCAGACCCGGTAGGTCAGCAGCAGGACCTCGATCGTCCAGCCCTGGGCGAACATGATGACGTTCTCCCCGGTCAGCCAGCGCAGCGCCGCGGTGAGGATGCCGTCGCCGATGAACAGCCAGCGGATCGAGAGCGCGCCCACGACGGGCGTGATGATGAAGGGCAGCAGCGACACGAAGATGATCGGCCCGCGCAACGAGGCGATCGCCGTGTTCAGCGCCAGCGCGATGACGAGGCCGAGCCCGATGACCAGCGGCAGCGTGACGAGCGTGAAGGTCAAGGTGAAGCGCAGCGCCCGCCAGAAGTCGATCTGCCGGACGTCGGCCCACCCGCCCCCGCCGGGCGAGAACGCCGCCACGAGCGCGTCCGGCCGCATGACCAGCCGGTAGTTCTCCCACCCCACGAACACCCGCTCGGTGACCGGCTTTCCGTCGCGCAGGATCGGCTGCGAGCGCAGCTCGGTCGTGCAGGTCTGGGTGAGGAAGCCCGGCTGGCAGCTCTCCACCGTCACCTCCTGGAACAGGGTCCGGGTGACGAAGAAGCTCTGCCAGAACACGCTCGCCAGCGGCAGCGCGATGAAGACGAGCATCAGCGCGACCGACGGGGCGACGAACCAGAGGAGGGTGCGGGTCTTCATGGGGATGGCCGGGGGTGCGGAGCCGCCTCACCCTTCGACGGGCTCAGGGTGAGGCGGCTCCGCGTTTCCCGACTTACCGCAGCAGCCCCCTCTCGCGGGCGGCCGTGGTGTAGGCCGCCTCGATGCGGGCCAGCGTCTGCTCGGCCGTCTGGGCGCCGGTGAAGAAGCCCGGCAGGTTCTGCGCCAGCGCGGTCTGCATCAGGCCCATGGCGGTCGTCGCCGGATAGGGGGTGGCCCCGCCCTGCGCGCTCTCGGCCGCACCGCGCGCCGCGCGACCCGGCTTGTAGTCCTTCGAGAGCCAGACGGCCAGGTCGTTGTTCGCCCGCACCATCTCGCCGTCGATGCCCTCCAGCGCCACGCGGAACGCGGTGTCCGCCTCGGCGTCGGGGATGTTCTTCGCGATGGCGAAGCCGTCCCACCAGATGGTCGTGGCCGGCTTGCCGCCCGGCACCGCGGCCGGGGCCGCGGCCATCACCACCTTGCCGACGACGGTCGATTCCTTCGGATCGTCCATCGCGCCGGCGCGGGTCGCCCACAGGTTCGACACCGCGATCTTGCCCTGCTGGAACTGCTTGGCGACGTAGGGCGCGTCGGAGGCGAGATACTCCGGATCCATGTAGGCGGTGAGCTTCTTCATCATCTCCAGCGTGCGCTGGCCGGAGGTGTTGTTCACCGTGGGCACGTTGCCGGCGCCGATGAAGGCACCGCCATAGCCGAAGTAGAGGTTCACGAACTCGGTCGCGAGATCCCAGCCGGCCCGGTAGGTGCCGCCCAGCGGATACTGCACGAGGCCCGACTTCTTGATCGTCTCGAGCTGGGTCAGCAGCTCGTCGTAGGTCTTCGGCTCGGAGAGGCCCAGCTGCTTGTAGATGTCCTCGCGGTACATCAGGTGCTGCGCGTTCACCAGGATGGCGATCGCCATCACCTTGCCGTCGATGCGGATCAGCTGGTTGGGCAGGAGATCCTTGCCGTACTTCGCGACGAGGTCGTCGAGCGGACGCACCGTGCCCTGGTCGAGAAGGGGCACGAGGCTGTTCACCGCGAGGCCGGCGATGTGATAGCGCGCGGGCTGTGCGGCCATGGCGGCCGGCTGTTTGTCGCGGAACTGCAGGTCGAGTTCGGCCTGGAAGTTGCCGCACTCGGCCATGGCGTCGGTCGCCGCCTTCCAGGCGGGGAAGCTCGCCGCCAACATGCGGATCGGCGTCTCGTTCCTGAAGGCGCAGGCGGCCTGCGCGCCGCTCGCGACGGCGACCGTGAGCGCGGTCGCCAGCATCAACGTCTTGAACATGCCCATCGTCTCCCTGTTGAACCCCTGCCTCACCGGATCCTCTCCCCCGTTTGCCGATCGAAGAGGAAACATGTCTCCGGCCGCACGGCGAACCCGACGGGGTCGCCGATCTCCGCGCGGAACGTCTTGGTCGTGCGCACCGTGGCGAGCGCGCCGCCGGCCCGGACCGTCACCATCGTGGCGTCGCCCAGCAGCTCCACCGAATAGATCGGCGCCGCGATCTCGGCCCCGTCGGGTGCGGCCACGGCGGCGTCCTCGCAGCGGAAGCCCAGCGTCACCGGGCCCGTGGCCCGCGTCGTCAGCCCCGCGATCCGGACGGCGGCGCCGGTGAAGACGCCGCCCGCGATCTCGCCCTGCATCAGGTTCATGGCGGGCGAGCCGATGAAGCCGGCGACGAAGGTGTTGGACGGATCGTCGTAGATGTCGGTCGGCGTGCCGACCTGCTGGATCCGACCCTTGTTCATGACCACGATCCGGTCGGCGAGCGTCATCGCCTCCACCTGGTCGTGGGTGACGTAGATCGTCGTGACCTTGAGCTCGTGGTGCAGGTTCTTGAGGTGCGCGCGGGTCGAGACCCGCAGCTTCGCGTCGAGGTTCGACAGCGGCTCGTCCATCAGGAAGATCTCGGGCTCGCGCACGATGGCGCGGGCGAGCGCCACGCGCTGGCGCTGGCCGCCCGACAGCTCCCGCGGGCGGCGGTCGAGCAGCGGGCCCAGTTCCACGAGGTCGGCCGCCCGGCGCACCCGCCGGTCGTGGCTCGCCTTGTCCACCTTCCGCACCTTCAGCGGAAAGCGGATGTTCTCGTAGACCGACAGGTTGGGATAGAGGCCGTAGTTCTGGAACACCATGGCCACGTCGCGGTCCTTGGGCTCCAGGTCGTTGACGACCCGCGGCCCGATGCGGATCTCGCCCGCCGTCGGATCCTCCAGCCCGGCGATCATCCGCATGGTCGTGGTCTTGCCGCAGCCGGACGGGCCGAGGAAGACCACGAACTCCCGGTCGGCGATCGATAAGGTGACGTCGTCGACCGCCACGAACGACGACCACCGCTTCGTCACGCCCCGGAGCGACACGTCCGCCATCGCAGTCCCCGCCCCCGCCGCCTCAGGCCCGACCGGCCTGGAGGTGCTCCAGCCGGAGCGCGGCGGCGCGCCGGTGGCCCTCCAGCCCTTCGGACGCACTCTGCCGAACGGCCGGCGGCGCCACGGCGCGCACGCCGTCCGGCTCCAGCCACTGGTGCGTGCAGACCTTCACGTAGGACCCCACCCACAGCCCGCCCGTGTAGCGCCCGGCGCGCATGGTGGGCAGCGTGTGGTTGGTGCCGCAGCACTTGTCCGAATAGACCACGCTCGCCAGCGTGCCGATGAAGAGCGAGCCGTAGTTGCGCAGCCTCTTCGCCGTCGCGTGGGGGTCGCGGGTGTGGACCTGCAGGTGCTCGGCCGCGATATGGTCGCAATAGGCGAGCATCGCCGCCTCGTCCTCGGCCACCGTGATCTCGCCGTAGGCCGCCCACGCCTGACCGGCCACGCCCGCGGTGGAGAGATCCGTCAGCTGGCGCTCGACCTCTGCCAGCGTCGCCTCGGCGAGCAGGCGGTCGGTGGTGATGAGGCCGACGCGGGTGTGGACGTCGTGCTCGGCCTGGGCCAGCAGGTCGGTCGCGATCGTCGCCGCGTCGCCGGTCTCGTCGGCGACCACGTAGATCTCGCTGGGGCCGGCCAGCTGGTCGATGCCGACGGGGCCGAAGACCTGCCTCTTGGCCTCGTTCACGTAGGCGTTGCCGGGGCCGAAGATCTTGTCCACGGCCGGCACGCTCTCGGTCCCGAAGGCCATGGCGGCGATGGCCTGCGCGCCCCCGATACGGAAGATGCGGTCGGCCCCCGAGAGGTGGCAGCCGGCGACCATGGCCGGATGCGCGCCGGGCGGCAGGCAGGCGATCACCTCGTCGCAGCCGGCGACCTTGGCCGGGACCAGCGTCATCACAGGGGCGGAAAGCAGCGGATAACGCCCGCCGGGTACGTATGCACCGACACGCTCGATCGGGATGATCCGGTGGCCGAGGTGCAGCCCGGGCAGCGTCTCGACGTCGAGCGGCCGCATGGTGGCGAGCTGCGCCTGGGCGAAGGACCGGACCTGGGCGATGGCGAATTCGGTGTCGGCCCGCGTCTGCGGATCGAGGGCGGCGACGGCGGCCTCGCGCTCGGCCGCGGAGACCTCCAGCGCCTCGACCGCGACGCCGTCGAACCGGGCCGAGAACGCGCGCACCGCGGCATCGCCCCCCGTCCGCACCGCCTCCAGGATCCCGGCCACGGTCTGCGCGACCGGCCGGGTGTCGGACTGCGCGTCGCGCTGCGGAGCCTTGACGTGGGTGATGCGGAACGCGGTTCGGGACAAGGGCGGGCTCTTCGTCTCTGGCGGTTCTTCGTGTGGACGCGCACGACCGCCATCCGGTCGTATCGCGAGGGGTGCGCACCGCCGGACCCGACGACCGGCATCACCCGGTCTCGATCGGGTGAATACGTATTCGTCGGGATGCTATGGGGGATCGCGCGGACCTGTCAACAGCGCACGCGATGCGGGTGGAGGGGCGCCCTCGGCGAGGGCGCCCCCCGGGATCAGCGCTTGAGGAACCGGCGCACGACCGCGTCGATCAGCAGGTCCTTCCACCCGCGCCGCCGGTGGTGGGACCGGTATCCGTCGCGGCCGCGGACGTCGTGGCGGTCGTGGCGACGATACCGATCGTCGCGGTCGTATCGGTCGTGGCGCCGGTCGCCGGCCAGCCGCATCACGGCCCGGACGAGCTGCTTGAACATGTTCGACCCCTTCCTTCAGCGCGCGGCGACGTCGACGACAGGTCCCCGCCGGGCCGCGAGTTCCCGATCGAGGTGCTCGCGCAGCAGGGCCATGTTTTTCGTGTTGGCCCGGTAGAACACGTCGCCGGCCCAGCCGATCAGGGGGACCAGGCCGATCAGGAAGTCTATCCCGACGTTCCCCATCATCCGCATCAGCGTGCCGGTGGGCACGCCGAGGCGGCGGGCCTCGTAGACGAGATAGCCGGAGAGCCCCTTCGACACCGCGGTGCCGACGCCGGGGATCAGGTTGAGCATGGCGTCCGCGCCGACGCGGATGCCCGTGCCGGGAATCCGCACGGCGCTGTCGAGCGTCCGGGCGAGAGCGGCGAGCCGGTCGCGCGCCGCCGCGAGCGCGGCGTCGTCGGGACCGAGGGCTTCGAAGGGGTGGGGGTGGGCGAAGGTCATCGTGGTCTCCCAGATGCAGAGCCCGGAGGCTCTTCAGGTGGAAGATCCGACATCGCAGCCCGGAGGCTGCCAGAGGGGCCCGGATCAGACATGAGGAGAAATGCCCCCGACCGGCCCCGGTTTCAAGCGGCGGGCGGCTCGCCCACCCGTCCGAGGAACCGCGCGACGGCGTCCGCCGTCTCGGCCGGCCGTTCCCGGTGGGGGAAGTGCCCGCCGCCGGCGACGACGAGCGTCCCGGCCGGCCCTGGGACGCCGGCGGCGATCCGGGCGGCATGGGCGGTCGACCCGTATTCGTCCGCATCGCCGTGGATCGCGAGCACGGGGCAGCGAACGCGGACGAGGTCGGCGTCGAGCGTCCAGCCGGCGAAGGCGGGGGAGAGCCAGGTGCCGATCCAGGCGTCCAGCGCCCAGCCGGTGTTCCGGCCGTGGTGGCGTTCGAGCCGCGCCCGCTGCGCCGGGTCGCGGAACGCCGCCTCCGCCGCGCGGATGCCGTCGCGCGTGCGGTCCTCGACGAAGGACTGGGCCGCCATGGTGACGACCGCCCGCACCCGGTCGGGCATCCGGGCCGCCGCCGCGATCGCCATCCCGCCGCCGACGCTGTGCCCGACGAGGACCATCGGGCCGACGCCGAGGGCCGCGCACACCGGCCGGAGGCCCGCCTCCGCCTCCCGCCCGACGAACCCCTCCGGCAGAGGGCCGGGATGCGGGTCCGACCGCCCGAACCCGAGGCGGTCCCAGGCGATCACGCGATGCCCGGTCGCCGCGGCGAGCACGCCGGGGAAATCGCGCCAGAGGGCGACGCAGCCGAGCGAATCGTGGATCAGCACGATGTCGCCCGCCCCGCCGCCCGCCGGTCGCCACGAGCGGGCGAAGAGGGATCCGGCGGGGGTCGCGATCCGGTGGTCGGCGGTCTCGGGGCTCATGGGGCGGGTCTCCCGGGGTCGGCGGCGGCGGCGATCGGTCGGGTCGCGACGGCGCCCACGCCGTCCCGCACCGCGGAATCCTTTGCCAGCCTGCACACAGAATGTACCATCCGCGTACTCCTTTGCCCTCCCAAGAGGGCGGGGCCGCGGGGCGAAAAGGGTCCGGCCGTGCTCTCCTTCCTCGATCCCGGCATCCATCAGGTTCGCGCGTCCGGTCCGTTCCGCGTCCGGCGCATCCATCCGGGTGCGCATCTCGCGACCGGCGACGACCGGGGGTTCGCCGGGCTCGGCATGATCGACCACGCCCATCTGGCCGCCGGCCTCACCATCCCGCTGCACGAGCACAAGGACGACGAGATCGTCAGCTACGTCCGGCGCGGCACGCTTCTGCACCGGGACCGCACGAAGACGATCCACAAGGTGACGCCGGAGCGGCTGATGGTGATGAACGCCGGCCAGGGCTTCAGCCACGAGGAGCACGCGCCGGCGTCCGACGACGTGGCGATGCTGCAGATCTTCGTCCGGCCCGAGAAGGCGGGGCTGCCGCCGCAGATCCAGTTCGCCGACCTCGCCGCCGCCCGCGCGACGGACGGCTGGCGGACCCTCGCCGGGCCACCGGGGTCCGGCGCGCCCACCGTCGTCCGCCAGGTGGTGCATCTCCTCGACCTGCACCTGCCGGCCGGCGGGCGGACCGAGCTTCCCCTGCGGCCGGGCTTCGACCTCTTCCTCTACGTCTTCTCGGGCACCGTGCGGTTCGGCGGGCGTGTGATGTCGCCCACCTGGGGCGCCACCGTCACCGGGCCGGGGCGCGTGGGCCACGTCGAGGCGGAGGAGCCGGCCGACCTCGTCGCCGTCCTGGTCGATCCCCGCGCCAAGGCGACGCGGGCGGGAACGCTGAGCGGCCGCGCCTGACCCGCCCGGTGGCGGGGACGCGGCCGGGCCGGTCCCCGTCGGACGGTCTAGCTGAAGTCGATGTCCCCGGAGAGGTCCACGATCGGCTCCGCGGATGAGCTGACCAGCGCGGCGGTAAGCTTGCGGAACTGCCTGATGTCGTCGGCCCAGGCCCCCTTGCGCTGCTCCTTGTGGACGCAGTACTCCGAGTCGCATTCGGAGTGGATCTCCATCTGGCGCGCCTCGGCGTTCTCGCAGAAGTTCCTCACCTGCGTCTCGACGTCGGCCCGGTCGACCTTGCTCTCGAGATCGTCGATCCAGGCGATGATGTCGTCGCAGATCACCTTCATCGCCTCGGCCTCGAGCTTCAGCTTGGCCGTGCGCTTCTTGTAGTAATGGTACTTGTAGGCGAGCCGGAAGGCGTCGTTGCAGACGGACACGGTTTCCCGGTTCGGCTCCATGTAGACATCGAGCGCCTTCTTGAGCTCGTTGTAGCTGTGCCCTGCCTTGTACCGGTACCGGTCCCAATCGCCGATGTCGAGATTCTTGATCCCGAACTTGATTTTCTGTTCCTGGCCGAGCTGGTTCGCTTCGGCCGTCTGCTTCTCCCGATACTTCGCACGCGCCTTGTCGGCCGCTTCCTCAAGCGCCATCCCGACGAGGCCACCGACGACCGGAACAGGGATGAGCGCGAGGAACGGCTTGGTGATCATCTTGGCGACGTTGGTCACCGCGCTCGCCTTCAGCCGGACGCCCTGGCCGAGGCCCCACTTGTGGGCAAACTTCGAATGATTAATGGATTTGGTGAAGTTGACTTCCTGAGCCCGTTCGAACCCTTTGGTCCAGAGCTTGGGCATCGGCATTGCTTGCTCCTCCGTCCGCGCGTGCTTGTCGGCGCGAAAGTCTCACGACGGAAGGCGAAGTCCTAGCCAATAGATGGTTCTGAAAATCGATCACCGACCCCATTGCGGTCGCCATGCGAGGATCCGCGCCGGTGCGCGACCGGTGACAATCAGGGGACGGACGGAGCGCGCGACGCGGTCGCCGACAGGTTCCCGACAGCATCCCGACGGATGGTCGGCGCTTCGCAACCAAGGAGCGTCCGGCGATGCCGCACACCGTCCACCCGTCCCGCCACCCGTCCGCCACGCGACGCCACGGCCCCCTCGCGGGTCTCGCGCTCGCCACCCTCCTCGCGGTCGCCGTCCCGTCGTCGGCCGAGGCCGGGGAGAACAAGCTGATCATCGGCCTCGGCGCCGAGTACGGGCCCGTGTTCCCGGGCTCCTCGAAGTCCGGCGTCGATCCCGTGCCCTTCGTGAACGCGCGCTGGAACGCCCTCTTCGTGGATCGGCGCGGCCTCGGCGTGGACCTGTCGCGCGACGTAGGCGCCCTATCGTACCGCTTCGGCCTCGCCCTCGGGCTGGGCGAGGGGCGCGACGACAACGACGACAACCGCATCCGCGGGCTGGGCGACGTGGACCGGTCCATCGAGGCGAAGGGGTTCGTCGAGGTGGAGATCGCCGACCTCACCGTCGGCCTCACCATCGCCCAGGACGTCGGCTCCGGGCACGAGGGCCGCTACGTCGACCTTGAGGTCGAGCAGTCGTTCGATCTCACCCCGTCGCTGGAACTGTCGGTGGGGCCGCGCCTGCGCTGGGCCGACCGCCGCTATTCCAAGGCCTTCTTCGGCGTCGACGCGGGCCAGTCGCGCCGGTCGGGCCTCGCCAGGCACACGGCAGGCGGCGGTTTCGTGGGGGCGGAACTGGAGGCGGGGCTTCGCTATTCGATCTCGGACCGCTGGTCGACCAACGTCTCGGTCGGCGTCGGCCGTCTGATGGGCGACGCGGCGTCGAGCCCCGTCTCGAAGTCCGACACCTACCTGACGCTGGCGACCGGCGTCGCCTACCGCTTCTGAGGAGGCCGCCATGATCGCGTTCAGCCTCCGGTCGTTCGGCCGCCCGTCGCGGCCCGTCGCCCTCCTCCTCCTCGCGACCGCGCTCGCGTCGGCAGCCCTGCTGCTGATCCTGCCGGTGATGGCATGGGCCGCCGACGGCCCCCCGCGTCCGCACTTCGACGGCCAGGTTCCCATGCGCGACGGGACCGGCCTGTGGACCCTCGTCCACCTGCCCGACGGGCCCGGGCCCCATCCCGCCATCCTGGTCCGCACCCCCTACAGCCTGCCGACGGCGCCGCCGGGCGGCCTCGGCGGGGAGGGCGACGACCCGGCGGCGATCATGGCCGCGTGGCGGTCGGTGCTCGACCGCGGCTATGCCGTCGTCATGCAGGCGATCCGCGGGCGCCAGACGTCCGGCGGGATCGACCGGATGTTCGCCGGCGAGCGGGCCGACGGCGCCGACGCGGTCGCGTGGATCGCGGCGCAGGGCTGGAGCGACGGGCGGGTCGGCATCGCGGGCGACAGCGCCGACGGCTTCT
>CANGXM010000045.1 GCA_947457845.1 Rhodospirillales bacterium | reverse complement strand
GCCCCGGGCTCCGGCGAGGTGGCGCCGGCGGCGGCGCCGCGCCCGACGGTGGAGATCGACGGGCGCGCGGCGATGCCGACGCCCGATCGGCGCCCATTGAGCGCCACGCCGACGGTTCCCGGCAGCGTACTGGCCGATGGCCGGTTCCTGCCCGATCCGGTGGTGGAGGAGCGGCCGATCGCGCGCGCCCCCCGCATCTTCGTCGAGGCGGGGCAGTTCGACCGATTCGTCGACGCGAACCGCCTGCGCGCCCAGCTCTCCGGTCCCTGGCCGTCCGACGTCCGCCAGATCGCGGTCGGCCGCGCCCCGGCGTTCGCCGTCCGGCTCGGGCCCCTGCAGAGCGTGGCCGAAGCCGACGGAATCCTGCTGTTCACGGTCGAGCGCGGCCAGCCGAACGCCCGCGTCGTCGTCGACTGATCCTTGTCACCCTGCGATCCTCGTCACGACGCCACAATTCCGCCGAAGCTCCGGACTATGCGGACGGGTGACGTGAGGAGATTTCCGCCGATGCGACCCCGTTCCCTTCTCGCCGTGCTCTTCGCCGCGATCCTGGCGGCGACGGTCGGGACGCCCGCGAGGGCGCAGACGATCGACACGGTCGCCCGTCAGGCGATCCTGATCGACCTGTCGACCGACACGGTCCTGTTCGAGAAGAACGCCGACGCGCGCATGGCGCCGTCGTCGATGAGCAAGATCATGACGATGTACATGGTCTTCGAGCGCATCAAGCAGGGGAAGCTGAAGCTCGACGACCGGCTTCCGGTCAGCCAGCGCGCGTGGCGGATGCAGGGCTCCAAGATGTTCGTGGAGCTGAACAACGCCATCAAGGTCGAGGACCTGATCCGCGGCGTCATCATCCAGTCGGGCAACGACGCCTGCATCGTCCTGTCCGAGGGCCTCGCCGGCTCGGAGGAGGCCTTCGCCGAACAGATGACGAAGCGTGGCCGGGAACTCGGCCTCGTCGGGTCGAACTTCACCAACTCGACCGGGTGGCCGGACGACCGCCACTACATGACGGCGCGCGACCTCGCCCTGCTGGCGACGCGGCTGCTGCGCGACTTTCCCGAGCACTACAAATACTACTCCGAGCGCGAGTTCACCTACCACGGCATCAAACAGGGCAACCGTAACCCGCTCCTCTACCGCAACGTCGGCGCCGACGGCATCAAGACCGGCCACACCGAGGCCGCCGGCTATGGCCTGACCGGCACGGTCGAGCGCAACGGGCGCCGCCTCCTCGTCGTGCTGAACGGCCTGCCGTCGATGCAGTCGCGGGCGGACGAGTCCGCCCGCGTGCTCGAGTGGGGGTTCCGGGAGTTCAGCTACGTGAACATGTTCCGCCCTGGCGACGTGGTCGACCGCGTGCCGGTGTGGATGGGCGTGCAGGAGACGGTGCCCGTCACGGTCCCGGCCGCGTCCGGCATGACGCTCGGCCGTGCGCAGCAGGCGGGCATGCAGGTCCGCGTCGTGATGGACGGCCCGGCCCCGGCGCCGATCGCGCGGGGCACGCCCGTCGGCAGGCTGGTGGTGACCGCCCCGGGTCTCCAGCCCCGCGAGTTCCCGCTCGTCGCCGCGGCGGACGTGGAGCGCCTCGGGATCTTCGGCCGGATGGCGACGACCGTCCGTCATCTCGTCCTGGGCTCGGCGAATTGAGCGTCGCCGGCCGGTTCGTCACGCTGGAAGGCGGGGAGGGGGCCGGCAAGACCACCCAGATCCGCCGCCTCGCCGAGGCGCTGCGCGCCGACGGGCAGGACGTGCTCGTCACGCGCGAGCCGGGCGGGTCCCCGGGGGCCGAGGAGATCCGGGGCCTGATCGTCTCGGGCGAGCCGGGCCGCTGGGATCCGGTGACCGAGGCGCTTCTCCTCTACGCCGCACGGCGCGACCATCTGGAGCGCACCATCCGCCCCGCGCTCGCCGCCGGCCGATGGGTGCTTTGCGACCGCTTCGCTGACAGCACCATGGCCTATCAGGGCTATGGCCACGGCCTCGGCCGGCAGGCGGTCCTCGACCTGCACCGTGCGGCGATCGGCGACTTTCGCCCCGATCTCACGCTGATCCTCGACCTGCCGGTCGAGATCGGGCTCCGCCGGGCGGCCGAGCGGGGCGGGGCAGGGCGGGCCGAGGACCGGTTCGAGCGGATGGGCTGCGCCTTCCACCAGCGCCTGCGCGAGGGCTTCCTCGACATCGCCCGGCACGAACCCGGGCGCTGCCGGATCGTCGACGCGGCACGCGACCCGGACGCGGTCGCCGCCGATCTGATCGCGGCGGTCCGGAGCCGTTTCGTCCCGTGACGGGCGATCGGATCGCCCCCCGCGCCAACCCCGGCCTCCTGGGCCACGGGGCGGCCGAGCGCGTGCTGATCGACGCCTGGGCGTCGGGACGGCTTGCGCACGCGTGGCTGATCGGCGGGCCGGCCGGCATCGGCAAGGCCACGCTCGCCTTCCGCTTCGCGCGCTTCCTCCTCGCCAGGGGGGACTTCGGCGGGGGCGGCGGCCTCTTCGGCGCGCCGCCGGTTCCGGACACGCTGGCGGTGGCGCCCGACCATCCCGTCTTCCTGCGGGTCGCGGCGGGAGGGCACGGGAACCTGCTGACGGTCGAGCGGACGTTCGACGAGAAGCGGGGCCGGCTGCGCCAGGACATCCTCGTCGAAGACGCCCGCCGCATCGGCCCCTTCCTGCGCCAGACGGCGAACGAGGAAGGCTGGCGGATCGTCGTCGTGGACGGTGCGGACGCCATGAACGCGTCGAGCCAGAACGCCATCCTGAAGCTGCTGGAGGAGCCGCCGTCGCGCGCGCTGCTGCTTCTCACCGCCCACAACCCGGGCGGCCTCCTGCCCACCATCCGCTCGCGCTGCCGGCGCCTGCGCCTCGATCCCCTGCCCGACACGACCGTCGACCTTCTCCTGGCGGGGATGCGGTCCGACCTCGACGACGCGCAGCGCGCCGCCCTCGTCCGCCTTTCGGAGGGGTCGGTCGGCCGCGCCCTCGAGCTGGCCGAGGCGGACGCGCTGACGCTCCTGTCGGAGTTCCTGGCCATCGTCGCCACGGCGCCCGGCATCGATCCCCGTGCCGTTCAGGCCTTCGCCGAACGGGTGACCGGCCGGCGGAGCACCGAAGCGGCCTACGAGACGACGACGGCGCTCATCGTCTGGTGGTTCGCGCGCCTCGCCCGGCAGACGGCGATGGGGGCGCCGGGACCGGAGGTGGTGGCCGGGGAGGGGCCGGTGATGGGGCGCCTGATGGCGCTGCCGCGCGGCCTTGAACGGTGGTTGGACGTGTGGGAAAAGGTGGCCCGCCTTTTCTCGCGGGCGGACAGTGCCAATCTCGACCGAAAGCAGGTTGTGATGACGGCCCTCGGCATGATCGACGCCGCGGCCGCGTGACGACCTGACGGTCGCGTCGCCGGAGTGCCGACATGTCCGGGCCCAAGGCCTACTACATCACCACGCCCATCTATTACGTGAACGACGTGCCGCACATCGGGCACGCCTACACGACGACGGCGTGCGACGTGATGGCCCGGTTCAAGCGGCTCGACGGCTTCGACGTGATGTTCCTGACCGGCACCGACGAGCACGGGCAGAAGGTGGAGAAGTCGGCCGCCGCCGCCGGGCTCGACCCGCAGGCGTTCACCGACCGGGTGTCGGAGAACTTCCGCGAGATGACGCGGCAGATGAACGTCTCCAACGACCAGTTCATCCGCACGACCGAGCCGCGCCACCTGAAGGCCTCCCAGGCGATCTGGGACGCGATGGTGGCCGCCGGCGACATCTATGTGGGCAAGTACGAGGGCTGGTACGCCGTCCGCGACGAGGCCTATTACGGCGAGGACGAGCTGACCGTCACCCCGACGGGAAAGCGGATCGCGCCGTCGGGCGCGGAGTGCGAGTGGGTGGAGGAGCCCTCCTACTTCTTCCGCCTCTCTGCCTTCGCCGACCGGCTCCTCGCCCACTACGACGGGAACCCCGACTTCATCCTGCCGGCCGGCAAACGGTCGGAGGTGACGGCCTTCGTGCGCTCGGGGCTGCGCGACCTGTCGATGAGCCGGACGACGTTCGACTGGGGCATCAAGGTGCCGGACGACCCGAAGCACGTGATGTACGTGTGGGTCGATGCGCTGACCAACTACATCACCGCGGTCGGCTATCCCGACACGGACGCCGAGGCCTATCGGCGCTACTGGCCGGCCGACCTGCACATGGTCGGCAAGGACATCATCCGCTTCCACACGGTCTACTGGCCCGCCTTCCTGATGTCGGCCGGCCTGCCCCTGCCCAAGCGCGTGTTCGCCCACGGCTGGTGGACGATCGAGGGGCAGAAGATGTCGAAGTCGCTCGGCAACGCGGTCAAGCCGGCGGAGCTGATCGAGACCTACGGCCTGGACCAGACCCGCTACTTCTTCCTGCGGGAGGTACCGTTCGGCAACGACGGCGACTTCTCCCGCAAGGCCATGGTGCAGCGGATCAACGGCGAACTCGCCAACGACTACGGCAATCTCGTCCAGCGCGTGCTGTCGATGGTGGCGAAGAACTGCGCCGCCGCGGTGCCCGCGCCGGGACCGCTGGCGCCGGCCGACGAGGCGATGCTGGGGGCGGCGCGGGCCTTGCTGGCCCGTGTGCGTGCCGACATGGACGTGCAGGCCTTCCACAAGGCGCTCGACGCCATCTGGCTGGTGATCGGCGACGCCAACCGCTACGTCGACGAGCAGGCGCCCTGGACGCTGCGAAAGACCGACCCGCCGCGCATGGCGACGGTGCTGTGGACGCTGGCGGAGACGATCCGCCACGTGGCGGTCCTGACCCAGCCCTTCATGCCCGATGCCTCGGCGAAGATCCTGGACCAGCTGGCCGTTCCGGCCGACCGGCGGACCTTCACCGCGCTGACGCCGGCCGACGCGCTGGTCGGCGGAACGCCGCTCCCGGCGCCGCAGGGCGTGTTCCCGCGCCTCGTCGTGGAGGGGGAGGGCGCCCACTGATGCTGATCGACAGCCACTGCCACCTCGACTTCGACGTGTTCGAGGCCGAGCGGGCGGCGTTCGTCGCCCGCGCCGTCGCCGCCGGCGTCGACCGCATGGTCAGCATCAACACGCGCCTGTCGACGTTCGACCGCCTCGCCGCCATCGCCGAGGCGCACCCCGAGGTCTGGTGTACGGTCGGCATCCACCCGCACCAGGCGGGCGAGGAGTTCGACGGCTGCTCGGTCGAACGCATCGTGGCCCTGTCGCGGCATCCGCGGGTCGTCGCCATCGGCGAGAGCGGGCTCGACTATTTCTACGACAAGAGCCCGCGGGATCTTCAACAGGAGAGCTTCCGCCGGCACGTGCGCGCCTGCCTGGAGACGGGCCTCGCGCTGGTCGTCCACACCCGCGACGCCGAGGCCGACACGATGGCCATCCTGCGGGAGGAGGCGGGCAGGGGGAACGAGGCGGGGCTCCGCGGCGTGCTCCACTGCTTCACCGGCAGCCGGGCGCTGGCCGAGGACGCCCTCGCCTTCGGCTTCCACGTCTCCTTCTCCGGCATCCTGACCTTCAAGAAGTCCGAGGACTTGCGCGCGGTGGCCCGGATCGTCCCGCTCGACCGGCTGCTGGTCGAGACCGATGCGCCCTATCTCGCGCCCGAACCGCTGCGCGGCAAGTCGAACGAGCCAGCCTACGTCGCCCACACGGCGCGGCGGCTGGCCGAGGTGAAGGGCGTCGCGTTCGAGGCGCTGGCCGCGGCGACCACCGCCAACGTCGAACGCCTCTTCCGCGGCATGGCCGGCACGGGCGCGCGGGCGGCGGCCTGACGGCATGCGGATCACGGTCCTCGGCTGTGGCGGATCGGGCGGCGTTCCGCTCATCGGGAACGACTGGGGCCGGTGCGACCCGTCGAACCCCAGGAACCGCCGGCGCCGCTCCTCGATCCTGGTGGAGCAGGGCGGGGCGTCGATCCTGGTCGACATGGGGCCGGACCTGCGCGAGCAACTCCTGACGGCGGACGTGCGCCGGGTGGACGCCATCCTGCTCACCCACGAGCACGCCGACCATCTTCATGGAATTGATGAGGTTCGGTCTCTTAACTGGTTGATGAAAAAGGGAATTGACGTTTACGGTGACGCGCGTACGATCGAGATCATGAAGGATCGGTTCGGCTACTGCTTCCGCACCGGGTCGACCAACTTCTCCTATCCGGTCCTCCTCCCGCACGTCGTCGACGGGGCTTTCACGGTCGCGGGTGTCCCGGTGCAGGCCTTCGTCCAGGACCACGGCTACAGCGAGAGCCTGGGCTATCGCTTCGGCCGCTTCGCCTATTCGACCGACGTGGTGCAGATCGACCCTCCCGGGATGGCGCTGCTGCGCGATCTCGACGTCTGGATCGTCGACGCGACACGGCGCGAGCCGCATCCGGTCCACGCGCATCTCGACCGGACGCTGGACTGGATCGCCGACCTGAAGCCGGGGCGGGCCTATCTGACCCACATGAACCACACGATGGACTACGACACGCTCATGGCCGAACTGCCGGCAGGCGTGGAACCGGCCTACGACGGCCTCGTGATCGAGGTGCCGGACGCGGCCTGACCACCCTCCTCCATCCCACAGATTTTATTTTCCATAATATACCTTATGCGATCCATGATGGTGCGTTGAGACGAGGGCGGCCGGCCGGTATCGTGACGCCTTCCTGCTCCGACCCGGAAACCGCCGCGATGTCCGAACGCCCGATCGATCGCCTCCTCGCCATCATGGCGCGGCTCAGGAACCCGGACGGCGGCTGTCCGTGGGATCTGGAGCAGACCTACCGCACCATCGCCCCGCACACGATCGAGGAGGCCTACGAGGTCGTCGATGCGATCGAGCGCGACGACATGCCGGCGCTGAAGGACGAATGCGGCGATCTGCTGTTCCAGGTCGTCTACTACGCGCAGATGGCGTCGGAGGACGGACACTTCGATTTCGACGCGGTGGCGGATGCCATATCGGACAAGATGATCCGCCGCCATCCTCACGTCTTCGGCGAGGACGCGGTGAAGACCGCCGGCGCCATGGTCCGGCGCTGGGAGGAGCACAAGGCGACGGAACGGGCGACGAAGGCGGGCGGTGCGCCGGCCAGCTTGCTGGACGACGTGCCCGCGGGCCTCCCTGCCCTCACCCGCGCGATCAAGCTCCAGAAGCGCGTCGTGCGCGTCGGGTTCGACTGGCCCGACGTGGCGCAGATCTTCGACAAGCTCAACGAGGAGGTCGGCGAGATTCGCGCCGAGATCGACGCCGGCGCCCCGCGCGAGCGCGTGGCGGACGAGCTGGGCGACATCCTGTTCGTGGTCGCCAACCTCGCCCGCCGGCTGGAGGTCGACCCGGAGGCGGCGCTGCGGGGCACGAACGCGAAGTTCGAGACGCGCTTCCGCCACGTCGAGGCTCGCCTGGCCGAAACCGGCCGCACGCCGGCGGACAGCACGCTGGAGGAGATGGAGGCCTATTGGCAGGAGGCGAAGCGCCTGCCATGACCGCCGCCGACGACCTGCTTAACGCCCGCCTCGTCCGGATCGTCGCCGACGATCCGGACCTGATGGCTCTGCTCCGCGCATTGCGTGCGCTCGCGCTGCCGCCGTGGCGCGTGACGGCCGGGTGTCTCTACCAGACCGTCTGGAACGTGTTGACCGGTCGGCCACGGGGAACCGGGATCAAGGACTACGACGTCGTCTATTTCGACGCCGACGACCTGTCCTGGGAGGCGGAGGACCGGGTCATCCGGAGGGTCGTGGCGGCGCTCCCCGCCCTTCCCGTCCCCGTGGAAATCCGCAACCAGGCGCGCGTCCATCTCTGGTTCGAAAAGCGGTTCGGGGCACCCTACCCGCCCCTTCGGCACGTGGACGACGGCCTCGTCCGCTATGCGTCGACGGTCCATGCCGTCTCGGTGCGGCTGGAGGCGGATGGGACGATCGACGTGGCGGCGCCGTTCGGCCTTGCGGACGTCTTCGACATGGTGATCCGGCCGAACCCGGCCATCGACAACGCGCCGAGCTATGCGGAGAAGGCGGCGCGGGCGAAGGCGATCTGGCCGGACGTGCGGGTCATCGCGTGGTCCGCCTGACGATTTCGACCTGAGCCTCGGTCTCCACCGTCCCCGGCCGCGCGCGTCGAACCGCGGCGAGCGCCTCGTCGGCCGCGAGGCCGGACCGTGCCAGGAGCGAGGCGGCCAGCATCCCGGTCCGCCCCAGCCCCGCACGGCAGTGGACGATGACCCGGCCACCGCCGTCCAGGCGGCGTCCCAGCTCGTCGAGGAGCGCCGCCCAGGCATCGGCGGCACCGGGCACGCCGAGATCCCGGATCGGATGGTGGCGCCATGCCGCCGCCAGGGCCGACAGGCGCGCGAACAGGTCGGGCACGCCGAGGAGACCCGGTTCGTGATCCTCGATCAGGCTGACGACGACGTCCGGCCGCCAGTCCGCGATCACGGCGAGATCGGCGGCGAGATCGCGCACGATCGGCCCCTCGCCCCCGGTCCGGTCGACCCGGCCCGGGCACATCGTCATCCCGATCGCGCCGCCCGCGGGCGTGGTGACGGTGTCGATGCGTAACCGGTCAGCCATCGCCGAACAGCGTCTCGCGCACCGTTTCCCAGATGTCCGCGCCCGCGACGACGAGAATGCCCTCGGTGGTCCCTGTCAGCGTGTAGGGCGCGCGGTCCGGCCGCGCCGCCGCCCCGCCCGCCTCCGTCACCATGAGGATCCCGGCCGCGTGGTCCCACGGAAGGGTCCGGCGGTAGTTCACGAAATGCCGCTCGCCGGTCAGGATGGCCGGATAGTCGAAGGCGGAGGCGAGGAAGGTGTCGGTGAGGGCGAAGCGCGCCCGGCTCGCCTCCATCCGTTCGCGGCTTTCCGGCGTGTGGGAATAGACGGAGAGCAGGCCCCGCATCTCTTCCGGCCGCGTCGGCGGGGCGGGGATGCGGATCCGCTCGCCGTCCGCCCAGGTCCCCTCCCCGGCCACGGCCGTGAAGGCACGCCCCTGCACGGGATGGACGATCCAGCCGGCGATGGTGCGACCGCCCCGGGCCAGCGCCACGATGGTGCCGAACCGGTCGCGCCCGTTCGCGAAATTGATCGTCCCGTCCACCGGATCGACGATCCAGACCGGCCGGTCGTCGGACAGGCGTTCCATCACGGACGGATCGGCCGAGACCGCCTCCTCCCCGATCACGAGCGATCCGGGAAGCAGATCCGGGAGGCGGGCCGTCAGCACCCGCTCCGCCGCCTCATCGGCGACGGTCACGAGGTCGCCGGGGCCCTTCTCACGGATGTCGCCGTCGCCCAGCGATCGGAAGCGCGGGAGGATCTCGGCCGCCGCGACCTCGCGGATCAAGGCGGTCACGCGGTCGATGTCGGGCAGGATCACGCACGGGTCTCCGGATGCGCCGTTTCGGCATAGGCGGGGAAGCGATGGGCGAAGCGGGCCCGTTCCGCCGGCCCGATCGACAGCTTGAGGTGCGCGACCTCGTCGTCGTCGCGCCGCTCGAGGATCTCCCCGTGGCGATAGAGCCAGGCGAGGGCCGCCCCGTCGGCGATGCCGACGTCGAGATCGACGATCACCCGGTCGGCCGTCATGTGGGCGTCGAACAGTGCCGCCAGCCGGTCGATACCCTCCCCGCTCAGGGCCGAGAGTGCGACGACCCGGTCCGGTGCGCGGGCCGCACGGGCCAGCGCCTCCGCCCTGCCCGCCTCGTCGAGCGCGTCCAGCTTGTTCAGCGCCTCGATCACGCGGGTATCGCTCTCCACCTCGATGTCGAGGCCCGCCAGCACCTGTTCGACGTCCGCCTTCTGCGCCTCGCTGTCCGGGTGGGACACGTCCCGCACGTGGACGATCAGGTCGGCCGCCTGCACCTCCTCCAGCGTCGCGCGGAAGGCCGCGACCAGCTGGGTCGGTAGGTCGGAGATGAAGCCGACCGTGTCGGAGAGGATGACCTTGCGCCCGGACGGCAGCGTCACGGCCCGCATCGTCGGATCGAGCGTCGCGAACAGCAGGTCCTTCGCGAACACGTCGGCCCCGGCGAGGCGGTTGAAGAGCGTCGACTTGCCGGCGTTGGTGTAGCCGACCAGCGCGATCACCGGATAGGGCACCCGTTCGCGCGCGCGCCGATGGAGGCCGCGGGTCCGCCGGACGTCCTCCAGCTCCTTCTTGATCCGGTCGATCCGGTCGAGGATGAGCCGCCGGTCGAGTTCCAGCTGGCTCTCGCCGGGACCGCCCAGGAAGCCGAAGCCGCCGCGCTGGCGTTCGAGGTGGGTCCACGACCGAACGAGGCGCGAGCGCTGATAGGTGAGCGCCGCCAGCTCGACCTGAAGCATGCCTTCGCGCGTGCGGGCACGGGCGCCGAAGATCTCCAGGATGATGCCGGTCCGGTCGACGACCTTGGCCTTCCAGGCGCGCTCGAGGTTGCGCTGCTGGACCGGGCTGAGGGCGTGGTTCACGACCACGACGGCCGTTCCCGCCTCGGGCCCGAGGTCCTCCACCATCTGGCCGACGGTCTTCACCGCCCCCTCGCCGAAGAACGTCGACGGGTTGGGCCGCGGAAGGTTCACGAGTTCCGCGCGCTCGACCTTCAGGTCGATCGCCGCGACGAGCCCCACGGCCTCGTCGAGGTGGGCCGCGGGGCTTCGGTCCGCAACCTCGCGCGTGCGGCGGACGGGATGGAGGACGATGGCGTGGCCCGTGTGGACGGGCGAGGCACCGTTGGGCGATTGGTCAGTCTGTCTCAACGTCCTTGGGCTGCTCGAACAGCTGGATCGGGTGCGCGGGCATGACGGTCGAGATCGCGTGCTTGTAGACGAGCTGGGAATGCGCGTCGCGCCGCAGCAGCACCGAGAAATTGTCGAACCAGGTGATGATCCCCTGGAGCTTCACACCGTTGACCAGGAAGATGGTCACCGGCGTCTTGTTCTTCCGGACGTGATTGAGAAACACGTCCTGAACGTTCTGGCTTTCCTTGCTCATCGGCCTCGGCCCCTATTCGGGTCTTGGGACGCGCCACGGTTCGACGGGTCCGGTTGACGGGACTGGGCGCGAAAAGGAGGGCGCATCCAGATCCCTGTTGATGAACGTCGATATGGGAACTCGTGGGCGGGGTCCAAGGGTGGAACGGGCGCCCGTCGGCCCTCAGGCCGGCACCGCCTCACCGACAAAGGCGAGGTAGTCCGCCCGGAGCGCGGACGCGAGCGAGCCGGGAACGCCGTTCCCGATCGAACGGCCGTCGATCCGCGTCACCGGCGTGACGAAGGTCGTGGCACTGGAGATGAAGGCCTCCCGCGCGCAGCACGCCTCCTCCACCGTGAAGGGCCGCTCCTCGTAGCGCAGGCCCGCCGCGGCGGCGAGCTTGAGGATCCGCAGCCGGGTGATGCCGTTGAGGATCAGGTTCGTGGCCGGGCGGGTGACGAGGACCCCCTCGCCCGTCACGATCCAGGCGTTGCTGGACGTGCCCTCGGTGACGGTGCCGTCGGGGTCGACCATCCACGCCTCGAAGGCGCCCGCCTCCGCCGCCTGCTGCTTGCCGAGCGCCTGGGGGAGAAGGGCGATGGACTTGATGTCGCGACGCTGCCAGCGGATGTCGGGGATGGTGACGACGGAGACGCCCTCCTCCATCAGCTTCGGCGAGCCGAACGTCATGTGCCGCGTGGTCATCACCAGCGAGGGCTCGGCGCCCTTCGGGAAACGGAAGTCCCGCGGCGCCACGCCGCGGGTGACCTGAATGTAGATGATGCCGGTCCGGACGCCGTTCCGGCGGATCAGCGTCCGCATCAGGAACCCCAGCGCGCGCCGGGACACGGGCCACGCGATCCGCAGTTCGTTCAGCGAGCGGTCGAGCCGGTCGACGTGCGGCTCCTCGTCGACGAGATGGCCGTCGACGATAGTGATGACCTCGTACACGCCGTCCGCGAACTGATAACCGCGATCCTCGATGTGGACGGTCGCATCACCGTGCGGAACGTAACGCCCGTTGACGTAGGCATGGCGCGGCATGGGTCTCCCCGGATCGGGCGGTGGAACTCGGGCAGCGATGTTGACCGAAAATCGAAATAATTCAAGCCCGACGGTGCCCGTCCTCACGGGTCACCGCAACGGCCGCGGAAGCCCTCAGTCGACGGTCTCCTTCACCGGCCGCTCGTTCCGCTCGGGCCGGTCGCCCTTGTCGGTGCCGTGGACGCCCAGCAGCTTCAGCTTGCGGTGGAGCGCCGACCGCTCCATGCCGATGAAGGCCGCGGTGCGGGAGATGTTGCCCCCGAAGCGGGTGACCTGGGCCAACAGGTATTCGCGCTCGAACACCTCGCGCGCCTCCCGCAGCGGCAGGCCCATGATCTCCCCGCCCTTCTCCCACTTCAGGACGGCCGGCGTGATCGCGCCGATCTCGGGCGGGAGCATGTCGGCGCGAATCGGCTCGCGCGGGGTGCCCGACGTCATGATCAGCAACTGTTCGACCACGTTGCGCAGGTGGCGGACGTTGCCGGGCCAATCGTAGGACTGGAGCGCCGTCATCGCGTCGTCGCCGATGTCCCGCGACGGCAGCCCCCCCTGCTGGGCGTAGGCGGCCATGAAGTGCCGGGCGAGAAGGGGAATGTCCTCCCGCCGGTCGGACAGCGGCGGCACCTTCACCGGCACGACGGCCAGCCGGTAGTAGAGGTCCTGGCGGAAGCGACCCGCCTCGATCTCGACGGTGAGTTCCTTGCTGGTGGAGGCGATGACGCGCACGTCCACCTCCACCTTCGTCGATCCGCCGACGCGCTCGAACGTCTGCTCCTGCAGGACGCGGACGATCTTGCCCTGGGTCTCCAGCGGCATGTCCGCGACCTCGTCCAGCAGCAGCGTGCCGCCGTGCGCCTGTTCGAAATGGCCGACGCGCCGCGCCTGCCCACCCTCCCCGGCCTCGGTCCCGAAGAGCTCGGCCTCCAGCGTGTCCGGGCGCAGGATCGCGCAGTTGAGCCCGACGAACGGCCCGTCGGCCCGCCGCGACCGGCGGTGGATGAGGCGGGCGACCACCTCCTTCCCCACGCCCGGCGGGCCGGAGATCATCACCCGGCTGTTCGTCGGCGCGACCTTCTCCACCTGCTGGCGCAGCTGGTTGATCACGGTCGACCGGCCGATCAGTTCCGCCTCGCCGCCGGTGCGGGCGCGCAGTTCGCGGTTCTCGCGCTTCAGCTTCGCCGCCTCGATCGCCCGCTCCATGATGAGGAGCAGGCGGTCGGCCTTGAACGGCTTCTCGATGAAGTCGTAGGCGCCGATCTTGATGGCGGCGACCGCCGTCTCGATCGTGCCGTGACCGCTGATCATGACGACCGGAAGGGTGGGATGGTCCTTCAGCACGGCTTCGAGGATCTGGAGCCCGTCGAGCCGGCTGCCCTGGAGCCAGATGTCGAGGACGAGCAGCGTCGGCAGGCGCTGGCCGATCGCCGACAGCGCCTCGTCGGCGTTGGCGGCCTGACGGGTTCGGTAGCCCTCGTCGCCGAGGATCCCCGCGATCAGCATCCGGATGTCGGCCTCGTCGTCGACGATCAGAATGTCATGCGCCATGGCCTGCTTGCCTGTGCATCGGGACGTCCGCGGCGGACGTGGTCGGAAGGTTGCGCGGGACGGCGAGGCTCACGACGGCGCCCCCGCCCGGACGATCGGCGAGACGAAGTTCGCCGCCGTGGTCCTCCATGATCTTCTTCACGATCGCGAGGCCGAGGCCGGTGCCCTTCTGCCGCGTCGTGACGTAGGGCTCGGTGAGGCGGTCCCGGTCTTCGGTCGGAAGCCCCTTCCCGTTATCCTCGACCGCGATCACGACCCGGTCCTCCTCCTCGAACAGGCGGACGTCGACGGTTCCCTGGGGCAGGTCGTCGCCCGTGCGCCCGTCCACGGCCTCGACCGCGTTCTTGAGGAGATTGGTCACCGCCTGCATCAGCTGACGACCGTCGCAGACGAGGGTCACCGGCTGCGCCGGCAGCACCGTGCCGAGCCGGATCTGGGGGTTCGCGCTCGTCTGGAGGAAGAGGGCCTGACGGACGATGTCCGTCACGTTCTGCGCCTTCATCGTCGGGGTCGGCATCCGCGCGAAGGACGAGAACTCGTCGACCATGCGCCCGATGTCGTCCACCTGCCGGATGATCGTGTCGGTGCAGGTGCGGAAGGTCTCCGGATCGCTCGTGATCTCCTTGAGGTACTTGCGCTTCAGCCGCTCGGCCGAGAGCTGGATCGGCGTCAGCGGGTTCTTGATCTCGTGGGCGATGCGCCGGGCGACGTCGGCCCAGGCGGCCTTCCGCTGGGCGGAGAGGAGTTCCGAGACGTCGTCGAACGTGACCACGTAGCCGCGGATCTCCCCCGCCACCACCTCGGCCGCGATCCGGACCAGCAGGCTGCGCGCCGGCTCGCCGTCGCGGCGAAGCTGGACCTGCGTCTCCGTCAGACGGCCGGGCCGTCGGCGCGTCGCCTCCAGCGGCTCGCCGAGTTCCGGCGCCACCTCGACCATCAGCCTCCCGGTCAGGGCGGAGGGGTCGCCGACGCCGAGAAGCTCGGCCGCCGAGCGATTGGGAAGGTTGATCCGCCCATCCTGGTCGACGCCGAGCACGCCGGCCGACACGCCGGACAGGACCGTCTCGGTGAAGCGGCGGCGCAGGTCGAGCTGGCGGTTCGCCTCGATCAGCTCGCGCCGCTGGTCCTGCAGCTGGTCCGTCATCCGGTTGAAGGCCCGGCTGAGGATGCCGATCTCGTCGGCGGTCGCGCTCTCGGCCACCTTGGTGGACAGGTCGCCGGCGCGCACGCGCTCGGCCGCCTGGATGAGCCCGCTGATCGGCGTGACGATCTGGTTCGCGATGATCAGGCCGAGCCAGACGGCCGCCATCAGGACGAGAAGCGCCACGACGATGAAGATCAGCGTGAAGGTGATCTGCACGTTGGAGCGGACCTGCGCCAGCTCCGCATACTCCCGTGCGGCCCCCTGCACCCGCTCCATGTGCATCAGGACCCGGGGTTCGACGAGACGGCCGACGAACACGAACGTGTCGACGAACCGGTCGAGCCGCACCAGCGCCCGGACCCGGTCGTCGCTGTCGTTGGTCATGATCACGACCTCGCCGCGCCGGGCGCGTTCGATCATGTCGCCGGGCACGGGGTCGAAATCGAGCAGGAAGGTCAGGCCGGCGCGGGCCAGGACCCGCTCGGTGCCGTCGAAGACGACCGCCTCGGTCAGCCCGCGGAGCGCTGTCTGCGTCAACACTACCTCACGGAACACGTTCGGATCCGCCAACAGCCGAGGAGCCGCGCGGTTCAGATCGTTCGCCATCGCCAGGACGTCGGCGCGGATGGTCTTCTGGTGCTCGTGGAGATAGGCCTGCGCGACGGCGAGGCTCTCGTTGATCGCGGTGCGCACCCGGTCGCTGAACCAGGACTGCAGGCCCGCGTAGAGGAAGATGCCCGAGAAGGCGGCGACGAGGATCGTCGGCGCGACCGCGAGCATGCTGAACAGCGCCACGAGGCGGACGTGTAGGCGCGCCCCGGCGAGGCCGCGCCGCCGTTCGAGCCAGAGCTTGACGATATGCCGCGCGACCACCGCGACCAGCAGCAGCAGGAGCGCGAGATCGAGCGTCAGCAGAAGCGTGACGGTGTCCGGGTCGGTCCCGAAGGGCGGCGACGCGGAGAGGGCGGCGTAGGTCGCCACGCCGGCGACGATGGCGCCGATCGTGAGCGCCACGGCGAGTTTGCCCGCGAGGCCCACGCGCGTCGCCCAGGCGCCCATGAGACGCAGGGCGCTCACGCCTGGTTCCGAGCTCTGCGCGTTCATGAGGTCCGGCTGATGCCGCGTTCCAGGGTCGTCCACACGGCCCGGGCCGGGCGCGCGCAACTCACTTTAGCCCGCGGATCACCTGGATATCCAGTTCCCTGATCTTCTTTCGCAACGTGTTCCGGTTGACGCCCAGGAGTTGCGCCGCCTTGATCTGGTTGCCCCGCGTCGCGGCCAGGGACAGCGAGAGGAGCGGCCGCTCGACCTCCCGCAGGATCAGGTCGTAGAGGCCGGAAGACGGCATGCCGTCCGTGTGGGCGGCGAAGTACTCCTTCAGGTGCCGCTCGACCGCCTGCCCCAGGTTCTCGCTGCGGGTCACCACCGCCGCCGTCGGCGCGGGCTCGGTGTCCGACAGTTCCGCCTCGATCACGTCGACGCCGATCATCTCCTGCGCGTACAGCGCGGCGAGGCGGCGGACGAGGTTCTCCAGCTCGCGGACGTTGCCCGGCCAGCGGTGCTGCTTGAGGCGCTCCATCCCCGCCTGGTCGATCGACTTCATCGGCAGGCCCTGCTGCGCGGCCTGGCCGAGGAAATGGCGGACGAGCAGCGGCACGTCCTCCGACCGTTCGCGCAGCGGCGGCAGGCGGATGGGCACCACGTTCAGGCGATAGAACAAGTCCTCGCGGAACTGACCCTGGCGAATCAGCGTGCGAAGGTCGCGGTGGGTCGCGGCGACGATCCGCACGTCGGCGCGGATCGGCGTGCGACCGCCGACCGTCGTGTACTCCCCTTCCTGAAGGACCCGGAGAAGCCGGGTCTGCGCGTCGAGCGGCATGTCGCCGATCTCGTCGAGGAAGAGCGTCCCGCCCTGCGACTGCTCGAACCGGCCGGCGGAGCGCTGGGTGGCGCCGGTGAAGGCGCCCTTCTCGTGGCCGAACAACTCGCTCTCGATCAGTTCCCGCGGGATCGCCGCCATGTTGATGGCGACGAAGGCTCCGTTGCGCCGCTTGCCATAGTCGTGCAGCGCGCGGGCGACCAGCTCCTTGCCGGTGCCGCTCTCGCCGCTGATCATCACGGTCAGGTCCGTGCCCATGAGCCGGGCGAGGACGCGGTAGATCTCCTGCATCGCCGGCGAGCGTCCGATGAGGGGGAGCCCCTCATCCCCGTCGGCGTCGTCGTTGGTGCGGGCGATCGGCGCGTTCGGCTGGGTCAGCGCGCGCTGGACGACGCCGATCAGTTCCTTCAGGTCGAAGGGCTTCGGCAGATACTCGAACGCGCCCCGGTCGGCCGCTTTCAGCGCGGTCATGAGCGTGTTCTGCGCGCTCATCACGATGATGCGCAGCTCCGGCCGGATGCGCTTGATCCTGGGGATCAGGTCCAGCCCGTTCTCGTCCGGCATGATCACGTCCGTGATCACCAGATCGCCCTGCCCGTCCTGCACCCACCGCCACAGGGTCGTCGCGTTGCCCGTGGTGCGGACGTCATAGCCGAGGCGGGCCAAGGCCTGATTCAGAACGGTCCGGATCGCCCGGTCGTCGTCGGCCACCAGGATCGTGGACGTCGCCATCAACGGTCCTCTATCGCATTGTCGCCTTTCGGCACCATAGGCAGCGAGAGCTTGAACACCGTGCGCCGGGGCGCACTGTCGAACTCGATCACGCCACCATGGTCACCGATGATCTTGGCGACCAATGCAAGTCCCAGGCCGCTGCCGTTCCGCTTGGTCGTCACGAACGGATCGAAGAGGTGGGAGCGGAGGTCGTCCGGGATCCCCGGACCGTTGTCCTGGACCGTCACGAGGATGGGCAGGTGCATCCGGTTGCTGCTGCCCGGAACGGCGAGGCGGACGCCCTGCTGGTAGGCGGTCGTCAGCACGATCTCGCCCCCGGTCTCGGGCACCGCCTCCGCGGCGTTCTTCACGAGGTTCAGCAGAACCTGGATCAGCTGGTCCCGGTTGCCGTGCACCGGCGGAATGGAGGGATCGTAGCGCTCGGTGAAGCGGACGTGGCGCGCGAAGCCGGTGGTGGCCAGCCGCCGCACGTGGTCGAGCACCGAATGCACGTTCAAGGGCGCCCGCTCCAGCGGCCGGCTGTCGGAGAAGACCTCCATCCGATCGACCAGTGCAACGATGCGGTCCGCCTCCTCGCAGATCAGGCGGGTCAGCATCTGGTCCTCGGACGACGCGCCCTGCTCCAGAAGCTGCGCGGCGCCACGGATGCCGGACAGCGGGTTCTTCACCTCGTGCGCCAGCATCATCGCCATAGCCGTCACGGAGCGGGCAGCGTTGCGATGGGTCAGTTGGTGGTCGATCTTGCGCGCGATGGAGCGCTCGTGGATCGACATCACGACCATCTCCGGCGGATCGCCGAGCGGCGCCACCTGGACCGTCACGAAATGCGAACCGATACGTGGCGTCTCCAGCGTCACGCCGTATTCCGAGACGCGGGAGTTCTGCTGGCGCACCTGCTGGAGGAGGGCGAAGACGGGGCAGTCGCCGGGCAGCCACTCCGACAGCGGCGTCCCGACGAGGCGCGCGGCACCGGCGTCGAAGAACTCCTGCGCCTCGAGGTTCACGAAGCGGATCCGGTTGTCCGCGTCGATGACGAGGACCGGGTCGGGCAGCGCGCCCAGGATGCTCTCCGGATCGATGTCCGACCAGCGCCGGTGCCGTGCGAGCGAGGCGATGGAACGCACCATGTCAGGCCGCCTTCGGGAGGTCGGAACGGTCGAACAGGCGATCGATCGCCTCGATCACGGCGGACGGGTCGTCGAGGCGCACGACGGCGGCCCGGAACGCCTCCGCACCCGGCAGGTCGGCGGCGTACCAGCCGAGGTGCTTGCGCGCGATCCGGACGCCCTGCACCGTTCCGTAATGGGAGAGGACGTCCTCGTAATGCTCGTGGATCAGGGCGCGGCGCGCCGCGGGCGCCGGATCGGCCGGAACGGCGCGGCCGGCGAGGTGCGCCGCCACCTGGCCCGGGAACCAGGGGCGCCCGCAGGCGCCGCGGCCGACCATCACGCCGTCCGCGCCCGACGCCGCCAGGGCGGCGTCGGCGGCGGCGAGGCTCGTCACGTCGCCGTTCACGATCACCGGCAGGCGCACCGCGTCCTTCACCTGCCGGACGAAGGTCCAGTCCGCCGTCCCGTCGTAGAACTGGTCGCGCGTGCGGCCGTGCACCGTCAGCATCCGGATGCCGGCGGCCTCGGCGATCCGGGCGATCGTCGCGCAGTTGCGGTTCGCCGGATCCCAGCCCAGCCGCATCTTCAGCGTCACGGGAACGTCGACCGCGCGCACGACCGCCTCGAGGATCCGCCCCGCCAGCCCCTCGTCGCGCATCAGCGCCGATCCGGCCTGTCCCGAGACGACCTTCTTGACCGGGCAGCCGAAGTTGATGTCGATGACGGCCGCACCCCGGTCGGCGTTCATCCGCGCCGCCTCGGCCATCACCTCGGGCTCGCAGCCAGCGAGCTGCACCGCCCGCGGGGCCTCGTCGCCGTCGGTCTCGATCATCCGCAGCGTCTGCCGGCTCTCGCGCAGGAGCTCGCGGCTCGCGATCATCTCCGAGACCACGAGACCGGCGCCGAGGCGCTTCGCGATGCGACGGAACGGCAGGTCCGTCACGCCGGACATGGGCGCGAGGATCACGGGATCCGCGACGTGGAGACGACCAATTTGAATGCCCTGCATCTAAGCAGAACTCCGACCTGCTTGCCGAATAGGCAATCTATCGGAACCGGGCCGTTTCGCAAGTGCGAAGGGGACCGGAACGGTCCGGAATTCCCTTACCGGCGGTGAAACAATGATGCACATTTTCTGGGCAGACACGGTCGAAAGGGTGATGGCGTGAGGCGGACGGTAGCTCTGGTGGTCGCGGCCGGGACCGGGCAGCGGTTCGGATCGGACGTGCCCAAACAATATCTTCCGCTGGGCGGCGTGCCCATCCTTCGCCGGGCGGTCGCGGCGTTCCTGGACCATCCGCGGATCGACGCCGTCCAGGTCGTCATCGGCCCCGGGCAGGACGAGGCGTGCGCGACGGCGCTGGCGGGGCTCGCGCTGCCGCCGCCGGTGACGGGCGGGGCGACCCGCCAGGAATCGGTCCGGCGTGGACTGGAGCGTCTCTCGGCCGACCCGCCGGACCGGGTGCTCGTCCACGACGGCGGGCGGCCCCTCGTCGCGGCGGCGGTGATCGACCGGGTGCTCGACGCGCTCGACGCGGGCGGTGCGGCGATCGCCGCCCTGCCCGTCACCGACACACTGAAGCGGGCGGACGACGGGACGATCGGCGCCACGGTGGACCGGGCCGGCCTCTGGGCCGCGCAGACGCCGCAGGGCTTCCCCTTCCCCGCCCTTCTGGACGCCCACCGCCGTTTCGCCGACCATCCGGCGACCGACGACGCGTCGCTGTTCGAGGCGGCGGGTCTGCCGGTGGCGCTGGTGCCGGGCGACCCGGACAACATCAAGGTGACCATGGCCGACGACCTCGCCCGCGCCGAGCGCCTCCTCGCGCCGTCGGAATTCCGCACCGGGATGGGCTACGACGTCCATCGCTTCGGCCCCGGCGACCACGTCATGCTCTGCGGCGTGCGGGTGCCGCACGACCGCGGCGTCGTGGCCCATTCCGACGGCGACGTCGGCCTGCATGCGCTGACCGACGCGATCCTCGGCGCGATCGGGGACGGCGACATCGGCCAGCACTTCCCGCCGAGCGACCCGCGCTGGCGCGGGGCGTCGAGCGACCGGTTCCTGCGCCACGCGGTCGACCGTCTCGCCGCGCGCGGCGGGCGGGTGGTGAACGTGGACGTCACGATCGTCTGCGAACGGCCCAAGGTGGGGCCGCACCGGGCGGCGATGGTCGAACGGATGGCGGCCATCCTCGGGGTCGGCCCCGACCGCGTCTCGGTGAAGGCGACCACGTCGGAGACGCTTGGCTTCACCGGCCGGGCGGAGGGCCTCGCGGCGCAGGCGGTCGCGACGGTGGCGCTGCGATGAGCGGGCACGACGACCGCGCCCGCGCCGTCCTCGCGGCCGCGCGG
>CANGXM010000044.1 GCA_947457845.1 Rhodospirillales bacterium | reverse complement strand
GCGGCGGCGGCGCGGCCCCGACCGGGCGGCGGGCGACGGCCACGAGAGCCGCGCGCAGCAGCCGGTCCTGGATGACGTAACCGTCCTGCAGCACCTGCATGACCGTGAGGTGGGCCGCGTCGCCGCCGTCGACCTCCATCATGATCTGGTGGAAGTTCGGGTCGGCGGGCTGGCCCACGGGCTCCAGCTTGCGGATGCCGGCCTTCTCGAACGCGCTCAACAGCCCCCGCTCGGTCGCCTCGATCCCGATCAGGAAGTTCTTCATCGCCGGGTCGGGGTCCTTCGGCGCCGCCTCCAGCGCGCGACGCAGGTTGTCGGCGACGACGAGGAGTTCGCGCGCGAAGCCCGAGACGGCGTACTTGCGCGTGTCGTCGATCTCGCGCTGCCCGCGCTTGCGGATGTTGTCCTGCTCGGCAACGGCGCGCAGCAGATGGTCCTTGAGGGCGGACACCTCGGCCTCGAGGTCCGCCGTCCGCTCGACGGCGGCGCCCTCGTCGGTGGCGGCGGACGCGTGGGCCCCGGTGGCGGGCGTGCCGGCGTCGGCGGGGGTGGTGCGATCGCTGTCGGTCATGTCTCTCGCTCTGTCCAATCGATGGGCCGCCGGTCCGCGGTTCAGCCGAGGAGCCGGCCGACGACCTTGGCCGTGTAGTCGACCATGGGGATGATGCGGGCGTAATTCATGCGGGTGGGGCCGATCACGCCGATCGCCCCCACGATCTGCTCCTTGGCGTTCTGATAGGGCGCCACGATCATCGAACAGCCGGCGTGGCGGAAGAGGGTGTTCTCGGCCCCGATGTAGATCTGCACCCCGTCCGCCTTCTTCGTGGCCTCCAGCAGGCGCAGCATCGCGTCCTTCGCCTCCAGCGCCTCGAACAGGCCCCGGATGCGCTCGAGGTCGGAGATGGCGGTGACGTCCTCCAATAGGTTGCGCTGGCCGCGGACGATGAGGAGGCCCGACGCCCCCTCGCCCATGGCCGGCACCGCGAGGCCCGCCTCCACCACCCGCGTCGACAGGGCGTCCAGCGCGGTGCGCTGTTCCTCGATCTCGCGCAGGACGTCGGCGCGCGCCTCGTCGAGCGTGCGGCCGGTGAGGCGGGCGTTGAGATAGTTGGACGCGGCGGTCAGGTGGGCCGGCAGGATGCCCGGCGGCACCTCGACGACCCGGTTCTCCACCAGCCCGTCCTCGGTCACCAGCACCACCAGCGCGCGGCCGGTCCCGAGGTGCACGAACTCGATGTGCCGCATCGGGCGGTCGAGCTTGGGCGCAACGACGAGGCCGGCGCAGGACGAGAGGCCGGCGAGGAGACTCGACGCCTGCTCCAGCACCTCCTGCATGGTCAGCCCGCGCGCCGCGCAGCGCGCGTCGATCGCGTCGCGCTCGTCCTCGGCGACGCCGCCCACCTCCAGGAGTCCGTGGACGAACAGGCGCAGCCCGGCCTCGGTCGGCAGGCGCCCGGCCGAGGTGTGGGGCGCCACGAGGAGGCCGAGTTCCTCCAGGTCCGACATCACGTTGCGGATGGTCGCCGGCGAGAGCGACATGCCGAGACGCCGCGACACCGTCCGCGATCCGACCGGCTCGCCCGTCTCGACGTAAGCGTCCACGATGTGGCGCAGGATCTCGCGGGACCGGCGGTTGAGCTCGACGATCATTCCTTGGGCGGGGCGTTGATGGGTCGCAGCGTCCGGTCCGGGCGCCGCCACCCAGAATTTAAGGCTCGCACGACGGTGAATCAACGGACGGCCCCCGCGGCTGGACGGAACCGGCGGACGTGGCTAGGGTGCCGGCCCTTCCGTCCGACCCGAGGAACCCCCCATGACCGCCCCCGCCGCCGCCCGCCCCTCGGGCCGTGCCCCGGACCAGCTCCGCGCGGTCTCGCTCGAGCCGGGCTACGCCAAGCACGCCGAGGGCTCGTGCCTCGTGCGGTTCGGCGACACCGTCGTTCTCTGCACCGCCAGCGTCGAGGACCGCGTCCCGCCCTGGTTGCGCAACACGGGCCTCGGCTGGGTGACGGCCGAATACGGGATGCTGCCCCGCTCCACCCACACCCGCACCGACCGCGAGGCGGCCAAGGGCAAGCAGAGCGGGCGGACGCAGGAGATCCAGCGCCTCGTCGGCCGTGCGCTGCGCGCGGTCGTCGACCGCAAGGCGATGGGCGAGATCCTGATCAAGATCGACTGCGACGTGCTCCAGGCGGACGGCGGCACCCGCACCGCCTCGATCACCGGCAGCCATGTGGCCCTGATCGAGGCGTTCCGCCACCTGAAGCGGATCGGGGCGGTGAAGACGATCCCGGTGATCGACAGCGTCGCCGCCATCTCCTGCGGGATCCACCAGGGCGTGCCGGTGCTCGACCTCGACTATGCCGAGGACAGCGCGGCCCACACGGACGCGAATTTCGTGATGACCGGTCGCGGGGGCATCGTGGAGGTGCAGGCGACCGCGGAGAAGGAACCCTTCACCCAGGCGGAACTGGACGCGCTGATGGCGCTCGCCCGCAAGGGGATCGGGGAGCTGACGGCGCTGCAGACCAAGGTGCTGGGGGGGTAGGCGGCGGATTCGCGGCCGCCTCGTGCGTCGTCCTTCGGCGGGCTCGGGACGAGGCGGAACCGCCCCCCTCAGTGGCGGAAGTGCCGCATCCCCGTGACGACCATTGCGAGGCCCCGCGCGTCGGCGGCGGCGATCACCTCGGCGTCGCGGATCGAGCCGCCCGGCTGGATCACCGCCGTCACCCCGGCCTCCGCCGCGGCGATCAGCCCGTCGGCGAAGGGGAAGAAGGCGTCCGACGCCACGACCGAGCCATGCGTCAGCGGCGCGTCCAGGCCGGCGGCCTTCGCCGCCTCCGCCCCCTTGATCGCGGCGATCCGCGCACTGTCGACCCGGCTCATCTGGCCGGCGCCGATGCCCACCGTGGCGCCGCCCCTGGCATAGACGATCGCGTTCGACTTGACGTGCTTGCCCACGCGGAAGGCGAACAGCAGGTCCGCCATCTCCGCGTCGGTCGGCGCGCGGCGGGTGACGAGTTTCAGGTCCGCCGCCGACACCCGTCCGGCGTCGCGGGTCTGGACGAGGAAGCCGCCCGCCACCGACTTCACCAGCATCCCGGCCGCCGCCGGATCGGGCATGCCGCCCGTCAGGAGGACGCGGAGGTTCTTCTTGCCCGCCAGAACGGCCTTCGCCTCGGGCTCCGCGTCGGGCGCGATCACCACCTCGGCGAACAGTGCCGCGATCCTGGCCGCCGTCGCCGCGTCCAGCGTGCGGTTGACGGCGATGATGCCGCCGAAGGCGGACACCGGGTCGCAGCGGAGCGCCAGGTCGTAGGCGGCGGACAGGTCGTCCGCCTCGGCCACGCCGCAGGGGTTCGCGTGCTTGACGATGGCGACGGCCGGCCGCTCGAATTCGGCCGCCAGCTCGAACGCCGCGTCGGTGTCGTTGAGGTTGTTGTAGGACAGCTCCTTGCCCTGCACCTGGGTCGCGGTGGCGATCCCGGGGCGCGCGGGGCCGCCGGCATAGAAGGCGGCCGCCTGGTGCGGGTTCTCGCCATAGCGCAGCACCTCCCGCCGCCGCCCCGCGAAGGCGAGGACGGGCGGGAAGGCGTCGCCCAGCCGCCCGGCGAACCACGTGCTCACAGCGGCGTCGTAGGCCGCGGTGTGGGCGAAGGCCGCCTGCGCGCAGGTCCGGCGGAAGGCGGGCGTGGTGCCGCCGCCGTTGGCCGCCATCTCGTCCAGCAGGTCGCCATAGCGCGCGGGATCGGTCAGGACGACCACGAAGTCGTGGTTCTTGGCCGCCGCGCGGACCATGGCCGGGCCGCCGATGTCGATGTTCTCGACGCAGTCCTCGAACGTCCCGCCCTTCGCGACCGTCGCCTCGAACGGGTAGAGGTTGGAGACGAGCAGGTCGATGGGCGGGATGTCGTGCCGCGCCATGTCGTCGGCGTGCAGGTCGCGCCGGGCCAGCAGCCCGCCGTGGATGCGCGGGTGCAGCGTCTTCACCCGCCCGTCCATCACCTCGGGAAAGCCGGTGTGGTCGGAGACCTCCTTCACCGCCACGCCCGCGGCCCGCAGCGTCGCGGCCGACCCGCCCGTCGACAGGATCTCGACGCCCCGCGCCACGAGCGCGGCCGCGAGATCGACGAGGCCCGCCTTGTCGGAGACGGACAGGAGCGCGCGGGTGATCTTGACGGTGGTCATCGGCGGAACCTCGGCGCTTCCGGATCGGCGGCATCCCTCTAGGCCGAACCATCGTTCCTGTCGAGACGCGGGCGACGCGCAGGCGGGTTGCACGGGCGTCCGGCGCCCTCCTCAGCCCGGCTTCTTCTCCCGCTTCAGCGCCCATTTCACGACGTGGGCGCCGGATTCCGCGATCCCGGTGACGACCACCTGCGTCGTGCGGCGCGGATCGCCGGGGCCGCCGGCGTAGAGGCTCTCCTGCACCTCCAGCGTCCCGCCGGCCGCCCGCAGGCGCCAGCCCTGCCCCGACGGAAGCCGGATCAGCGCCGCCGCCCCGTTCTGGATCATCGAGACCTGGGCGGCGGGGTGGAGGTGGAAGCGCACGGCGAAGGGATGGTCGCCCGGCCCCTCCAGCGTCTCCTCGCCGCGCACGTCCTCGCCGGTGTCGGCGACGAAGAGGCGGCGGCGGTGCAGCGTGCCGAGGCCGGCGGCGTAGCCGTCGTGGCTGGCGTCGACCAGCACGCCCTCCTCGGCCTCCTCGCGCACGGCCAGCACCGACGCCGGCCGGCGCCCGACGCCGCCCTCGTCGAGGACCTCGGCGAGGTTGCGGTCGCCGACCGTGACCGTCGCATGGGCCGCGGTCGCGGCCAGCGTCCGCCGCCACGCACCCCTGGCGCCGGCGACCGCGCCGCAGTTCACGACCAGCCGCTCGCGCCCGACCGACAGTTCGAACGACAGCGCCCCGGCATGGGCGTGGGCGTCGAGGCCCGCGGGCGCCGGTGCGCCCGTGTCCATCACCAGCACCGTGCGGCCGCACTGGATCCGCTCGAACCCGCCGATCGGGGCGGACTTGAAGGCGCGGCCCTTCACGTCCGCGTGGGCGAGGACCGCGTCGATCATCACCGGCACGTCCTCGGCGCTTTCGTTGAACAGCACGAGCCCGCCGTCCCCGTGGCGGAAGAAGCGGAGCGCCGGGGTCATCCGCTCGACCGCGGTCTGGAGGACGGCCGGCACCTCCTGGCGCGCCTGCCGCAGCAGCGCGCGCAGGTCGATCAGGTCCCGCAGCACGCGGAGATGGACGTGGGGGCTGCGCTCCACGTGGACCCCGTCGGCGGGCACCTGCCGCGGCAGTTCGCGATCCAGCAGCCGGAGCCCCAGCGCCAGCGCCTTTCCGTGGCCCGGCAGGCACAGCCCGGCGAAGACGAGGCCCTTCGCCACCGCGAGGTGGGGCGCGCCGTCGCGGTCGCCGGCCGGGTTGCGCTGGAGGTGCCGGCTCTGCCGCGCGAGGCTGTCCATGACCCGGGCGCGGAAGGCGTCGTCGGCGCTGGCGATGAAGAATTCGTGCTGCGCCATCCAGACCGACAGACGGTTGGCCGTCGTCTGCGGCGACCACGCCGGGCCGCCCGACCCGCCGGTGTCGATCCAGCGGCCGACCAGCGCGCGCACGCGCCGACGCGCCTGGTCGCCGCCGAGCGCGCGCAGGTCGCGGATCCATTCGAATCCGCCCAGCGCCTCGGCCCAGGGGGCGGGCGCCCCGCCGGGCATCCAGACGCCGTCGTCCACCGGCTGCGAATGGCCCGCGGCGCGGAACCGCCCCTGGAGGATGGCCGCCCCGGCCTCGGCGTCGCCGGGCCAGGGATCGTGGGGGACGACGGCGAGGCCGGCGGGAACGGGCGGGCCCAGGAGCCCGCCGAGGACCGGCGCGTCGGCGACGAGACGTCGGGTCCGGTCGGCCAGCCGCGACAAGGTCTCCCGCGTTCCCGCCATCGACCGTCCGCGGCCTCCGTTCAGCCGTCGCCGCGCAGGCGGCGCATGTTGGCGGCGTAGGCGCCGGGACCACCCTCGAACGTCGCGGTGCCGGCCACCAGCACGTCGGCGCCGGCCTCGATCGCGAGGCGCGCCGTCTCCACGTTCACGCCGCCGTCGACCTGGAGGTCGATCGCCCGGCCCTGCTCGTCGATCCAGCGCCGGATCTCGCGGATCTTGGCCAGCTGCGAGCGGATGAACGCCTGCCCGCCGAAGCCCGGGTTCACGGTCATGACGAGGATCAGGTCCACGTCGCCCATCACATGCTCGATCGCCGCGACCGGGGTGGCGGGGTTGAGGGCGATGCCGGCCCGCTTGCCGAGCGCGCGGATCAGCTGGAGCGTCCGGTGCAGGTGGGGCCCCGCCTCGGGATGGACGGTGATCACGTCCGCCCCGGCGTCGGCGAAGGCGGCGACGAAGGGATCGACCGGCGCGATCATCAGGTGGACGTCGAGCGTCTTGGCCGTGTGCGGGCGCAGGGCCTTCACCACGCCGGGCCCGATCGTGATGTTCGGCACGAAATGGCCGTCCATCACGTCCACGTGGATCCAGTCCGCCCCGGCGGCATCGACGGCGCGCACCTCCTCGCCCAGGCGGGCGAAGTCGGCGGAGAGGATCGACGGGGCGATGCGGACGGCGGCGGGCATGGTCCCGTGGTATCAACTCGGGTCCGGCCCGGCAAGGCGGATCAGCCGGACCGCCGGGCCATCAGCGCCGCACCGGCGTCGGCCGGGAGCCGGAGGCACCAGAGGGCGTGCAGCATCGTCAGCGCGCCGAGCACGAGGAAGGCCGGCGCCACCTCGGCCGCGCCGATCGCGCCCGTCCCGGAATGCCAGGTCAGCAGCGCCACCATCGAGGAGCCGAGGCCGATCCCGAGGCTGTTCGACATCTGCATCCCCATGCTGGTCATGGAGGTCGCCCGCGACAGCCGCGAGGAGGGCAGTTCGGCGAAGGCGATCGTGCCGAGTGCGGTGAAGTGGAGCGAGCGGGCGAGGCCGCCGGCCAGCAGGACGAGGATGATCGCGGCCCAGGGGAGGACCGGGAACGCCGCCTGGGCGAGGAAGATCACGCCGTTCGCCACCGCGTTCCAGATGATGAGCCGACGGTAGCCGAACCGCCGGATCAGCCAGGGCGCGACAGCCTTCATGCCGATGATCCCGATCGTCGAGCAGACCGTCAGCATGCCCGAGCGGAAGGCGTCGAGCCCGAAGCCCAGCTGGAACAGCAGCGGGAAGAGCAGCGGCATCGCCCCCATGGCGAGGCGGAACGGGAAGCCGGCGACGATGGAGAAGGCGAAGTAGCGGTCGCGCAGCAGGCCGAGGTCGATCAGCGGGTCCGCCTGCGCCCGCGCGCGCCGCACGTAGAGCGTCACCGACACGGCGGCGGCGAGGATCAGCGCGATGCCGATCTCGCGCCCGATGCCGGTCGTGAGCAGGTCCATGCCGAACACGATCCCGCCGCACCCGAGCCCGGCCAGAAGGAGCCCGACGCGGTCGAGGCGCGGCCGGGCCGGCGCCGCCCCGGCCGGGATCAGCCGCCACGCGAAGATCGCCCCGATCAGCCCGATCGGCACGTTCAGAAGGAAGATCCAGTGCCAGGTCGCGTACTCGGTCAGGAAGCCGCCGAGGCCGGGGCCCAGCACCGGGCCGATCAGCCCGGGCACGGTGACCCACGACATCATCCGCAGCATCTCGTCCTTGCGGGTGACCCGCAGCAGGGCGAAGCGGCCGACGGGCGACATCATCGCCCCGCCCATGCCCTGCACGACGCGGGCGGCGACCAGCGACATCAGGTCCCACGACAGGCTGCACAGGACCGATCCGAGGACGAACATCCCGACCGCGGCGACGAAGACGCGCCGGGGTCCGAACCGGTCCGCGGCCCAGCCGCTCGCCGGGATCAGCACGGCGAGCGTGACGAGATAGCTCGACAGCGCGAGGGAGAGGTGGAGCGGCGGCTCGCCGAACTCGTCCGCGATCGTCGGCAGGGCGGGCGCCAGCGCCGTCGAATCGAGCGTTTCCATGAACAGGGCGCAGGCGACGACGAGGGCGAGGCCGATCTTGCGCCGGTCGCTCATCGTGTCCGTCGGATCGGTGGCGACCGAAGCCCCGCCGGCCCCCGCCGGCGCCCCCGTCTGGCCGTCGTCGCGCATCCCGTCCCCGATCCTGCTCCGCGAGGGAGAGATTCGGCCGCGAACCGATGCGCTGTCACGCGTCCGGGGCGCGTGGCTGGCATGCGGCAGGGCGGGGAACGGTCAGATCGGCACGTCGATCAGGAGCGGGCCCTTCCCGGAGGTGCCTTCGGTGAAGGCGCGGGCGAAGTCGCCCATCGTCTCCGGCCGCACCGCCTCGACGCCCATCGACCGCGCCATCTGGCACCAGTCGATCGCCGGCCGGTCGAGGCTGAACATGCCGAGGGCCGTCGGCCCGGCGTTCTTCGCGCCGACGTTGGCGAGTTCGCCCACGAGCGTCGCGTAGGACCGGTTGTTCAGGAGGACGACGGTGACGTTCAGCCCCTCCCGCGCCATCGTCCAGAGGCCCTGGTTGGTGTACATCGCGCTGCCGTCGGCCTGGAGCACGACGACCGGCCGGTCGGGCCGGGCGATCGCCGCGCCCACCGCCATCGGCAGCCCGTCGCCGATCGCCCCGCCGGTCAGGTTCAGCCAGTCGTGCGGGCGGGCCGCGACGGTGCCGGGCATGAAGCGCCGCCCGCCGGTGATGCCCTCGTCCACCACGATGGCGCCCTCGGGCAGCAGCGCCGCGACCGCGGCGGCGAGCCCTTCCGGCGTGATCGGGTCGTAGGCGCCCGGCATCGGCGGCGGGGCGAAGGACTGGAGCGTGGGCGCCGTGCGACCGGCCCCCAGCGCGTCGACCAGCGCCTCCAGCGTCCCGGTCAGGTCCTCGTGCAGGTCCGCCAGCGGCACGATCTCGCAGTCGGGCGGGGTCACGACCGAGGGTTTGCCGGGATAGGCGAAGAAGGCCACCGGTGCGCGCGCGCCGACCAGGATCAGGGTCCGCACGTCCTTCAGCGTCTCCAGCGCCATGTCCACCACGTAGGGCACGCGCTCGACCGCGAACCGGCCCGCGCCGCGCTCCGTGCGCCCGTTGGAGGTGGGCGCGAAGATGCGGCAGCCGGTCGCCGCCCTGATCCGCCCCGCGAGCGCCAGCGGGCCCGCCCGCATGGCGGCGCCGTTCAGCATCAGCCCGACCGACGATCCGCCCGCGCGGATGCGCCGGACGGCGTCCTCGATCTTCGCCGCGTCGACCCGGGGCCGCGCGGCGACCGTCGGGACGGCATGGATGGTCGGGTCCTTCGGGTCGGTCCAGGCGGTGTCCGCGGGCAGCACGAGGGTGGCGATCCGCCCGGGCGGATCCAGGGCCGCGGCGATGGCGGCCGCCCCGTCGGCGGAGATGGTGTCGGCGCTCTCCCCCATCCGAACCCAGTGCGAGAACGGGGTCGCGACGCCGATCACGTCCGAGGCGAGCGGCGCGTCGTGGACGCGGTGATAGGTCGCGTGGTCGCCCACGATGTTGACCATCGGCATCATCGCGCGCCGGGCGTTGTGCAGGTTGGCGAGGCCGTTGGCGAGGCCGGGCCCGAGGTGCAGCAGCGTCGCGGCGGGCCTGTCGGCCATCCGGGCATAGCCATCCGCCGCCCCCGTCACCACGCCCTCGAACAGCCCGAGCACGCACCGCATGGCCGGAAACCGGTCGAGGGCCGCGACGAAGTGCATCTCCGACGTGCCCGGATTGGCGAAGCAGGTGTCGACCCCGCCAGCCAGAAGGGTCCGCACCAGCGCCTCTGCCCCGTTCATCGATCGCCCCCGGATGGTATGAGGCCGCGATCCTGACCGGACGGGCGACCGGACGCAACCCGGGCGTCGGCACGGAGGGCACCGGAGGCTCTCACCGCGCCAGCAGCGCCAACGGGAAGCCGTCGAACAGCGCCCCGGCGGACTGGTCGCCGAAGAAGGGCACCGGCACCTTCGCCCTGCAGGCAGCGGCGGTCGGTGTCCCAGTCCATGTCGAGGACGCCGGCCCGCGGCGCGTCCGGCCCCCATTCGCGAAGCCGAGGTCGGGGCCGAACCGGACACGATGTGCCTTCCGGGGAACCGGGGCGGCGGGATCGCCGGCCATGGACACGCCTCCGCCCGAGGGGGGCGAAGGGGAGAACGGGGACCGGCCGGCACCGGTTCCGGGGGAGAGGGCCTTCCGGCCCCCGTCCTCAGAGCGCGTGCGCGCTCGCCCGGTCGGACAGTGCGACGCGCAGGCGCATCAGAACCTCGACCACGCCCTCGAACTTCGAGGACGAGCCGGGCTTCTGCGTGTCCTCGATGATCGCGGCGGCGTTCAGCGCCGACGTGATGCCCTGGCCGAGGCGCCAGAAGGTCGCACTCGCGGCGAAGAGGAAGTTGCGGATCGGCAACGGGTTGTTCTTGCCGACGAACTCCTCGAGCGCCTGGTCGTAGGTCTTGAACTGCTCCGAAAGCGACCGGAGCGTCCCGGTCATCCCCTTGTGGACCTCCTGGCGCAGCATCTGCAGCCGGTCCTGCTCGTAACGCGGGTACATCATGATGTCGACCGGCTTGGCCGCCGGCCCGTTCAGCCACTCCATCACGCCGCGGCACGACGCCATCGCGTTGCCGAACATGTACTCGTAGAAGGTGATCCCCTGAAGGGCGAAGAAAACCTTCGGGCAGTCAGAGGCGTTGATGCCGAACGCCTCCACGAATTTGGTCGACTCGGGCATCGTCGGATCCCAGATCGAATCGATGATCCGCACCACCATCTCCGGCGGCATGCCCTTGGCGCCGCCGAACGCCTTGGCGAGGATGCGCCCGATCCGCGTCTCGATGAGCTTGCGGATCGCCCGCTCCTCTTCGTCGCGGATGTCGAGACTGTCCTGCTCGAATTCGATGCCAAGCGCCTCGAACCGCGCCTTCAGCAGGAAGGGGTCGAGCGAGGGCATCTCGTCGATCGCGCGCAGTACGCGCAGGTCGCGTTCGAGGTCCGGATCCTGGCTGTCCTCGTTCACGCCCATATACTGCTGAAGAAGCAGCGACGCTTTCGCTTCCCTCAGGTAGATCGCATAACCGCCCGCCATCGGCTCCAGCTCGTTGTGCGGAATGTAGATGGCCGTCTCGATCGGCCGTTCCGGCTGGCCCCGTCCACCGCTCGTCGTCGGGTCGGCAAAGTTCGGATACTTGAAGATGATGGTGCGAGCGAACTCCCGCTTGCGGAACAACTGTGGCTTGCCGGCCGTCTTCTTGGCCGCCTTGATCAGGTTGAGGCTCGTACTGCTTGAGCCCTGCACGATACGGTAGAGAACCGGCGAAACGGCCATGACCTTCGATCCTCGCGGGACGCGATACCCTTGGCAGATTACTCCTTCGGCGTTCGCCTGTGCAGCGTCAATCGTTCGACGTAGTGTTGATTCGCCGTCGCCCCCGGGGTCGGGGCTCGCCGGAACGGCACCGGCTCGCTATCTTCGGCTCGCGCGCAGCGTGGAACGGGCGGACCGATGCCGGACGACACGAACGGCCTTCTGGGCCAGGTGAAGAAGAAACTGCTGGAGAGCAAGGAGCAGTGGGCCCGCGACGGGCGGCTCCTGACCGGTGCCTCGGCCCCGGCGGGACAGCGGCTTCCGCCCGGCCAGCGCGAGGTGAAGAACTGGCCCGTGCTCGACCTCGGCATCCAGCCCGACGTGCCGACCGCCTCCTGGTCGCTGGCGGTGGACGGCCTCGTCGCGGCGCCGGTCGCGTGGACATGGACGGACTTCCTGGCCCAGCCGCAGGCGACCGACGTCTCCGACATCCACTGCGTCACCGCGTGGTCGCGCTACGACAACCGCTGGGACGGCGTGTCGGCGCGCCACCTTCTGGAGACGGTGCGGCCGCTGCCCGACGCCCGGTTCGTCGTCCTGCACGCCCACGACGGCTATACCGCGAACCTGCCGCTCGACCGCTTCGCCGACGCCGACGTGATGCTCGCGCACAGCTGGGAGGGGATGCCGATCCCGCGCGAGCACGGGGGTCCGGTCCGCCTCGTCGTTCCCAAGCTCTATTTCTGGAAGAGCGCCAAGTGGCTGAAGCGCGTCGAGTTCACCGCGGACGACCGTCCGGGGTTCTGGGAGGTGCGCGGCTACCACAACGAGGGCGACCCCTGGAACGAGGAGCGCTACGGCTGAGGGGTCCGTGACCGCGGGACCCGCGGTCGACGCCCGCCGGGGCGTCGTCCTCTATGTCCTCCTCACGCTGCTGCTGGCGCTGCAGCCGGCCTCCACCGACCTCTACCTGCCCTCGCTGCCCGACATCCGGGCGGCGTTCGGCGTGACGACGGGGACGGTCCAGCTCACGCTCTCCGGCTTCACGGCCGTGTTCGCGGTGGCGAGCCTCGTCTACGGTCCGCTGTCCGACCGCTACGGCCGCCGGCCGGTGCTGCGCGCGGCGCTGGCGCTGTACGCGGTCGGCACGCTCGGCTGCGTGCTGGCGCAGGACGTCGGCCAGCTCGTCGCCTTCCGCATGGTCCAGGCGGCGGGCGCCAGCGCGGCGCCGACCCTCGCGCGGGCGGTCGTGCGCGACCTGCACGACCGCGACCGCGGGGCGAGCGTGCTCAGCTACATGACCTTCGCCATGACCTTCGTCCCGATCCTCGCCCCGCCGCTGGGCGGGGTGCTGGTCGACCTGTTCGGCTGGCGGTCGGCGTTCGTGGCGCTGCTGGCGTTCGGCGCCGTCGTGCTGGTCGGCACCTGGACCGTCCTTCCCGAGACGAACGCCTTCCGCGACCCGGGCGCCACGCGGATCGCGCCGCTGATCGCCGGCTACCGCTCGCTCCTGTCGAGCCGCACCTACCTCGGCTACGCGCTCTGCCCCACGGTCTCCTACTCCGGGATCTTCGCCTACATCTCGGGCTCGAGCTTCGTGCTCATCGAGACGGTGGGCCTCAGCCCGGTCGAATACGGGATCGCGTTCGGCGTCACCGTCTCGGGCTATCTGCTGGGCACCTTCCTCGGCGGGCGGTTCGCCACCCGGATCGGGACGCTGGCGCTGGTCCGCACCGGCGCGATGCTCGCCTTCGCGGGCGGGGCGACGGCGGTCGCCTCGGCGCTGACGATGCCGCCCTCGGTGGTCGCGATCGTCCTGCCGATCTGGCTCTACAACACCGGCGCGGGGTTTCTGCTGCCGGGCGGGTTCGCGGGCTGCGTGGCCGCGTTCCCGCGGATCGCCGGCACCGCGTCGGCGCTGGCGGTGGCGATGCAGTTGACGGCGGGGACGATCGTCGGCCTCCTCGTCGGGGCCTTCCACGACGGCAGCGCGATGCCCCATTCGCTCGCGGCGCTGCTCGCCGGGACGGTCGGCATCCTCGCCACCCGCGGTCTCCTGCGCCGCGAGCGGGCGGTGGCGCCGTGACCGGGTTCGGCCTCGACTTCGGGACGACGAACAGCGTCTTCTCCCACGTCGGCCCGGACGGGCGCGTGGCCAGCGCCGTCTTCGACGTCGACGGGACCCTGCACGACGTCTACCGCTCGGTGCTCTTCTTCGACGAGGCGGAGGACCGGCGGGGGCGCGAGATCCTCGTCGCCTCCGGCCCGTGGGCCATCCGCGACTATCTGGAGGCGCCGGGGGCGGGGCGGCTGATGCAGTCGCTCAAGACCTTCCTCGCCACCGCCAGCTTCGGCGAGACCCAGGTCTATGGCCGCCGGTACGATCTGCCGACGCTCGTCGGCCTGTTCTTGCGCCAGATGCGCCAGCGGGCGGAGGCGGCGGGGCCGCCCGTCGCCGGGCGCGTCGTGGTGGGCCGGCCGGTGGTCTTCGCGGGCGAGCGGGCGGACGAGGCGCTGGCCGTCGCCCGGCTGGCCGACGCGCTCGCCCGCGCCGGGTTCGACGACGTGGTCTTCGCCTACGAACCGGTCGCGGCGGCCTTCTACTACGGCCTGCGCATCGACGGGCCGGAGACCATCCTCGTCGCCGACTTCGGCGGCGGCACCAGCGACTTCTCACTCGTCGACCTGCGGCCCGGGGCCGGGGGGCTGGAGGCGCGGATCCGGGGCACGGCGGGCGTCGGCGTGGCGGGCGATGCCTTCGACCGCATGATCGTCCGCAACGTGGTGACGCCCGACCTCGGGCGCGGCCGGCAGGTGCTGGACGATCCCGACCGGCCGCAGGTGCCGCTCTGGATCTACGCCCATTTCGAGCGCTGGCATCACCTGTCCATGCTGAACACGCCGCGCACGCTGCGCCTGATCGAGGAGCTGCGGGCGGAGGCGAGCCTGAAGGGGCCGCTCGACCGCCTTCTCGCCGTGGTGCGCGACAACCGCGGCTTCGCGCTCTGGCGCGCGGTATCGGAGGCGAAGGTCCGCCTCTCGCGCGAGGAGAGCGCGGAGTTCCGGTTCGAGGCGGGCGGCCACACGATCCGCCGTACGATCGCGCGGGCGGAGTTCGAGGGCTGGATCGCCGACGACGTCGGGGCGATCGCCGCGACGGTGGACGGCCTGTTCGCGCGTGAGGGCGTGGCCCCGGGCGCGGTCGCGCGGGTGTTCATGACCGGCGGAACGTCCCTCGTCCCCGCCGTGCAGCGCCTGTTCGCCGACCGGTTCGGCGCCGACCGTCTGGTCTTCGGCGACGAGCTGGTCTCGGTCGGCCGCGGGCTGGCGCTGATGGCCGGGATCGCCGACCGGGCGGCGCCGGTGTTCGCGCCGGCCCCTCAGCCCGGCGACGCGCCCAGCAGCTCGCGGTAGACCTCGATCGTCCGGGCCACCATCGTCCGCCGGTCGAACCGCTCGCGGACATGGTCCATCGCCGCGGCGCCCAGCGCCTCCCGCTCGTCGGTGCCCAGCGCCAGCGCCTGGCCGATCGCGGCCGACAGCGCGTCCGCGTCGCCCGGCGGCACGACCCACGCGGTCCGGCCGCGGCCCACCGTCTCGTCCACGGCGCCGATGTCGCTGACGATGGTCGGGCGGCCCATCGCCTGCGCCTCCACGATCACGCGGCCGAACGCCTCCGGCTCGATCGAGGCGCTGACCACCACGTCGGCCAGCATGTAGGCCGACGGCATGTCGTCGCAGTTGCCGGTGAGCCGCACGACCCCCTCCAGGCCGCGCGCGCGGATCTCGGCCATGATCTCGTCCTTGTAGCGGTCGCGCCCCTGGTCCGCGCCGACCAGCAGGCAGCAGACGTCCCGTCGCCCCAGCCGCTCCAGCGCCCGCAGCAGCACCTGCGCGCCCTTCCAGCGGGTGAGCCGGCCCGGCAGCATCACGATCGACACGCCGTCCGGCACGGCCCACCGGCGGGCCAGCTTCATCATGCGTTCCGCCGTCACCCGGGCGGGGTTGAACGCCTCCAGGTCGATCCCGCGGTGGATGGTGCGGATGCGCGTGGGATCCGTGCCGTAGGTGCTCGTGATGTGGCGGGCGACGAAGTCGGAGATCGCGATCACCCGGTCGCCCCGCGCCATGACCGAGTTGTAGAGCCGCTTCAGCCGGTTCTGGGCGTTGTAGGGGGCGTGGAAGGTGGTCATGAAGGGGATGCCCGTCTCCCGCGCCGCCCAGTGGGCGGACCAGGCCGGCGCGCGGGAGCGCGCATGGACAAGCGAGACCTTGGACTCCACGATCAGGTCGGCGAGGCGGCCGACGTTGCGCCGGATCGTCAGCGGGTTCTTGCGGGCGAGCGGCAGGGTGACGTGGGTGGCGCCCCAGCGGTCCAGCTCGCGCGCCATCGGCCCGCCGGACGACGCGACGATGGCACGGCCGCCCGCCTGCATGATGGCGGCGGCCACATCGATACAGCCCCGCTCCGCACCGCCGGTGACGAGCGAGGGAATGACCTGCAGGATGGTGGCGCCGGGGGGCAGTTCCGGAAACGGGGCGGGTCCGTCGGCCCTGGACCCGTACCGTTGATCGAGCGACGTCATGCCGATGCCATACAGCCTCGACCGGGGCAGCGCCACCCTCGCCTGCGTCCGCACCCCGGGTGCGTCGCCGGGCGTGCTGTTCCTGGGCGGCTACCGGTCCGACATGACGGGCCAGAAGGCGACCGCGCTGGAGGCGCATTGTGCGGCGAGGGGTCGCGCCTTCGTCCGCTTCGACTACAGCGGCCACGGGGCGAGCGGCGGGCGGTTCGCGGACTGCGTGCTGGGCACCTGGCGCGACGACGCGCTGGCCGTGCTGGACCGGCTGACGGAGGGGCCGCAGGTCCTCGCGGGCTCGTCGATGGGGGTGTGGATCGCGCTGCTGGTCGCCCGCGAACGGCCCGGCCGCGTCGCCGGAATCGTCGGGGTGGCCGGGGCGCCCGATTTCACCGAGGACCTCGTCTGGGGGCGACTCGGGGCGGCGGAGCGGGCGCGCGTGCTGGCCGAGGGGCGCTGGACCGCGCCGTCGCGTTACGGCGACGGGGATTACCACTTCACCGCCGCGCTGATCGCCGAGGCGCGCCACCACCTCGTCCTGCGCGGCCCGGTGGCGTTCGACGGGCCGGTGCGCCTCCTGCACGGCACCGCCGACCCGGACGTGCCGTGGGAGACGTCGAAGCGCCTCCTCGACCGGCTGACGACGGCGGACGCCACGCTGACGCTGGTCGAGGACGGCGACCACCGCCTGTCGCGCCCGGACGACCTCGCCCTCCTGTGCCGGGCGGTGGACGAGGTCGCGGCGCGGGCGCCGGGCGGCTTGCGGGGCTGATCGCCCCCGGCCCATCATGGGCCATGGACCAGACAGAGACCCCGGCGCGGGGCCCGCGCATCCGCACCGTCCCCCCCGGCGACGACCGCCAGCGCCTCGTCTGCCCGGACTGCGACTGGGTCGCCTACGAGAACCCGAAGGTGATCGTGGGGTCCGTCGTGACCTGGGAGGACCGGATCCTCCTGTGCCGGCGCGCGATCGAGCCGCGGCGCGGCTTCTGGACCCTGCCCGCCGGCTACATGGAGCTGAACGAGACGACGGCCGCCGGCGCCGTCCGCGAGGCGTGGGAGGAGGCGCGGGCGCGCATCACGGTGGAGGCGCTGCTGGCGGTCTACGACGTGACGCGGATCAGCCAGGTGCAGCTGATCTACCGCGCCCGCCTCGACGATCCCGCGATCGCCCCGGGGCCGGAGAGCCTCGAGGTGGGGCTGTTCCGCTGGGAGGAGATCCCGTGGGATCAGCTGGCCTTCCCGACCGTGCGCTGGGCGCTGGAGGCCCATCGGCGCATCCCGGCGGGTCCGCCCTTCGCCCGGGCGACGAACCCGCCGGAGGCGCCGGAGGGGCTGTGATCCACCGCAGGCGGTGAAGCCGGTCGCCCGTTCGCCCTGGCCGTGATCGGGGCGCTCGCCGCGCTCGCCCCGGGGCCGCTCCGGCGACGGTCGCGGAACAACCGCGTCTGGGTGGGACGCCGGTCCGCACCCTGAATGGGTGTGATGTTCGCGCAAAAGTGGTGACAATGGTAATTACAATCTCTAGTGTACTCCATGGTTTCGTCGTTCGGTCGGATCGTGGAGGCACTCGTGCGGGATCGTCCGCCGGTTCCCGTCATGCATGTGATCACCGGCCTCGGGGCCGGCGGGGCTGAGACGTTCCTGCTGCGTCTCGGCCGGGCGCAGGCGGAGGCCGGGCGCGCCCCCGTCGTCGTGAGCCTGACCGACGAGGGCGTCCTGGGCCGTGAGATGCGGGCGGCCGGCCTGACGGTCGAGACGCTCGGCATGCGCCGCGGCCGGCCGTCGGCCGGTGGCCTCCTGCGGATGGCGCGCGCGATCCGCCGTCACCGGCCGGCCGTCGTCCAGACATGGCTGCACCATGCCGACGTCGCGGCGACGCTCGGGCTCCTGCTGTCCGGCCGCCGGTCGGACACGCGCCTCGTCTGGGGCATCCGTTGCTCGGACATGTCCGGCGGCAACGGGCACTCCCTCGCCGTGCGCCTCGGCCGCATCCTCTCGGCCGAGGCGGACCATCTGGTCGCCAACTCCGCCGCCGGCCTCGATCTTCACCTGCGGCTCGGCTACCGGCCCCCGGCGACGTCGGTCATCCCGAACGGGATCGACGTCCGGCCGTTCCGGGCCGCCGCGGCGGAGCGCGAGGCCGTCCGGCGCGAACTCGGCATCGCCGCGGACACGCTCGTGGCCGTCCTCCCCGCCCGGCTCCACCCGAGGAAGGACCACTGGACCTTCGCCGCCGCCCTGGCGCAGGCGCCCGGGATCGTGGGTCTCGCCATCGGGGAGGGGACGGAGCGGCTGCCCGACCGGCCGAACATGATCCGCCTCGGCTATCGGCCCGACGTGCCGCGCCTCCTGGCCGCCTCCGACATCGTCGTCTCCACCTCGGCCTATGGCGAGGGGTTTTCGAACGCGGTCGCGGAAGGCATGGCGGCCGGGCTTCCGGTGGTCGCGACGGACGTGGGCGACGCGCGCGCCATCCTGGCGGAGACGGGGTTCGTCGTTCCGCCCCGTGACCCGGGCGCGGTGGCCAACGCGATGCGGACCCTTGCCGCGCGTCCCTGGTTGCGGGAGCGGATGGGGGCCGCCGCCGCGGCCCGCATCGCGGAGCATTTCACGTTCGAGCGTTGCGTGACCCGGTTTCGGTCGCTCTACGACGAGGTCGGAGCGTACGTGACACCGCATGAGGTCGGTCAATGCCGCACGGTCGCCGGATCGACCGCCGGCGTGCGAGTTGCAGCGAGGTCGCCCGCCGAAGCACCGACGATGGAGCGCGCCGGGTCCTCCGTCTGACCGCATGTGGTGGGCGGTATCGCCACAGGCCGGCGTTGTGTCCTCCGGCCGAACCGTCTTGTCATGAGAGAGATGGAGCCGACGCTCAACTGAAGTAGCATACACGCTGTTCAGCGGTCGCGCGCAAGCCGAAGCTGTTCGATCCAAAAGCGCGATCGGGTGACGGCGAAGTTAAGTGATCGCGATTGACGGCCGAACCGTCTGTGACCCTTGAATTTCTCACGACTGGTAAGGAGTGAGTAGCCATCAGCATTGAGCGCGTACACGAACATTCCGCGTTCCGTGACCCAAGCGTAGAGGTCGGATTCCGGCCCGCCCTCCACAAAATCCTCGACAATGAACATTGTATCGCCCGCGATCGCATCTGTTGCACCCGACATGGCGCTGATTTCGACTCCCTCGATGTCTAACTTCACGATTACCGGTGTCCTCATGGAGTCGATCCCTTGATCGACGAGCAGGTCATCGATCGTGATCGTCGTGACCCGGGGATGCGCAATCGAGGTATCGCCGTTCCAATTGCGACTCAACGAGTAGCCGGCGTGGCGAGAACCGAAGAGAGGGGCGACGCACCCAGAAGAGGAATAAATCGCCTTATCGATGATTGAAACGCGATCTGAGATCCGCTCGACGTTACGCTGCAGGGAAGTGAGGCAGACTGGTGAGGGTTCGACCGCAATGCAACGATGCCGTCCGTGCTCATCGCCCGCGATCCGGGTGGTCCAATAACCAAAATTGGCCCCACAGTCAATGAAGACAAAGGGGATGTTCTTGACTGAACGAAGAAAAAAATCAAATGGCTTATCCCGTTGCCTACGGTGAATCGATAGGTTGATTCGGCCGGTCGCAGGAATCGCTTGACGGAATAGGGTTCCATGGCAGGCTGCCGCCCCATGGCGAAACGGAAGCCCCCATCGCTGGCAGAGTTCCTCGACCGGTTCCCGGACGACGGGGCGTGCGAGACTTATCTCGCCGCCCGGCGGTGGCCGGACGGCTTCGTCTGCCCCGCCTGCGGCGGCGTGAAGGGCTGGAAACTGGACCGCGACCGAGAAACTTGGGAGTGTGCCGCGTGCGGTCGCCAGACGTCGGTGACCGCCGGAACCGTGATGCACCGGTCGAAGATCGCCCTGCATCGTTGGTTCCTCGCCGCGCACCTCATGGCGACCCACTCGAACGGCATCTCCGCCTTGCAGCTTCAGGCCCAGCTTGGGCTGGGCAGCTACAAGACCGCTTGGCTCATGTGCCACAAGCTCCGCCGCGCCATGGTGGACCCGGACCGCGACCCGCTCGGCGGCATCGTCGAGATCGACGAGACGTCGATCGTCTGCCGGACCAAGGACGAGCCTGTCGCTGGCGGACAAGGCCGTTCGTCCATCGGCAAGATCCTCGTCGTCGGCGCCGTCGAACTGCTCGAAGACGGCCGCCCGGGGCGGGCGCGTCTGGCCCGGATCCCCGACTTTCAGGCCGTCACCCTCCATCGGTTCGTGGGGCAGAGCGTCGAGCGTGGATCGACCGTCGTCAGCGACGGTCTACAGGCCTACAGGGGCCTCCGGGACGTCGAGCACGAGCGTCGGGTCGTGGGCGGGATGGCCGCCCACATCCTCATGCCGTGGATCCACCGGGTCTTCTCGAACTTCAAGCGGTGGGCGCTCGGCACCCTCCACGGGCTGCGGAAGCAGCACGTCGACCGCTACCTGAACGAGTTCGTGTTCCGTTGGAATCGGCGAGCGCATCGACGCGCAGCGTTCGATACGCTGCTAGGTCTGGCGACCCGGTTACCGCACGCCTCCTATCGGAACTTCGTCGAACGGACCGTCTGAACCGTCGCCGCGCGCCCGTCTCGGGCATCCGGTTCTCAATCCGCGGTCCGTCGACCGCAATTCAGCCGCTCCAGACCCTCTCAGTCGCGCCCGGCAGACCCACCCCGGACACAACATGCTGATCTACCGTAGGCAACGGGATAAGCCGTAAAATCAACGCGCAATCTAACTTCGACGTTGGTCTGGCTGAATCGTCATACCGCTTCTTTTCCCGGTTCTCGCGCTTCAGTTGTGCGATCGAATTGCCGTTTCGATGAACGCGATCGCGTTCGTCGCGTCTGCATCGTGCTGGCGG
>CANGXM010000043.1 GCA_947457845.1 Rhodospirillales bacterium | reverse complement strand
GTCCTCCTCGGCCCGGACGGTCCGGAGACGGCCTCGGCGCCCGCCACCGCGGCTGCGATCCGCGGGCTCTTCGCCGTCGGCCTGACCGACGAGGCGCGCGCCATCGCCCGCGAGGCCGTCCTCGCGCGGTTCGACTAGGCGACGCGATGGCACGCCCCGGCCGCCCGAAGAAGATCCGCGCGACGGTCAGCCCGTCGGTCGACGCGTTCCTCGACATGCTCGTCGCCGAGCGGGGCGCGGCCGCGAACACCCGCGACGCCTACGAGCACGACCTGATCGAGGCCGCGGCCTGGCTGAAGGCCCGCGAGGTCCCGCTCGACGCCGCCGGGACCGAGGACCTGCGCGCCTATCTCCGGCATCTCCAGTCGGGCGACGAGGCGCACCACGCGGCGGCGCTGCGCACGGTCGCGCGGCGCCTGTCGGCGCTCCGCCAGTTCTACCGCTTCCTCGTCTCCGAGGCGCGGCGCTCCGACGACCCGACCGCCTCCATCGACAGCCCCAAGCAGGGGCGCGCCCTGCCGAAGGTCCTGAGCGAGGAGGAGGTGCGCGGGCTGATCGAGACGGCGCAGCGTCGCGGCGGTCCGGACGGCATCCGCCTCGTGGCACTGCTCGAGATCCTCTACGCGACCGGGCTGCGCGTCTCCGAGCTGGTGGGGCTGCCGCTCACCGCCTTCTCGCGCGACGGACGCTACCTGGTCGTCATGGGCAAGGGCGGGAAGGAGCGGATGGTCCCGCTCTCCGATCCGGCGCGCAAGGCCATGGAAGCCTATCTGCCGGTCCGTCCGGCGTTCCTGGTGAAGGGCCGGGAGGCACGCCAGCGGGACTTCCTGTTCCCCAGCCGGATCTCCGAGGAGGGCCACCTCACCCGCCAGCGCTTTGCGCAGCTGCTCAAGGAACTGGCGATCCACACGCGGATCGATCCGGCGAAGGTGAGCCCGCACGTCCTGCGGCACGCCTTCGCGACCCACCTCCTCGACCACGGCGCGGACCTGCGCGCGGTGCAGAAGATGCTGGGCCACGCCGACATCGCAACCACCCAGATCTACACGCACGTCGTCTCCGACCGGCTGAAGCGGATCGTGACGGAACACCATCCGCTCGCCACGCCGCCGGACGAGGGTGAACGAAAGGGCTGACCTACAGCAGCTTCACCAGCGCCGCGACGGCGCCGACGGCGACGATCATCATGCCGCCGAGCTTGATCGTCATCCGGTGCTCGAGGGCGACGAGATCGGCCTCGATCTTCGCGAAGCGGAGGTCGACGGCGGCGAAGCGCCGGTCGATGGACGCCTCCATCTCCGCGAAGCGCCGGTCCATCTTCGCCTCGAGCGCCTTGATCTCGGCCCGGACCTCGACGAACCGCGCGTCGACCGACGCCTCCATCTCCGCGAAGCGCCGGTCGATGGACACCTCCATCTCCGCGAAGCGCTTGTCGATCCTGGCGTCGAGCGCCCGGATCTCGGCGCGGACGTCTGCGATGTCAGCCCGCGTGGCCACCTCGCCGTCGAAGGCGGCGGCGAAGGCCCTCACCATCCCATCGGCGTGCACCTGGCTCATCCCCGCGTTGTCGTGGAGATCCTGGACCAGCTTGAGCGTGTCGAACTGGACGGCGTTCATGGTCCGATGATGCCCCGCGGGCGGCGCACCGTCAACCGGAGGAACCACCCGAGGTTGCTCACCCGTCGGCGTCGACGACCTGGGCCGGGTGCCGCACGTCGCAGCCGAGGGCTGAACGCACCAAATGACCGGTCGCGTGGCACGGGCCCTTCCGCCGTCGGAAGGGCCCGTTGCGCATCCGCATCCCGGGTGGTAGGACCACCCGCCTTCGCAGTCCCGTCCGGAGAGCCTCCATGACCGCCACGAGCCCCCTTCCCGGTGTCGAGATCCGCGCCGCGGTGTCGCCCGCCTTCGCCGAGATCCTGACGCCCGAGGCGCTGGCCTTCGTGGTCGACCTGGAGCGGCGGTTCGGGGCCGAGCGGCGGCGCCTTCTCGCCCTGCGGGTCGAGCGGCAGACGCGGCTCGACGCGGGCGAGAAGCCGGACTTCCTGCCCGAGACGGCGGCGATCCGCGCCGGCGACTGGACCATCGCCCCGCTGCCGGCGGACCTTCAGGACCGGCGGGTGGAGATCACCGGCCCCGTCGACCGCAAGATGGTCATCAACGCGCTGAACTCGGGCGCGAAGTGCTTCATGGCGGACTTCGAGGATTCGAACACGCCCACCTGGACCAACCAGATCGAGGGCCAGATCAACCTGCGCGACGCGGTGCGCCGCACGATCGCCTTCACCGACCCGACCACCGGCAAGGGCTACAAGCTCGGCGAGAAGCCCGCCGTCCTCATCGTGCGCCCGCGCGGCTGGCACCTCGAGGAGAAGCACGTGATCGTCGACGGGAAGCCGATGTCCGGCAGCCTGTTCGACTTCGGCCTCTACGTCTTCCACAACGCCGGGGAGCTGCTGTCGCGCGGCTCCGGCCCCTACTTCTACCTGCCCAAGATGGAGAGCCATCTGGAGGCGCGGCTGTGGAACCTCGCGTTCCTGCACGCCGAGCGCCACCTCGGCGTCCCCGTCGGCTCGATCAAGGGCACGGTGCTGATCGAGACGATCCTCGCCGCCTTCGAGATGGACGAGATCCTGTGGGAGCTGCGCGAGCACTCGGCCGGCCTCAACTGCGGCCGCTGGGACTACATCTTCAGCTTCATCAAGAAGTTCCGGAACGACCCCGCGGCCGTCATGCCCGACCGCGCGGACGTGAGGATGACGACGCACTTCCTGCGCTCCTATTCGCTCCTGGCCATCAAGACCTGCCACCGACGCGCCGCCCCGGCGATCGGCGGCATGGCCGCCTTCATCCCGGTCAAGGACGACCCGACGGCGAACGACAAGGCCTTCGCCCAGGTCCGCGCGGACAAGGAGCGCGAGGCGTCGGACGGGCACGACGGCACCTGGGTCGCGCACCCGGGCCTCGTGCCGGTGGCGCTGGAGTGCTTCGACCGGCACATGCCGACGCCGAACCAGATCCACCGCCAGCGCGACGACGTGACGATCGCGGCGGCCGACCTGCTGAAGATCCCCGAGGGGCCGCGGACCGAGGCCGGGCTGAGGATGAACGTCGCCGTCGGCATCGGCTACGTCGAGGCGTGGCTGCGCGGGGTCGGCTGCGTGCCGCTGTTCAACCTGATGGAGGACGCGGCGACGGCCGAGATCAGCCGCACCCAGGTCTGGCAGTGGGTCCACAAGGGCGCCAGGCTGGACGACGGGCGCACGGTGACCCAGGACCTCGTCGACACGACGATCCGGGAGGAGCTGGACGCCTGGAAGGCGCGGGTCGGCGACAACCGCTACACCGGCGGCCGGTTCGAGGACGCGGGCGCCATGATGCGCGAGCTGATCGCGTCGAAGGACTTCGCCGACTTCCTGACGCTCCCCGCCTATGACGCGATCGTGAAGGCGGGGGCGTGAGATCGTGACGGCCTATCCGCTGACGATCCTCGCAGCACTCACGGCGCTCTGCGTCTATTTCTGGACGCTCTGGATCGTCGGGCAGGCGCGCACCGCCCACAAGGTGCCGCCGCCCGCGACCGTCGGCCCGCCGGCGTTCGAGCGCACCTTCCGCGCCCAGATGAACACGCTGGAACAGATCGTGCTGTTCATGCCGGCGCTCCTGATCGGGGCGCTGGTGCTGGGCGACACGGTCGCGGGCGCCCTGGGGTTCGTCTGGTCCGTCGGCCGCGTCGTCTACGTGCGCGGCTACATCGCCGAGGCCCGCAAGCGCACGCCGGGCTTTCTCGTGACGATCCTGGCGAGCGGCATCCTCATCCTCGGCTCGCTCGGCGCGGTGGTGTGGGGTCTCGTCGCGGGGTGACGGCCGGTCGCGTTGCGGCGACGGGGGCTTGGCGCCATATTGTTATGGTCAGCCACGACACGGTGCAGGTCATGGACACCCGATTCCTCGACGATCTCGCGAAGCTCGCCAGCGGCGCCTTCGGCACGGCCGCCGGCATGCGCGAGGAGATGGACGCGATGGTCCGCCACCGGTTCGAACGCTGGCTGAAGGACATGGACGTCCCGAGCCGCGACGAGGTCGAGGCGACCCGCGCGATCGCGGCCGAGGCGCGGCGTCGGCAGGAGGAGATGGAGGCGCGGATCGTCGCGCTCGAGGCGACCGTCGCCACGCTTCTGGCCGAGCGCGAACCGTCCGCCGATCGCCCCGGACCGAAACGTCCGGTCCGCAAGGCGGCCGACCCCGACTGACGCGTCGACCGGCCGGGGAACCCCGGCTTTTCCGGTTGCGGGGCTCCGACCCCTCTGGCACGGTCCGGGAATGGTAGGGTCCCGGCGATCGCCCACAACATCTCGGGCCGACCGTTCGCGAACCGAAGGGCCGACCCCCGCCGTCACGAGGAGGGCGCAACGCGATGTCAGCCGTTGCCGTCGAAACCACCACCCGGTCTCCCAACCCGCTCGACGTCGTCGAGGAGATCGTTCTCGCGAACGAGTGGCCGTTCGACCGCACGACGGACGACGAGATGTTCGTCGAGATCCAGGGCCGGTGGTGCGATTACCGGCTCTACTTCGTCTGGCAGCCCGAGGTCGGGGCGCTCCAGTTCACCTGCCAGTTCGACATGAAGGTGCCGGGTGGCCGAAAGGCGCCGGTGAACGAACTTCTCGCCGAGGTGAACAACCGGCTCTGGCTGGGCCATTTCGACGTCGAGCCCGACGACCACACGCCCATGTTCCGCCACGCGCTGCTGCTGCGCGGGCAGCGGGGCGCCACGATCGAGCAGATCGAGGATCTGGTGGAGGTCGCGCTGACCGAGAGCGAGCGCTACTACCCGGCCTTCCAGTTCGTGATCTGGGGCGGCAAGACCGCCCGCGACGCGATCGAGGCGGCCATCCTCGACACGGTCGGCGAAGCGTGAGCGCGACGCTCCTCCTGCTGGGCTGCGGGAAGATGGGCCAGGCCCTGCTGCAGGGCTGGCTGGCCGCCGGGACCGTGTCGGCCGTCGAGGCGGTGGAACCCAACGTGGGCATCGTGCCGTCGGACCCGCGCGTGGGCGCCCGGGCCTCGGTCGCAGACGTTCCCGCGGACTTCCGGCCCGACGCCGTGCTGGTCGCGGTGAAGCCGCAGATGATGGACACGGCCGCCCCCGGCCTCCGGCCCTTCGTGGGCGAGGGCACGGTCGTCGTCTCGATCGCGGCCGGCAAGACGCTGGCCTATTTCACCGGCCTCTTCGGCGCCGCGACGCCGGTCGTCCGCGCCATGCCGAACACGCCCGCCGCCGTCGGCCGCGGCATGACGGTCTGCTGCGCGACCCCCTCGGCCACCGCGGCCCAGCGCGACCTCGCCCACCGGCTCCTCGCCGCGGTCGGGGCCGTGGAGTGGGTGGACGACGAGGATCTGATCGACCCGGTCACCGCCGTCTCGGGCGGGGGGCCGGCGTACGTCTTCCTCCTGATCGATGCGCTGGCGGAGGCCGGCCGCAAGCAGGGCCTGCCGGCCGACCTTGCGATGCGGATCGCGCGGGCGACGGTCGCGGGCTCGGGCGAACTCGCGCGGCAGTCGGACGAGTCGGCCGCGCGCCTTCGCGAGAATGTCACGAGCCCCGGCGGAACGACCCGCGCGGCGCTCGACGTGCTCATGGGCGAGGGCGGGATGCAGCCGCTGTTCGACGCCGCCATCGCCGCGGCGACGCGGCGGGCGCGGGAACTGCGGTGATTGACAGCCGCTCGGTGGAAGGTTAGGACCTCGTCGGGGTTCGCCAGCCACCCCGTCAGACGGATCGCGTCCAAGGGCTGCTCCCCCTTCCGTGGAAGGTCGAGCATGACGCGCATCCCAAAGTTCCTCACGCCCACCGCGCTCGCCCGCAGTCTCGCGTCGGATGGCCCCCCCGTGGTCGTCGACGTCCGACGTGTCCCTGCGTTCGAGGCCGATCCCCACGGCCTGCCCGGCGCCCTGCGCGGCGAACCTGATCGTATCGAGGACTGGTCACGCCACCTGCCGGCGAACCGGTCGGTCGTCGTCTACTGCGTCCACGGCCACGAGGTGAGCCAAGGCGCAGCGGCGACATTGTCCGCGGCCGGCCTCGACATATCGGTGCTCGGCGGCGGGATCGCCGGATGGCGGGCGGCGGGGCACGCGGTCGTCCCGGCGGCGACATTGCGTCCGGTGCGCGGAGGGCGCGCGCCTTGATGCGGGAAAAGACGAGCGCCACGGCGACCGACCCGGCAGTGCCGACGGGTCCCCCCCCATCCTTCCGCGAGGCCCTCGCGTGGTGGTTCCGGCTCGGCTGTCTCAGCTTCGGCGGGGCGGCGGGGCAGATCGCCATGATGCAGGCCGAGGTGGTCGACCGGCGGAAGTGGGTCGACCAGGCCCGGTTCCTCCACGCGCTCAACTACTGCATGCTCCTGCCGGGCCCGGAGGCGCAGCAGCTGGCCACCTGGATCGGCTGGCGCCTGCACGGGGTCTGGGGGGGCGTGGCGGCGGGCACGCTGTTCGTGCTGCCGGGTGCCATCGTCCTGTGGGCCCTGTCGTGGACGGCAGCGGCGTACGGCGATCTGCCGGTCGTCGCCGCGGTGTTCGACGGGGTGAAGCCCGTCGTCCTCGCGATCGTGCTGGCCGCGGTGTGGAAGATCGGCAGGCGGACCCTGACCCGCCCGCCGGCCGTGGCGCTGGCGGCGGGCGCCTTCGTCGGTCTTGCGCTCCTCGACCTGCCCTTCCCGTTGATCGTGCTGGGTGCCGGCGCGATCGGCCTCGCCGCGGCGCGCGCGGGCCTTGAGATCTCGTCGCTGAAGCTGCCGCCGGACGACGGCCACGCCGTGCCCGCGCCGTCAGCGGGCCGCATCCTCCGCCTGATCGCGATCTTCGCCGTTCTCTGGGCGGTGCCGGTCGCGGCGGTGCTGGCGCTCGTCGGTCCCGGGCCGTTCGAGGCGATGGTCGGGCTGCTCACGACGGCGGCCTTCGTCACCTTCGGCGGGGCCTACGCCGTCCTTCCCTATGTCGCCGAGGCGGCGGTGGAGACCCACCGCTGGCTGACCCCGGCCGAGATGCTCGACGGGCTCGCGCTGGCCGAGAGCACGCCCGGGCCGACGATCCTCGTCATCCAGCACATCGGCTTCCTCGCCGCGTGGAAGGATCCGGGGACGCTCACCCCGCTCGCCGCCGCCACCCTCGGCGCGGCGCTCTCGACCTACGTGACCTTCCTGCCGAGCTTCCTGTTCATCCTCGCCGGCGGGCCGTACGTGGAGGCGATCGCGCGATCGCGGCTCGCGGCCGGCGCTCTGGCGGGGATCGGCGCGGCGGTCGTGGGCGTGATCCTGAACCTCGCGCTCTTCCTGGGCGTTCCGGTGATCTGGCCGGCGGGCGGTCCCGACCCGGTCGCGATCGTCGTCGCGGCGGCGGCGCTCTGGCTTCTCCTCGCCCGCGGGCTCGCGGTCCACTGGGCGGTGCTGGCCGGCGCGGCGGCCGGGCTCGTCGAGGCGGCGCTGCGCGGCGGGTTCTGACCGCTCACGCCTCGTCCGGCACCTCGACGTCGATCGGCACGCCCGGCTCGAACTTCGCCGTGCGGATGGAGAGCGCCGACTTCACGTGGCTGACGTTGGGGGCCGTGGTGAGCTTCGTGGTGAGGAACGTCTGGTAGGCGTCCCAGCTCTCCGCCACGACCTTCAGGAGGAAATCGGTCTCGCCGGCCAGCATGTGGCACTCGCGCACCTGCGGCCACCCGCCCACCGTCTCCTCGAACCGGCGGAGATCGGTCTCCGCCTGGCTCATCAGCCCGACCTGGGCGAAGACGGTCACCTCGTAGCCCATCATCTTCGGGTTGATGTCGGCATGGTAGCCGCGTATGAAACCGGCCTCTTCGAGGGCGCGCACGCGGCGCAGGCACGGCGGCGCCGAAATGCCGGCCCGGCGGGCGAGATCGACGTTCGTCATCCGGCCGTCGGCCTGGAGGTCACGGAGGATGCGCCGGTCGATGCGGTCGAGCTTCACACGGCGCATGATCGTCCTGGAACGTCTGTGACGACGGTTTTGTAACGATATTTCCGTGGGCACGCAGATACGCCAATTCCCTCATGCCGGCAAGCCGGAACCGGCCCCCGCCCCGACCGTCTGCTGGGTCGTCACCGACGGCAAGGTCGGGATGGAGACCCAGTGCCTCGGCCTCGCGGAGGCGCTGGGCTTCGACCCCGTGGTCAAGCGCATCCGCCTGCGCCAGCCCTGGCGGGCGCTGAACCCGTGGCTGCCCATTCCCGGGCGGCGGGTGTTCGCGGCCGGCAGCGACGCATTCGTTCCCCCCTGGCCCGACGTCATGATCGCGACCGGCCGGCAGAGCGCGGGTCCCGCCCTCTACGCGAAGAAGCGGACCGGCGGCCGGCTCTTCTGCGTCCAGATCCAGGACGCCGGGGTGGCGCCCCACCGCTTCGATCTCGTGGTCGTGCCCGAGCACGACAGGGTGCGCGGCGACAACGTCGTCACGACGCTGGGGGCGCTGAACCGGGTCACGCCCGACCGGCTCGCCGCCGAAGCCGCCCGCTGGGCTCCCCGCCTCGCCCACCTCCCCTCGCCCCGCCTCGCCGTGCTGATCGGCGGCGACAACGGGGCGTACCGCCTCACGTCCGGCCGGATGCGGGACCTCGCCGACCGCCTCGCCGCCCTGGCGCACGAGGGCTGGGGCCTCATGGTCACGCCGTCCCGCCGCACGGGGGCGGCGAACGAGGCGCTGCTGCGGGATGCGCTGGCCGGCGTCGACGCCTTCGTCTGGGACGGGACGGGGGACAATCCCTATTTCGGCTTCCTCGGCCTCGCCGACGCGATCGTGGTCACCGCCGACAGCGTGAACATGGTGACCGAGGCGGCGGGAACCGGCCGGCCGGTGCACGTCGTCGACCTCGACGGCGGCTCGCCCAAGTTCGCCGCCTTCCACGCCTCGATGCGCGCGGCCGGGATCGCACGGCCCTTCGAGGGGACGATCGGGCGCTGGGACTATCCGCCGCTGTTGGAAACCGCCCGCGTTGCGGGCATCGTGCGGGAGCGGTTGCGGGCACGCGCTTGACCGGCGGGTCCGCGATGGCCACTTCGTCGTCGTTGAGAATCGTTCGCAGGATCCGCCCATGTCGATGCTGGACATCGCCGCCTTCCGCGCCACCCCGCTGTCGACGGACCCGTTCGACCACCTCATCGTCCCGGGATTCCTGAAGGGCGAGACGCTGGCGGCGGTCAACAGCGACTATCCGGCCATCGACAAGCCCGGCAGCTTCCCGCTGCCCGAACTGCGCTACGGCGGCGCGTTCCGGCAGATGATCGACGAGCTGGAGGGTCCGGACGTCAGGGAAGCGTTCGAGGAGAAGTTCGGGATCGACCTCGCCGACCACCCGACGATGATCACCGTGCGCGGGATGGCGCGGGCCCGCGACGGGCAGATCCACGTCGACAGCAAGACCAAGCTGATCACCGTGCTCCTCTACATGAACGCCAGCTGGGAGCACGCGGGCGGCCGGCTGCGCCTGCTGCGCTCGCCCGACAGCCTGGACGACATGGTGGCCGAGGTGCCGCCGCAGGAAGGCACGCTGCTGGCCTTCCGCAACGGCCCGACCGCCTGGCACGGCCACGCCCCGATCGAGGGCCAGCGCCGCGCGATCCAGCTGAACTGGGTCACCGACGCGGGCGTCGTCCGGCGCGAGCAGGCGCGCCATCGCGTCTCGGCCACGCTGAAGCGCCTCAATCCCTTCGCCTGAGGGGATCGCCATGGCCCTCGACATCGAGACCTTCACCGCCGCGGCGGGCGGGTCCAGCCTCTTCAAGGCCCTCGGCCATCCGCTGGCCGCCCCCCGCGTCGCGGCGATCGCCGAGCGGCTGGCGGCGTCGCGGCGTGTCGCGGTCTACGACCCCAACGGCCAGATCCGCACGGTGGCGGCGCTGTGCGACCTGGCGCGGGTGCCGGTGGCCGCCCTGCTCGTGCAGGACGCCGAGCACGTGGGGCGGGAGGCGCTGGGCGCCGTCGCACGGCCGGTGACGGATCTTCCCGCCCTCGACGCCGAGGTCCTGTTCGTCGCCGCCTTCGACGCGGAGCGCCTCGTCGGCCAGATCCGCCACCTGATCCCGGCGGGGACGACCGTCGTCACCCTCGACGAGGCGCGCCTTCCCGACGCGATGCTGTCCGACCGCCGTACCTACCTCGCCGGCGTGAACTGGGCGACCAACTTCGCCTTCTTCCGCGACGCGGACGGGCTGCACACGCGCATCGTGACCGCGAACTACTGGTCGGCGTACGGCGCCGCCGCCCCACGGATGTGGTGCCGGCTGTTCGACGGATCGGGCCGCGCGATCGCGACGTGGGAGGACACGCTCCCGCCCGCGAACGCCACGGTGACGCTCGACAGCGCGGACGTCCGGCGTCGCTTCGACCTGCCCGCCTTCACGGGCCAGCTGTTCGTGCACGTGCTGGGTGCCGCCGGCCACGACGTGGTGAAGTACGCGCTCGACACGTACGGGGATGCGGACACGGTTCTCTCCTGCACCCACGACGCCAACGCCTGGCCGTCCGACCTGTACGCCGGCCTGCCGGCGCCGGACGCGGGCGAGACGGTGGTCTTCTGGGTGCAGAACAGCCATCCGGTGCCGATCCCCGTCGGCGGGGTGACGCTGAACCGGATGGGCGTCGACCGGCCGGTCGCCCTGCCCCGCCCCGTGCCCGCCTTCGCGACCGAGCGGGTCGACGTCTCGGCGCTGCTGCCGGACCTGCGCTGGCCCGACCAGATCGAGATCCGCGCGGGCCGCCACCTCGTCCGCCCGCGCTACGAGATCGCGAAGGCGAACGGGCGGCTTCGGATCGCGCATCCGAACGTGGAGCGGAGCGACCTGCGCAGCGACCCGAAGCTGGCGGCGATGGGGCACCTGTTCGGCAAGGGCTTCATCCTGCCGGCCCCCGTGTTCCCCACCGGCCGCTACCGCACCTTCGTGCAGCCGACGCCGATGTCGACGGCGCAGACCCGCCTTCCCATCCAGCTGGGCGTGTTCGATCAGGGCGGGCGGGCGCTGGCACGGCACCGGTTCGGCGACCTGCCGCGCGACCACGATGCCGCGATCGAGATCGGCGACCTCCTGGCCCGGTCGGGGGCGACGCTGGAGGGCGCCGGGCACCTGGAGATCACCTACGACTTCGAGGCCGGCGACACGGCCGACGGCTGGCTCCACGCCATCTTCCGCTACGAGGACCTGGAGACGGGCCACGCCGCCGAGACCAGCTTCGGCAGCCACATCTTCAACACGGTGCTGACCTACAAGGGCGAGCCGCAGAGCTACGCCGGCCGGCCGCCCGGCCTTTCCACCCGCCTCTTCCTGCGGCTGGGCCCCGATCCCGTCGACACGCTCTGCCACCTCGTCTATCCGGCCTCCACGCCCTGGCACGCGACGTCGGACACGGCCTTCGTGCTGACCGACCGCACGGGCCGCGAGGTGGCGACGCGGCGCTTCCGCATCCCTTGCGGCGGCTCCCTCCACTACCGCCATCACGCGCATTTCAACACGAAGGACCGTGCGGAGGCGGGACCGGACGCGTATGTCTTGATCCGCGACACGACCTGCCGGCTGTTCGGCTACCACGGGCTCGTCCGGGAGGGCGCGTCGTTCAGCCTCGACCACATGTTCGGGTTCTGATCCCGGAGGTTCCATGCCCACCGCCCGTCACGTCCGTCTCCTGATCATCGGCGGCGGCCCCGCCGGCTACACGGCCGCGATCTACGCCGCCCGCGCCGCGATGAAACCCGTGCTGGTCCAGGGGATGCAGCCGGGGGGGCAGCTCACCATCACCACCGACGTCGAGAACTATCCCGGCTTCGAGGACCCGGTCACCGGGCCCGCGCTGATGGAGGCCATGCAGAGGCAGGCCGAGCGCTATGGCACGGAGATGGTGTTCGACGTGGTGACGGCGGTCGACTTCGCCGCCCACCCGTTCAAGGCCGTGTGCGACAGCGGCGACGTGTTCACCGCCGACGCGGTGGTGATCGCGACGGGCGCCCAGGCCCGCTGGCTCGGCCTTCCGTCGGAAGCCGCCTACCAGGGCGCCGGCGTGTCGGCCTGCGCCACGTGCGACGGCTTCTTCTTCCGCGGCAAGGCGGTCGCGGTGGTGGGCGGCGGCAACACGGCGCTGGAGGAGGCGCTCTACCTCACCCACCATGCGAGCCACGTCACCATCGTCCACCGGCGCGATTCGTTCCGCGGGGAGAAGGTGCTGCAGGAGCGCGTGGCACGCCACCCGAAGATCTCGGTCGTGTGGGACCATGTCGTGGACGAGGTGCTGGGTACGCCCGGCGGTCCGCCGACCGACGGCTTCCCGCTGGGCCAGCCCAAGCAGGTGACGGGCCTTCGCCTGCGCGGCGCGAAGACCGGCGGGACCCACGACCTGCCGGTCGAGGGGGTGTTCGTCGCCATCGGCCACGATCCGGCGACGACGGTGTTCCGCGGGCAGGTCGCGATCGACGACGAGGGCTACGTCCTCACGGCCCCCGACAGCACGGCGACCAGCGTTCCCGGCGTGTACGCCGCCGGCGACGTGAAGGACAAGCTGTTCCGCCAGGCGGTGACGGCCGCCGGCATGGGCTGCATGGCGGCGCTGGAGGCGGAACGCTTCCTCGCGACCCTCGACGCGGGCCTGCCCGTGCCGGCCGCCCCCCTGGCCGCGGCCGAGTGAGGGCCGTCTCCGCTCCGCATATGCCCATCGTCTGCGCGCCTGTGCGGGGCTCCGGTCCCGGCGGGGGGTGACCGCGACGCGGATCGCGGTGTATGCTCAATGCGCACCGCGCATGGCGGACGTGCGACAACGACAGGGAGGGCGCGACCGGCGGGACCGGACGCGCATCGCGTGTGGCGATGGATTGGGACAAGCTCCGCGTGTTCCACGCGGTCGCGGAGGCGGGCAGCTTCACCCACGCAGGCGAGGTCCTGAACCTCAGCCAGTCGGCGGTGAGCCGGCAGATCAGCGCGCTGGAGGAAAGCCTCAGCGTGCCGCTGTTCCACCGTCACGCCCGTGGCCTGATCCTGACCGAGCAGGGCGAGCTCCTCTACAAGACCGCGCGCGACGTGTTCGCGAAGCTGTCGATGACGGAAGCGCTGCTGTCGGACAGCAAGGAGAATCCGCGCGGGCCCCTCAAGGTGACGACCACGGTGGGCCTCGGCTCCACGTGGCTGACCCCGCGCCTGCCGGAGTTCCTGTCGCTCTATCCCGAGATCCAGCTGACGCTGCTGATCGACGATTCGGAGCTCGACCTCGGCATGCGGGAGGCCGACGTCGCGATCCGCATGTCCGCGCCGCGCCAGCCGGACCTGATCCAGCGTCACCTGCTGACGATGCACATGCATGTCTACGCGTCGAAGGCCTATCTGGCCCGCCGCGGCACGCCGCAGACGGTGCGCGACCTGGAGAACCACGAGGTCATCGCCTTCCCCGACGAGGCGCGGGCGCCGATCGCCAACATCAACTGGCTCCTTCAGGCGGAGGCGGCGGCGGGTGCGCGCCGGCAGCCGGTGCTGCGGGTCAATTCCAGCTACGCGATCTACCGGGCGGTGGAGGCGGGCCTGGGGATCGCGGCCCTGGCCGACTACATGGTCGCCGACAACCCGGAGTTCGTGCGGATCCTGCCCGAGCTGTCGGGCCCGCGGATCGACGCGTACTTCGTCTATGCCGAGGAACTGCGCCATTCCAAGCGCATCGCGGTGTTCCGCGACTTCCTGATCCGCAAGGTCGCGGAGTCCAAATTTTAGGCGGCGACGCCCGTTGCAAGGGCCTCGCAATCGGTTGCGGTCAAGCCATGCACAAGGCGCATGCGTGGCGTCCTCTATTGTGCGTAGAATCCGAGCAGCGTTTGACTAAATGTTGGCTTGTTGGATGTTGCGACGCAACATTCGACGTTTCGCTCCGGGCCTCGCCCGGGGCAGGGTCCCTTGGACCCTACGTCTCCCAGACGTGAAGCCTCCCTGTTCAACTCGCCCGGAAACCCTAGGGTTTCCGGGCAGTTTTTTCTCCGGCACAGCCGTTGTGGCACACGCCGTGGCACATCTGCCCTGAATGTCCCTAGCCGTGGCACCGCCCGGCTCCACAGGTGAGCGGGATGGGAGTTCGAGCGCATGTTGCCCCTTCTCCAACGAAACCCCTTGAGCGGATAGCCCCCCTCTCCTACCCCGGTCACCGATACCGAGTAATCCGGATCTCTGGTCGCTGCCGACGGGTGTGCTGGCGGGACTGTCAAAGATGGTCCGACGGTTTGAACCACTCCTGACCGTTCAGTTCGGCCGTGAGGTCCAAAGCGATTTGGATGACGTCCGAAGTCAGGCCATCATGACCGGCGACATGTCGAGCCCGAGCGGTGCGTTTGGATCGGGATCGGCCTCGAAGCCTCACGCTTCGATGGGGTCGGGTGTTCGTCGGCTGGAAGATGCCGCGAAGTTCGCGGCGGCACGGGCGGTCGGGAACACCCCGTGTTTAGCGAGCCCCATTACCGCCACGCTTCGATACCGATGCGGCGGCGTCGTTCCGCCCCGGCTGGTATGCCCCAGACCGGCGGATCGACAACCGAGTCAGCGTCGTCGGTTTCGGTCCAGAACGCACGCTTGAACTGATTCCGCAGATAACTCGCGACAAACGCCGCGTCCTTCCTCGATCGGGTCAAGACCTCGAAGTTTCTGGCCGTGCGCCAAGACCCGATTTCAACCGTGGTGATGTGGGTCATCGCAATGACGTGATCAGCAACATGTCCGCTGTAAAGATCGGCAAATATAATCCTAATCGTAGACAAATCTGAACTGTAGATTTTGAGACGGGTTGGGATCGCATTTGACATGATTGTCTCCTTACATCCAACGTAGCATGAAGAGCGCGGCGTCATTCTCGCTTTCGAACTCCGCGAACAGCCAGTCGCGCCAGTTCTTCGGAGAGAAGCGGATAGGGGTCGTGTAGAAGGCCGGGTCTTCGTCCTCGTCGATGGTCGGGATGTAGTGGGACAGCGTCGCCTTGACCTCGTTTTGCGCCATCCATTCCGCGACCTCGGGTGCGAACCTCGGCTTGTCGCCGAAGAAGACAAAGACAGAGTTGGTCGATCGCCGGGGGAATAGGATCGCGCCGCCAATCAGACCCGTGACATCAACTGCGGTTTTGCTGCGCTTCACCGCGCGAACCTGTTTCTTGACCGCTGACATAACTTGATGCTGAGACTTCCTCTGTTCGGTCCGCGCCTCGCACCATTCATCATAAGAGTAACCGTGAGTGTGCGTAGCGCTATACTGCTCGATTGCCAGACCTTGTTTCCGCAAATAGTTTTGGCAAACACGAAGGCACATCAGACCAAAATCACGGTCATCTTCAACCGTATCATTGCGATAAGTGTGCAGACGGATTGATCCAACATTGACCGTTTTGCCGTTCCTGTCGATAGCGACGACATCATCGTAATCAAGAACGTAAACATGCTCAAACATTGCCATCTCTCTTTTTTGTGCGGGGCGCCGACGCACCCCGTCCGTTGTTCATGATCAAGTGCGAACCGCCGCCGCGAGCAGTTCCATCGGGTCGAAAGCTTCGATCTCGATATCGCACGAAACGATTTCACCGCACTCGTCTTCGAGTGCTTCCCCAACCCTGCCTTCCAGCGACTTCAAAAGATCGCCAAAATCGAGGCTGTCATAGTTGATGTATACGTGATCGATACTGTTGGAGAGGGTTGGCGGGAATGACGAATCGAGAGCGATTACCAGCGTCATCTTATGACTGGGCTGAAAGGTCGTGTGAGTCACCACGCAATCGGGCCACGCGATATCACGAACCGATGCCTCGATTGTAAAGGTGGCGGCGGAGCCGACGTCTTGAAATGCCAACTGTGCGGGGGTCATGATCCTATCTCCATAAGCATTGCCGCGTTTCGACGGTCAACACCTACGGCACAGTATCGTTTTTGTCAAATCACGGCCCGCCAATAGTTGGCCGGTCCCGACCGTTAGTTGGCCGGTCCCGTTTCGTTGACGAAAATCATTTCAAAAATCAAAAGCCGCAGAAACCTTAGACTCTGACTCCATCGAGACCGGCGAGCCCTCCGAATAAACTCGCGAAAATCATTTTCAGACGGGCCGACATTCTCTGAGAGCATAGCTGATATTCGCAATGAGCGTGCACTTTTGATCATTTGACCCTATGACGCGTCGGCTCGGCACTTCTGAAGAACCCCCACCCGTTCGCGGTGGGGGTTTTCGTTATCCAAAGCGCAGCTTGAATAAAATCTGTCCAACTTCATCGAGAGGAAGGTTCAGCCCGTTGTCCTTCAAGAAAAAATGGAACTCGCGCGCAGTGGCAGCAGGGTATTGACCGCGATAGCCGAAAATAATCCGGCCGTCAGGAAGCATGACGATCATCCGAACCTCCAGATGTCTTCGCCTCCGACTGCGGCTTGAATCTGTTTCGGGAGGCAGCGCCACGGCGTTCCGTCCCAACTCGGATCGTGCATGATCGCAATCCGCATCTTCGTCTTCATGTGGGACACCTTGCCGACCTCCGGAACCGGATCGACCGGAACCGGACGCGGACGATGCCAGTCAATGGCGCCAGTTCGGATGTCGTCGTTCGACGGCTTCGCCGGGACGTCCCACGGCAGAATGATTTCGTCGTCGGCGATGGGCTCGGGCTCCGGGGTTGGTGCCGATGCAGCTTTCTTCCGCTCGCGATAGGCCCGCTGCTTTTCGGCGGCCGTCATCGCCTGTTCGCCGTTCGGCTTGCGGCCGGGCTTCTTCAGTTCGGGCTCTCGGACGATGGCGACGTGTTCGATGTCGGCCTCGGTCAGGCCGACCCGCTCGGCGAAATACAGCGCAGTTTCTCGGTCGATGAAGTAGCAGGTCTGAACCTCGTCGCTGGCGAAGTTCCGCAGCACGCCGCGTAGGGTGAACTGGTAGGCCGGATTGAACTCGTAACAACGTCGGACGTCGGCTGTCGTGAATCCGGCGGCATCGCACAGATACTTCACCAGCGTGTGGTCTTGTCGCATTGATGCCAACCAGAACGTCACCGTCCGATCCCGGAGGTGGTTTAGGCCGGTGACTGACTTCGGCGTCAGGACGTCTTCGTCGGGAAGTTTGGCGATGCTGCCCTTGCCAGTGAAATACTCATGGTATTCTCGTTCGCCGCGATTGGTGGCGACCAGCGGCGACCGGTCACCGTATTTGTCGCGGATGTAGGGCGCGATCCGTTCGAGCGGGCGGGACGCGCTCTCCAGCTTGGCGAACGAGACCCGGCCCTCGAAGAAGTATCGGATCTTCACCCGCTTCGAGAGAGGCACCAGACGCCTGAGCGGCTTGAAGGGTGCCGGGGTCCACGCGATCCCATGGACCTTCTCGAAGACGTTGTAGAGCGCCGACTTGGAGAACTCGTCGGCCATGAACAGCCGCTCGGCGAACGGCCGATAGTGGTCGGGAGAAAGGACCCAGCGGAAGATCATCTGCTCGTTCGGGTCCATCCAGCCGAGGCGTTGGACCTCGACCCGGTTCGAGACCTCGTTCGCCTTGGTCAGCAGCGGCCGGATCGCATCGAGCCCGTTGTCCTTGATGTTCTGGTCAACGACGGCGAACCCCTGCTCCGTGATCTTCACGGGAAGGAACCCGTCCGGATCGTCGGTCGCGCTTTCGTCCACGATCAGGTGCGGGACCAGCAGGCTGTCCTTCGTCGTCGGAAAGCACCGCTTGTAGATGCCCAACGCGTCGGTCGTCTCATCGACGATCAGCCGCCACTTCCGCCAGCCCGCCCACGTCATCATGTGCAGGGCCGCATGGGTCACGAAGGCGATGGCACCGACCAGAGACGCGTCGTCCTCGGCCGTCTTGCGGAAGCTGGTGATCTCCGACGCAACCGTTGTCCGCTTTGCGTCGTCGTCCGGGTCGTATTCGGAGTGGATGGCCCGGAACATCCAGCCCTGCGTCCCGCCCGGACGGTCGTTCAGGATCGCTTCGAACTCCTTCTTGCGCTGTCGGACGTTCGCCCGGCTGTCGGTGGCGTAGAGGACCAACCCGCCACGTTCGGCGGTCGAACGCAGCGCGTGCTGGGTCTTCCCCTCGCCGCACGCGCCTTCGATGAACTCCCAGATTTCGTCACGTTCGGCGCTCGGTGGCGATGGCGAGGTTTGTGCCTGCGGTTGCCACGACATTGGCGTGACGTTCGTCTGCGCCCACGCGATGCCCTTGTTCAGGATCTTCGCCAGCCACCTCTCGGTGCGCTTCTCTCCCTTCAGCACTGCCAACTGCTTCAGGAAGTCGAGCGTCAGGTCGGCGTCGTAGAACCCAACGAGCGCGATCTGCGCGGTCAGGGTGAGGTTGCACAGGGTCAGCGTCTCAGCGCCGCCATGTCGGGCCTTCGACAGCATCGCCGGACCCGCGAACGGCGATGTGTGAAGATCGCGGAGGGTCGTCAGGGCGTTCGCCGGGAGGTGGCCGCGATAGGCGCGGAACAGCGCGAGCGCGTGCGCCGTGCTCTTCGGATCGAAGTTCGACCACGAGAACGGCGTCACCGTCTGCGTGCCCGACGAGGGCGGGGGCGTGTAGGTGAACGGCTTCGGCGGCTGGACCGGCGGCACGAAGCCAACGATCTCGTCCGAACCCTTGCGGACGATCCAGAGCCGGTCCGCCTCGGGAACCGGGTCCGTCATCCCCTCAAAGATCGGACGCGCCACATAGCATGGCTGCGTCGGACGCAGCGTCGAAGGATCGGCAATGCCGGTCTCCTTCAGCCATTGCTCGTAGCGCGCGTCGTCGATCGGCTCCTTGGCCCAGAACGTGATGTGGAACTTCAGCATCCCGTTCGGGTAGGCCCCCGTGGTGCGGTCGATGCCAGACGTGGACGAGAGCCCGGCGAAATAGGTGACGTCGTGCCACTGGGGCGGCATCTTCGCCAGCACCCACGCCTCGACCGTTTCGTGGGCGGTCCCGATCAGCGGAATGCCCTTCTTGTCCGGCCCGTCCTCGTCGATCGTGAACCAATGACAGTCGGACCGGCGCTCCCAATCCGGGACGCCGCCCTCATAATCGTCCTTGAAGCCCCGATTGACACCATTCGCGCGACGAATGAGGTCACCATGCTCGTCAACCTCCTCGGTGACGGTGACATGGGCACGAGGCATGCCTCGGATGTAGAAGGCGTCTTGGTCCAACAGGTTGCGGTTCAACTCGAACAGATCGTGGATGTTCGAGACCGGCCACTGGATGGCGTCGAAGGTCTGTCCGGCGCTGTAGCCCGCGACCTCGATGTTCCCGTTGCGATGGCGGACGATCTTCTTCCGGAGCCGACGGTCCGAATCGGTCGAGGTCAATACATATGTATAGTCGTTCATGGATCTCCCTGATCAAAAAAGCAAAACCCCCGATGCTGGCGGGCATCAGGGGTTTCCTTTGGTGGCTTTTGCTTTAATCAGGAACAACGAAACAATAACATAGTTCGTTGCGCTCATCAATATTTAGCAAACGACCACGGAGACCGTGCGATGACCCGCCAGCCATCAGATGAACCTATTTAGCCACGAGCGACGTCTTCGGCGCAATATCTTTCGGATCACGGAATGGAAGGCTCCTCTTGCACGGCACGCGGCACTCTGGATGCGTTACCAAATCTTCTAAGGGAACACGGAAAAGAACGGTAACGCGGCGGTGCGTTACCAAATCTTCTAAGGGAAGGAAGGGGTGTTTGGTAACGCGGATAACAGATATCCCGAGAAGTGAAGGATATATGATGTACCAATATATTATTATGTAACTTCTTATCTGAACAAGACGGGATTAACGACTTGAAAATGCTTACTGACCGGTCGGCGCCACCTCGCGGATCGTTCTGGAACCCATCGACGGCTGATCACTCGCCTCCAAACGGATCTATCGGCCTCGCGGGAGCGCGCACACGGATCTTCGCGCCGTTCCTCGCCCGATACGCCTTCTGGCGACAGGCTTGGGAACAGAACCGGGCGCCGGAGCGCGCGACCGTGAACGCCGCCCCGCAGCAGGCGCATCGGGCCATGTCGCCCTTCGACACGGGTATCGCGCGCCGCGTCAGGATGAGTTCGGTGCGCAGCGGCTGTTGGAGTCGGTATGGCGATGCAGTTCGTATTGGAACACCCACGGCATGCCAGCGGTCGGCGGGTAGATGTTCCACGAGCATTGGGTGCTGATCGTGCGTGACGATCACCCCCGCAGCCTCGATGGTGTTGAGGAGATCGAACAGTTCAATGTGCCGGTCGAAGACCTCCCGGTAGTGTCGCTCCTTTCCGAGGTATGGCGGGTCCACGACGAACAGCGTGCCGACGCCCGCGAACTTCCAGATCAGGGAGATCGCATCCTGCCGCCGGATGATGGCACGACGTAACGGTTCGACGAACTGCCGGAGTGCGCCGGGCAGACGTCGCCATCGGTTGATGTGCTGGTTCGCCTGATCCATGACGAACCGGCGAAACGGAGCCTCACCGACATAAGTCATGAAGTTGTGGGCAAGAAAGCGTCGCGCTCGCTCGACCGGGTCGGCGTCGGGGCCGATCCGGTTGATCTCCGCCTTCGCGTAAGGGGTGAGTTCGACGGCACGCGCAAGTTCGTCGTGGCGGTCGCGGATGACCGAAAAGAGGTTGGGGATCTCGTCGTCGAGATCGTTGTCACCGGACAGTGCACTGAGGCCGTAAGGCGACACCTGGATTTACGAGGCGTCGCTTTGGCCTGATCGATTTCCGGCGGGTTGTCTGCCGGAGGGTGACGATGGGCCGTCTCGATGACGAGGCGCTGACGGCGATGACGGTATT
>CANGXM010000042.1 GCA_947457845.1 Rhodospirillales bacterium | reverse complement strand
TCTCGCGCGCCCCAGCCGGCGCCCCCGCCGGACCGGTCAGGGGCCCCGCCGGCGGGCGCCGTCCGTCCGCGGTGCCCACGTCGGCGACCGGCGGCACGGTGTCGATGCGATCGAAGCTCATCGGCGAAGGCCCGGACGACGGGAAGGCGTCACTGCGGGGTCGACGATACCCCTTGGGGCGTAGATGGTCAGCCCCGGAAATCGTAACACCCCTCTCTATCGTTAGGGGGAGGAGACGAATACACGACAAACGTCGGGTGAGACTGTTTCGTCGACGATGTTTCGTCTACAGTTGTAACACTTACGATGAGGGGTGACCCTCGCCATGGACGGTGGTCGCCCCGTGCGGGCCGCGACGCCGATCCCGCCCGTCCGCCGCGCGTGGGCGGTGTGCGGCCCGCAACCGGGAGAGGCCCGACGAATGGGTTCAGATCCCCCTGTCGACATGCAGGGAGCGTACGACCGATATTTCTCCAGCGGCCTCTACGGTCAGCGGTATCCGCGGCCGAATCCGCGGGTCTTCGGCATCGTGCGCGACCTGATGGAGACGGTCGGGCCGCGGGTCCTGGACTTCGGCTGCGGCGACGGACGATACGCTGGGCCGATCCTCGATTCCGGGCCCCGGGCGCGGGTGATCGGCTACGACATCAGCGCGACCGCGCTCGAGGCGCTGGCCGCACGGCGGCCGGACGACCTGCGGAGCGGGCGACTCCGGCTCGTCCTCGGCTCCCTCGACGCGCTCGCCGCGGAGGTGGAGCCGCACTCGGTCGACCTGGGCCTGATGCTGTTCGGCGTGCTCGGCCACGTCCCGACGCGGGCGGGCCGTATCGTGGCGCTGCGGGCGGCGATGCGCTGCGTGCGTCCGGGCGGTCGCCTCGTGGTGACCGTCCCCAACGCCCGGCGGCGCTTCCTCGAAGAACAGCGCGAGAGCCTCGCGCGGATCGCGACGGGCGACGCGGAGCCGGGCGACATCCTCTACCAGCGCCAGTCGGAGGCGGGGCTCCTGCGCCTCTACTACCATCTCTACTCGTTGCCCGAGTTCGCGGGCGAACTCGCCGCCGCCGGCCTCGTCGACGCGACCTTCGCGGCCGAGAGCGTCCTTCCCGAGCGCGGGATCCTCGTCTCGCGGCTCGGCCGCATCGCCGACGACCTTCTCGCCCGGTCGCTGGACATCCGTCACGCCTACGGGTTCCTCGCCGTTGCCACGGTGCCGGCGGCCGGTCCCGTCGAGACCCGTCTCATCGAGGAACCCTCCTATGCCTGAGACCCGTTCCGGTCTGCTCCGGGCCTTCGCCACCGGCCGCTCCCACGATTCCGCGGGCGGCGCGGTCCGGGCCGGGCCGACCGGACGGTGTCGGCGCCTCCTCGCCCGGCTGGCGCTCCTGGTCCCCGCCCTGCTGGCGGCGGGGGCCGTCCCGGCGGCGGCGCAGGTGGACCCGATCGACAACATCCAGCGGCGCGGCACCCTCGTGGTGGGGGTGAAGAACGACTATCCGCTGTTCGGCTCCGTCAATCCGGCGGGGCAGCTCGTCGGCCTCGAGCCCGATCTCGCGGCCGACCTCGCCCGGCGCCTGAACGTGTCGCTGACGCTGGTCGGCGTCACCTCGGCCAACCGGTTCCAGCGCCTCCAGGACGGCACGATCGACGTCATGATCGCGACGCTCGGCGACACCGAGCAGCGCCGGAAGATCGTGACCATCGTCGAGCCGAACTACTACGCCTCGGGCGTGAACGTGATGACGCCGCCCTCCTCGCGCATCCGCGAGTGGAGCGAGCTGCGCGGCCAGCGGGTCTGCGCCACCCAGGGCACCTACTTCAACCGGCTCATGGCCGAGCGCTACCTGCTCGACCTCCAGAACTACAACTCCAACCGCGACGCCCGGCTGGCGCTGAAGGACGGCCGCTGCGTCGCCTGGCTCTACGACGACACGGCGATCGCCGGCGACCTGCAGGACGCGGAATGGGCCGGCTGGAGGATGCCGCTCCAGTCGGTGCTGCTGACGCCGTGGGCGGTCGCGCTCCACCCGGACGCGCGGGGATCGCGGCTGGAGCGGTTGGTCGGCGACGCGGTCGCGGACTGGCACCGGACGGGCTTCCTGATCGACGCCGAGCGCAAGTGGAACATCCCGCCCGGCGTCTTCCTCCAGCGCACGCGCGACCTGTGGTCGGAGACGGACGGCACCGGCCAGCCGCTCTGCCGGCGGCAGGCGAACGGGCAATGGCCCGAGGTCTGCCGCAACCAGGCCCTCCTCGCCTCCAACGACGCGAGCGGCGTGCTGCGCATCGGCCTCGTGATCAAGGAGCGCACGGGCCTCGACCTGTCGGTCCTCTACGACCGGTACGACCGCAACGTGTTCCTGTTCGCCGTGCTCCAGTCGCTCGCGCTCATCGCGGCGTGCCTCGTGGGCGGGTTCGCCTCGGGCGTGGTGGGGGCGATCCTGCTCGACCGCCGGATCCCGGTCGTCACGCACCTCGCGAGCGCGGCCATCGCGGTGACGCGGATGACGCCGCCGCTTCTCCAGATCTACGTCGTCTTCTTCGGCGTCGGCAGCTTCGTGATCGCCCACTGGGGCCTGTCGGTCGACGGGGCGATCGTGGCCGCCATTTGCCTGTCGTTCTACGCCGGTGCCGGCAACGCCGTGGCGATCAACGAAGCCTCGGAGTTCCTGCGCGCCCGCATCCCCGACTTCCGGCTTTCGCTGGCGACCCTGCCGCAGGCGCTGCGCCTGTCGCAGGGGTCGATCGTGTCGACGCTGGTCAACATCGTGAAGGCGACCGGCATGGCCAGTGCCATCGCGGTGCCCGAACTGATCTCGGCCTCCACCTACGTCATGGCCGAGCGCGGCAACGCCTCGGTCATGATGAACGTGCTGATGGTGGTCTACCTGCTGCTGGTCCTCGCCGTGGTGCGCCTGCTCGACCGGCTGCAGAAGTGGTTCGCCTCGCCGGAGCGGGAGGTGCGGCCGCTCGCCGTGCCGCGCCGGGCGACCTGAGGGCGGGGGGACGGGACCATGGACATCCGCGAGATCTTCGTCGAACTGAGGACCTGGACGCCCTACCTCGCGGGCGGCTTCCTCTGGAACATCATCATCTCGTTCGTCTCGATGACGATCGGCACGCTGATCGGCGCCGTGATCGCCTTCATGCGCGCGTCCGACGAATGGATCGTCCGGCGGCCCGGCAACGTCCTGACCGAGTTCTCGCGCGGGGTGCCGACCTTCGTCTTCCTGTTCTACCTCGCCTACCTCCTCCCCTCGGAGGTGGCGGTCTTCGGCACCGTGCTGCCGGTCCCCTCGTGGGTGAAGGCGTCGCTGGCGCTCTCCATCGCCGTGGTCGGCTTCGTGTCCGACAATCTCTCGATCGTCATCCGCGACTGGCGGGCGGGGCGGCGCGAGTCGGCCGTCCTCTTCCTGCCCTCCTGGACCACCTACTTCCTGATCATCGTCATGTCCTCGTCCACCGCCTCCGTGATCGGCGTGAGCGAGATCGTCAGCCGAGCGAACACCGTCATCGGCGCGATCAACAAGGACCACATGATGATCTGGATCTATCTCTACGCGATGACGTGGTTCTTCTGCTTCTGCTACCCGCTCACGCTCGCGATGAACTACCTGAAGGAGCAGATGAAGCGGCGGCTCTGGGTCGCGCAGACGAGCTGACCCCGCGACGCGCCCGCGCCACGCCGCCCCTCGAGGCCTGCCGGGGCCCGTGCTTGGCAGCCCGGGCGTTTTCCCGTTCAATGGGACCGTTCGCCCCCGACACGAATGTTCCACGTCCCGACTGCCGCTCGAACTGAAGCTGATCCTCCCGATCCTTCTGATCGGCTTCGTCGCCTCGGCGCTGACGGCCGTTCTCGTCCCGCGCGTGCTGCGGGACGCGGCGGCGGCCGACGCGCTAAACGACGCCGAGCAGCGCATCCTGGCGGTGCGCGCGGCGTCCGACCTCTACGTCCGCAACGCCGCGTCGAAGGCCCTGTCCTCGGGCGCGATGGTGCTGTCCGAACGGCACGGGGCGCTGCCGAACGCCATCCCGATCCGCGCCAGCTTCCATCTGGACCTCGCGGCGCTGTCCGGCGACGCCGCGACGCGACTGGCCGTCTGGTCGCCCCATCCCTTCGACATCCGCCGCGACCGCCGCGAGACGCCGGACCCGCGGGCCGCCTGGGAGGCGCTGAAGGGCGCGCCCGAGGGCCGGCTGCGCACGGTGTCGGGATCGACGGCGTTCGTCGCCCTTCCCGAGCGGCTCTCGGCCCAGGGCTGCGTCGACTGCCACAACGCCCATCCGGGCCGATCGCCCACGGCGCCGGTCTGGTCGGTGGGCGACGTGCGCGCCGTATCGACCGCCACGGTCGACCTGACGGCCGCCTTCGCCGGGGCCGACCGCATCGGCGGCGCCGTGGCGGCCGCGGTCCTGACCCTCGCGCTCCTGATCGCGGCCGGCGCGTGGATCTTCGTCCGCCGCACCTCGCGCTCGATCGTCCGGCTGGCCGGCGGGCTCGCCCGCGGCGAGGACACGACGACCACGGCCGACCGCGCGCGGCGCGACGAGGTGGGCCTCCTGGTCGCCGCGGTGGACGAGGTCTCGTCGGCCGTCGCCGTCTCCGTCGACCGGATCGCCGAGATCTCCGCCACGCTTCAGGAGGGGATCGCGCGCTCGCAGCTGATGAGCCGGAAGGTGGCGTCGTCCGTCGTCGGCGTGGACGGGCTCGCGACGGCGGTGAAGGAGATCGCCGACCTCAGCGCGCGGATCGACGGCGTGACCGGCACCATCGCCGCGCTGGCCGCGCGGTCGAACATCCTCGCCCTCAACGCCGCGATCGAGGCGGCGCGGGCGGGGAGCCAGGGCTCCGGCTTCGCGGTGGTGGCCGAGGAGGTCGGCAAGCTCAGCGAGCAGACCTCCCGCCTCGCGAAGGAGATCGCCCAGCTCTCGGCCGCCGCGCGGGACCGGATCGGCACGGGCGTCGTCACCGCCTCGGTCGTCACCGCCGACATGGACGAGGTCCAGACCCTGATCCGCGAGAACGACCACCGGGCCCGCTCGGCCGGCGCCGCCGTCGACGGACAGCTGGCGGCGGCCCACGTGATCGAGCGTGGCATCGAGGAACTCCGCCAGATCTCCGAGGCGACCGCCGCCGCTTCGTCGGAGATCGCGCAGACCATGGCGGCGCTGATGCTGGTCGCCGACGACGCCCGGCGCGAGGCCCGGCGCGCCCAGGACGCGGCGGTCGACTGACCCTTCGCATCCGTCGCGGCGCGGGATCGTCGGGCGCCGCCGGGTCGTTCGCCGCACGACCCTTGGGCGCAGGAAGCGTCGGGACATGGCAGACGTGTCGGCCGGACCGCGATCGCCCGCGGGCGCGTCCGTCCTCGCCGGCGGCGGCGAGGCCGGGCGGCTCATGCGCGTGCGACCGGGCCGCCACGCCCCTCGGACCGCCGGAGGGGTGGCCGTCGCCGTTGCGCCCCTCCGCCCGGACGGTCACGATGGACCGACAAGGGAGGCTCCCATGACGACGCCCATCGCATCCGCCCTCGCCGCCGACGTGCCGGGCCGCATCGCGCGCGTGCAGGCGGCGATGCGCGACGCCGGCGTGGATGCCCTGCTCGTCCACGGGCACGGATCGCCCGACGGCATGGGGCTCGTCCGGTATCTCGCCAACGCCCGCGCCTGGGCCGGGCGGATCTACGCCGTCCTCGGCCGGACCGACCCGGACCCCGGGATCCTGTCGCACAGCGGCTATCAGGCGGCGTGGACGCGGGCCGCCGTGTTCGGGCGGCCCGAGCGGGTGGAGAGCCCGGCGGACCTGATCGGGCGCACGGCCACCCTGCTGCGCGAGGCCGCGGGCCTGGGCGGGCGGATCGGCGTGGCGGGGCTGCAGCGGCTGACGCTGGCCGAGCACGCCGCCTTCACCGCCGCCCTCGACGGCGTGTCCCTCGTCGACATGACGGCGCCCGTGGACGCGCTCCGCCGGAGGAAGTCCGCCGCCGAGGTCGCCGCGTTCCGGGAGAACGGCGACATCCTCGATCGCGCGATCGCCGTCTTCGGCCGGGCGGCGCGGGTCGGTGCCCCGTGCGCCGCCGCCTGCGCCGCGGCGGAGGCGGAGGTCCGCGCCCACGGCGGGTTCTGGGGCCGGTCCAAGCTCGCCTTCGGCGCCTCGCCCATCACGATCCCACCCGAACCGGACCGGCGGTTCGGCGACGGGGACGTCTTCACCTTCGAACTCGTCTTCGAGAGCCCCCACGGCTACTGGACCGAGATGACGGCGCTGTTCGCCTTCGGCCCGCTGCCCGCGGAGGCGGCGGCGCTCCACGACGCCTATCTCGCGGCGTTCGAGGCGGCGCGCGCGGCGGCGCGGCCGGGCGTCACGATGGGCGAGATCGCCGCCCTCACCGACGCGACGATCGCGTCGCGCGGCTTCGCCGTCGGCGGCAAGCACACGCCCGACTGCCACAGCATCGGCCTCGACGGCGGCGACGGCCCGGGCTCCATCGCATCGCCGGAGACCGTCCTCGCCGAGGACATGGTGCTCTCGATGCATCCGGGCACGCAGCTCGCCGACGGCCGCGCCTACCTCGTCTCCGACAACGTCCTCATCACGCCCGACGGCGGGGTGCGGCTCTCCGGGCTGGGGCTCGACCGGCGGCTCGTCCGCCTGCCCGTCGCGTCCTGATGGCGGGAAAGGGGACGGGCTGGCGGCCCGTGCCGACGGCCCGTCTTGCGCGCCGCATGGTGGCGCAGGGGCGCGACCCGTGCGTCCTCCCGGGTGTTCATCGGGGTCCGGTCGACCATCCCGCCACCCGGGACGGTCGACTTGCTCTCCTCGACGATCGGACCGGAGACGGTCTTTCCGGCGACGGTCGTCAGGATGGTCGACACCCCGAACCCGGCCGCAGCCCGGGCGACCAGCGCCGCGTCCGCCCCATCATTCCGTGAGCCCGGACGTTTCCGTCCCTGGCCTGTCGTTCACGGTGGACAGGACAGGGGACCGGGTGATCTGTCATACAGTCCGGCGACCCCCTGTCGCCGTGCGCCGTTGCCGACGACATCGTGACGAGTTCCCCGCAAGCCGACATGGCGAACGAAGACATCCGGCCATTGTCGCCCGCGACGATCGCGTTGTTCGAGCACTGGTCGGATCGCGTCCGCGTGCTGGGGCGCCTTCCGGGGCGTCGGGACCTCGATCTCCCGGCCTTGCGTCATGTGCTGCCCAACCTCTGGCTGCTGGGCGTGGAGCGCGATCCCCTCCGGTTCCGGCTGCGCCTGATCGGCGAGGCGATCCGCGCGGCGAACCACGACGAGATCCGGCCCGGCGTCTACATCGACGAGATCGCGACCCGGTTCGGCAACCAATTCTTCCTCGAGCGGCTCCACGCGATGGTGCTGACCGGCCGGGCCGATCACTACGACGGGCCTCCGACCGCCTCCCACTTCCCCGAGCTCTCCTCGATCGAGCGGCTGTCGGTCCCGCTCGCCGACGACGGGACGACGGTCGACCGTATCCTCAACTGCACCGTCTCGATCTGGCGCAACGGGCGGCCTCCGCGACCGGTCTTCGGGCGCTGAGGCGGGCGGCGTCGAATCCGGCGTCCGTCGATCGTCCTTCGATCATGGGACCGGATCGTCCGGTCCCCTCAGCGGGATCGCGGGTCGAGCGCGTCGCGCAGGCCGTCGCCCAGCAGGTTGAACGACAGGACGGTGACGAAGATCATCGCCCCCGGCCAGACGGCGATCCAGGGCGCGGTGGTGAGCGAGCGCTGCGCGGTGTTCAGCATCGAGCCCCAGGAGGGGGCGGGCGGCTGCTGGCCCAGGCCGAGGAAGGAGAGGCTCGCCTCCGACGTGATCGCCGAGGCCAGGACGAGCGTCGACTGCACCATCAGCGCCGGCAGCACGTTGGGCAGGATGTGGCGGAGCGCCACGCGCGGCGGCGGGTTGCCGACCGACGTCGCGGCGTCGACGTAGTCCAGCGAGCGCACCGCCAGCACCTGCCCGCGGGTCAGGCGGATCATCACCGGCGTCGCCGTCACGCCGATCGCGATCATCGCGTTGGTCAGGCTGGGCCCGAGGAAGGCCGCCAGGGCGATCGCGAGGATCAGGAACGGGCAGGCGAGCAGCGCGTCGGTCACGCGGCTGATCACCACGTCGACCCAGCGGCCGACGTAGCCGGCGAGGAGGCCGAGCGGCACCCCGATGGCGATCGCGATGGCGACGGAGATCACGCCCGCCAGCATCGACGCCCGCGCGCCGTGCACGATGCGGGAGAAGATGTCCCGGCCCAGTTCGTCGGTGCCGAACCAGTGGGCGGCGGACGGCGGCTTGCGGACGGTGGTCCAGCTCTGCAGCACCGGGTCGTAGGGCGCGATCCAGGGGGCGAGTGCGGCGACGATCGCCACGGTGAGGATCACGAACAGGCCGACCATGGCCCCGCGGCGGCGGCGCAGCCGGCGCCAGACGCGCGCACCGGGGGAGGCGGGGGCGGGGGCGTTCGCGGAGGCCATCGTCACCCCCTCAGCCGCGGGTTGGCGAGGATGTAGCCGATATCGGCCAAGAGGCTCATCAGCACGTAGATCGTCGCGGTGACCAGCACGACCCCCTGGACGACCGCGTAGTCGCGGTTGAAGACGGCGTCCACGATCAGCTTCCCGAAACCGGGGATGGAGAAGATCTGCTCGGTCAGGACGGCGCCCGACAGCAGCGACCCGAACTCCAGCGCGCCCAGGGTGATGATGGGGGTGAGGGCGTTGCGCATCGCGTGGCGCAGCACCACCCGCCCCTCGCCGAGGCCCTTGGCGCGGGCGGTGCGGACATAGTCGCTCTCGATCGCCTCCAGCATGGCGCTGCGCGTGTGGCGCATCAGCACGCCCGCGAAATGGGAGCCCAGCACGAAGGCCGGCAGGATGCTGGTCGCGAGGCTCGTCCGCCAGTCCTCGGTGATCGGTACGAAGCCCGAGGCGGGCAGCCAGCCGAGGTGGATGGAGAACAGCAAGATCAGCATGATGCCGAGCCAGAAGTTCGGCACCGAGATGCCGGCCAGCGCCACCACGTTGGCGACGTAGTCGACGATCGTTCCCTTGCGCACCGCGCTGATCACCCCCGCCGTCACGCCGATGGCGAGCGAGATCAGCAGCGCCATGACCGCGAGCTGCAGCGTCGCCGGGAGCTTCTGGACGATCAGGTCGGCGACGGGGGTGTTGAGGCGCATCGACTGGCCGAGGTCGCCGCGCAGCACGTCGGCGATCCAGTAGCCGTACTGGACCGGCAGCGGCAGGTCGAGGTTCCACTGGCGCCGGATCTCGGCGATGACGCGCGGGTCCTGGTCGTCGCCGGCCAGCGCCAGCGCCGGGTCGCCCGGCAGGAGGCGCTGGAGGAGGAAGATGATCACCGACAGGATGAACAGCGTCGGCAGCAACTGAAGCATGCGGCGCGCGATCAGCCGGGTCATGGCGATGCCTCCCGCCCGGCGAAGGCGGCCATCAGCGTGGCGAGGTGCGGCGGTATGGGCGTGTCCGTCCCGCCGACGCCGCCCTCCGCCGGGAGCGTCCGCCAATGGTGGCAGGCGACCGCCCGGCCGTCGCCCGCGTCGTCGAGCGGCGGGCGCACGGTGGCGCAGACCTCGGTCGCGTGCGGGCAGCGCGGGTGGAAGTGGCAGCCCGCCGGCGGGGAAAGGGGGCTCGGCACCTCCCCCTCGATCGCGCGGGTCGGGCGCGCGGCCGAAGGGTCGGCGACGGGGATCGCCGCGATCAGCGCGCGGGTGTAGGGATGCAGCGGGGTCGCGAACAGCGGGTCGGTCGCCCCGGTCTCCACGATCCGGCCGAGATACATGACCGCGACCCGGTCGGCGAGGTGCTTCACCACGCCGAGGTCGTGCGAGATGAAGAGATAGCCGACGCCGACCGCCGCCTGGAGGTCCTTCAGCAAATTGAGGATCTGCGCGCGGATCGAGACGTCCAGCGCCGAGACCGGCTCGTCGCAGACCACCACCGCGGGTTCCGCCGCCAGCGCCCGGGCGATCGCCACCCGCTGGCGCTGGCCGCCCGACATCTCGTGCGGATAGCGCGCCGCGTGGTGGTCGGCGAGGCCGACCGAGCGCAGGAGATCCACCACCCGCGCCGGCCGCTCCGCGGCGGTGCCGAGGCGGTGCAGCATCATCGGCTCGGCCAGGATCTGGCCCACCGTCATCCGCGGGTTCAGCGAGGCGAAGGGGTCCTGGAACACCATCTGCACCCGGCGGCGCACCCGGCGGAACGCGCCCGCGTCCATGGTCGTCACGTCGGTCCCGCCGATCAGGATGCGGCCCGCGTCGGGCTCGGTCAGCCGCACGATCGCGCGGCCGAGCGTCGACTTCCCGCACCCGCTCTCGCCCACCAGCGCCAGCGTCTCGCCCGCGTCGAGGGTCAGCGACACGCCGTCGACGGCGACCAGCAGGGCCTTCGGCCGGCCGAAGATCGTGCGCTCGGCGACGAAGCGCTTCACCAGCCCGTCGACGCGCAGCGCGGGTTCGCCGGTCATGCCGCGAGGCTCTCCAGCGGCGCCCGCCAGCAGCGCGAGGACTGGCCGGGCGTCACCTCGACCAGCGGCGGCGGCTCGGCGCAGCGGTCGACGCGGAAGGGGCAGCGGGGCGCGAAGCGGCAGCCCGACGGCACGTCGGAGGGGGCCGGCACGGTGCCCGGGATGACCGCCAGCCGTTCCGCCCGCCGGTCGATGCGCGGCAGGGCGCCCAGCAGCCCGACGGTATAGGGGTGCTGGGGCGCCCGGAAGATCGCGGCGACCGGCGCGGTCTCCACCACCTGGCCCGCGTACATGACCACGACCTCGTCGCAGGTCTCGGCCACCACGCCCAGGTCGTGGGTGATCATCACCACCGCCGCCCCCGTCTCCTCCCGCAGCCGGCGCAGCAGGTGGAGGATCTGGGCCTGGATGGTGACGTCGAGTGCGGTCGTCGGCTCGTCGGCGATGAGGAGCTGCGGGTCGCAGGCGAGCGCCATGGCGATCATCACCCGCTGGCGCATCCCGCCCGACAGCCGGTGGGGATAGTCGTCGATCCGGCGCTCGGGCGCGGGGATGCGCACGCGGCGCAGCATCTCCAGCGCCCGCGCGCGCGCCGCCGCCGCCGTGCCGCCCCGGTGCCGCCGGATCGCCTCGACGATCTGGTCGCCGACCCTGAACGACGGGTTCAGCGATGTCATCGGCTCCTGGAAGATCATGGCGATCCGGTCGCCGCGCAGGTCGCGCAGCACCGCCTCGGGCTGGGTCAGCAGGTCCAGCCCGTCGAAGGCGATGCGCCCCGTCGCGGTCGCGCCCTGGCGGGGCAGGAGGCCCATGATCGCCAGCGCCGTCACGCTCTTGCCCGACCCGCTCTCCCCCACGATGCCCACGGTTGCGCCGCGGGCGACGCGGAAGCGGCCGTCGTCGACCGCCACCGTCTCCCGCCCCTCCGCGTCGCGGAAGACGACGCGGAGGTCCTCGACCGAGAGGAGCGTGTCGCCCGCTGGGCTCAACGCCCCGCCACCTTGGTGACGCCCTCCAGGCGGACGATGCCGTCGGGGAAGCCCTTGAAGCCCTGCACCACCGCCTTGTGCCCGAAGGCGCTGCGCTGGTTGAACAGGAAGATGATGGGGGCGTCCCGCTGGATGGTCTGGACGGCCTTCTGGTAGATCGGCTTGCGCGCGTTGCGGTCGGCCACCGCCCGGCCCTGGGCCAGGAGCCCGTCGAGTTCCTGGCTGCAGTACTTGCCGACGTTGTTGGCCACGCCGCACGCGATGAACAGCGAGATGTTCAGGTCCGGGTCCACGCGGCCGGCGCTGGGCACCATGTAGGCCTGGAAGTTGCCCTGGAGGGCGGCGTTCCGCATGGCGATGAACTCCATCGTGCGGATTTCCATCCGGAAGCCCGCCTCGGCGACCATCTGCTGGACCACCTGGGCCACCTCCATGTGCTCGGAGTTGGTGGAGATCAGGAGTTCGAGCGTCGGGTTCGGGACGCCGACCTGGCGCAGCAGCGCCCGGGCCCTGGCGACGTCGCGCGGCTGCGGCGCGGGGCTCGTCTCGTCGAACCAGAAGTTGCCCGGCGGGAACGGCTGGTGGCCGGGCACGTAGCGGCCGGAGAAGACCACCTGGTTGAGCGCCGTGCGGTCGATGGCGAGCGAGAACGCCTGCCGCACCTCGGGATGCTTGGCGAAGGCCTCGCTGGCCCGCGGGGCGGTCAGGTTGAACTGGATCATGGTGAAGGCCGGCTGTTGGCCGACCGTGATCCGCAGGTTCGGGTCCGCCTCCACCGAGGCGAGCGACGTCGGCGCCACCTGCTCGATCAGGTCGAGCCGGCCCGAGCGCAGGTTCAGAAGCCGCACGTTGCTGTCCGGGAACGGCTCGAACGTCACCCGGTCGAAGGAATAGGCCGACGCGCGCCAGTGCTTGGGAAACCGCTCGAGCGTCACGCTCTGCTGCGGCTTGAAGTCGGCCACCCGGTAGGGGCCGGCGCAGATCGGCCGGTTCGCGAAGGCCTGGACGCCGGCCTTCTCGAACGCCGCCAGGCTGACCATCATGCCCGCACGGTCGGTGAAGAGGGCGAGGAGGGCGACCGAGGGCTCCTTCAGGCTGATCTTGATGGTGTCCTTGCCGATCGCCTCCACCTTCTCGATCGCCTCGATCTCCGGCCGGCGGCGGGAGCCCTGCATGGTCAGGTAGCGCTCGAGGTTGCCCTTGGCGCTCTCGGCGTCGAAGGGCGTGTCGTCGTGATACACCACGCCCTCGCGCAGCTTCATCGTCACGCTCTTGCCGTCGGCCGCCCAGTCCCAGGACGTCGCCAGCATCGGCACGATGTTCCCGTCCACGTCGATGTCCACCAGCTTGTCGCAGGCGGACTGGAGGACGATGCGCCCGACGAAGCTCGCGTTCGTCGCCGGGTCGAGCGAGCCGGGATCGTCGCCGAGCCCGATGCGGATCTCCGACTGTGTCTGCGCGGCGGCGGGCAGCGCCATGCACGCGGTGGCGAGCAGGAGGGCGAGGAGGCGGGATCGCATGGCGTGTCTCCGTGTCGGGTTGCGGGTGGGCGGGATCAGGCCGGCGCGTCGATGGCCGGCAGGTATCGTCTGGCGATGCACATGCGCACCGTCATGAGCGGGTCGACCACCTGGCTGATGCGCAGGTCGCCGACGAGGCTGGCCAGCATGTAGCCGTCGGTCCACGACAGGCCGGCGGCGCGCACCAGCGCGTCGATCAGGTCCTCGGTCGCGAGGCGGCAGGCCGCCTCCAGCGTGTCGGCGCTGGCCACGAACTGCCAGTCGTCCGCGGTCTCGATCACCGGGCGGGGCAGGCGGCCCCCCTTCACCAGCGAGATGCGCGCGGCGACGTCGATCGGCACGCCGACGCCGGTGCCGCAGACCTCCCCGTCGCCCATCACCGCCTTCGGGTCGCCCAGCGCCAGCATCCCGCCGGGCCGGTTCACCGGGAAATGGACGCGGGCGCCCTTGCGGATGGCGGTCGTGTCCATGTTCCCGCCGTGGTCGTGCGGGATCACGGTGGAGAAGCGCCCGGCGGCGGGCGCGGTGCCGATCGTGCCGATGCAGGGGTCCAGCGGGATGGAGAGGCCGCCGAACCGCACCCGTCCGTCGGCGATGGGGACGATCCGGGTCGCGGCCTCGTCCACGTGCGACTGGAGCAGGCCGAACTTCGGGATGACCAGCACGTAGCCCCAGGCCTGCGGCACCGTGATGTCCTCGATCGCGAAGACCAGCCGGTCGCCCGGCTCCGCCCCCTCGACCGCGATCGGGCCGACGCAGCCGTTCACCCGGTCGTAGTCGACGGCGTGGTAGCGGTCCCCGGGATCGCGGATCACGCCGCCGACGCCGTCCGGGCAACGGACGAGGATCGGTTCCCCCGGCCGCACCGTCCATTGCGCGGCGAGGTCGGGGTGGAAGGCGTAGAGGATCTCGCCCCCCTCGATCGTCCGCCGCCCGTCCGCCCCCGCCATGGTCCCGCTCACCAGCCGGCGACGCCGCCGGGGCGGCGCTGGTCGGCGCCGCCTTCCAGCAGGCCGGTCGCGCGGTCGTGGACGATCGCGCTGACGCAGCCGGCGTGCCAGTCGTAGGGCCGCCACCATTGGATCTGGTGGCCGCGCCGCGCGAGGTCGTCGGCGACGTCCTCGGGGAAGCGCATCTCGATCTCCAACCGGCCGGGGAAATACTCGTGCGGATCGGAGGAGCGCGGGAAGCTGGTGGTGGCGAAGCGCGGCTGCTCGATCGCCTGCTGCGGCGTCATCCCCCACACGAAGGTGTTGAGGAACACCTGCAGCATCGCCTGCGGCTGCACGTCGTTGCCGGGCGTGCCGAAGGGCATGGCGCGCGCGCCCTGCACGGCGATGGCGGGGCTGGGCGTGAGGCGCGGGCGCTTGCCGGGCGCGAGGCAGGAGGGGTTGTCCGGGTCGGTCCAGGACTGGGCCCCGCGGTTGGACGGCACGAGCCCCGTGCCCGTCACCATCGGCCCGCCCGACGTGCCGTCGCTGGGCGTGGCGGAGAACAGGTTCCCGTGCCGGTCGACGACGCACAGGTACGAGGTGTCGGGCTCCATCTCCGTCCATTCGACCGTGCCCTCGGGCACCGTCACCCGACGGCCCGTCAGGCCCAGCGCGGCCGCGTCGCCGGGATCGGGCATGCCCGGCGTGGCGCGCTCGGGGTCGACCAGGGCGCGCCGGGCCGCGACGTAGTCGTCGGCGAGCAGGCGGTCCATCGGCACCTGAACGAACTTCGGATCGCCGTAGTAGGCGTGCCGGTCGGCGAAGGCGAGCTTGAGCGTCTCGGCGAGGCGGTGGACGTAGGCCGGCGAATTGTGGCCCAGCGCCTTGAGGTCCACGCCGTCCAGCATCCGCACCGACTGGGCCAGCACGGGGCCCTGGCACCAGGGCCCGCAGGTGTAGAGGTCGACGTCGCCGAACCGCACCTTCATGGCCGGTTCCACGTCGACCCGGAAGGACGCGAGGTCGCCGCGCCGGAGCCAGCCGCCGTTGTCCTTGTGGAAGGCGTCGATCTTCGCCGCGATCTCGCCGTCGTAGAAGGCGCGCCGCGCGGCGGCGAGGCCGGCGAGGCGGCCGCCCGCCTTCGCCGCGGCCCGTTCCTCGGCGGCGAGGAACTCCAGCGTATCGGCCAGGTCCGCCTGCACCAGCAGCTCGCCGGGCTCCGGCGGCCGGCCCCTGGGCAGGAACGTCCGCTCGTTCTGGGGATAGCGGCGGAAGGCGGCCTCGGCGTCGGCGATCATCTCCTGCGCGAAGGAGGAGACGGGGAACCCCTCGCGGGCGAAGCGGATGGCCGCCTGCGCCACCTCGCCGAAGCTCATGGTGCCCCAGCGTTCCAGCGCGGTGATCCAGGCGTCGGGCGCCGCGGGCACGACCGCGCGCAGGATGCCCGGCGGGATGCGCCCGCCGTGCTCCCGCCGGAAGTGCGCGGCCGAGGCCATCGCGGGCCAGGTTCCGAGGCCGGAGACGGTCCACGTCTCCCCCGTCCCCGCGATCCGCACCATGATGGGCGCCACGCCCGCGAAATGGACGAACTCGCACTGGATGACGCCCAGCGCGATGCCGCCGGCCACGCCCGCGTCGATCGCGTTGCCGCCCGCCTCCAGAATCTGGAACCCGGTCTGGGCGGCGAGGTAGTTGGCCGAGGCGACCATGTGGCGGGTGCCGATCACCCGCGGATGGTGCGTCGGCATCGGCCACGTGGCCGAGCGGAGCGTGTAGGCGCTCATCGCGCGCTCCGGACGAAGAGGGCGAGCGTGGATTCGTCCGACCGCGGGACGTAGGCGATCCCGGCGCGCGTCGCCCAGGAGTTCAGCTGGTGGTAGAGCGGAATCAGCGCGACCTCGTCGAGCGCGACGCGGGTCGCCTCCCGCAGCGCGGCCTCGCGCTTCGCGTCGTCGATCTCGGCCACCGCGGCGTCGAGGGCGGCGTCCAGCCTGGGATTGGTGTAGGCGCCGCGGTTGACCGCCCCCCGGCCGCGGGCCGGGTTCGCGGTCGCCAGCGAGGCCTGCAGGTAGGAGCTGGGCTCCGCCGTCTCGATCGTGAAGCCGTGCATGAAGAGGCTGAGTTCGCCCCGCCCGGCGGCGGCGATCATGACCGTGTGGGGCAGGGCCTCGACCTGGGTGCGGATGCCGATGCGGGCGAACGCCTGCCCCAGCGCCTGACAGATCTGCTCGTCGTTGATGAAGCGGTTGTTCTGGCAGTTGATGGTCAGCTGGAACCCTTCGGGATAGCCGGCCTCGGCCAGCAGGCGGCGGGCCGCCTGCGGGTCGAAGGCGGGCACGGCCACGTCGGGCAGGTGGGCGAACGCACCCGGCAGCAGGAACTGGCCCGTCGGCGTGCCGAGGCCGTCGAGCACGCGCTCGGCCAGCAGCTGGCGGTTGATCGCCATCGACAGCGCGCGCCGCACCCGCACGTCGGCGATGGGGTTGACCGTCATCGGCTTCCCGGCGTTGTCCAGCACCTTGGGCGAGGGCCGCGGGCGGTGGTCCGGGAACATGGTGAGGATGGTGGTGGACGGCTTGGTGTAGAGCGCCAGCTTGGGGTCGCCGCGCAGCCGCGCGATGTCCTGGCTGGGCACCGCGTCGATGATGTCGACGTCGCCGGCCAGAAGTGCTGCGAGGCGGGTGCCCGGCGTCGGGATGCTGCGCACCGAAACCTTGTCCCACTCGGGCTTCGGCCCCCAGTAGTCCGGGAACAGCGCGAGGTCGGCGCTCGTGCCGCGGACCCAGGAGACGAAGCGGTAGGGGCCGGTGCCGATCACGCCGCGGCCCTGGTTCATGTCGTCGGCGGTGAACTTCTCCCCGTTCGCCTTCGACATGACGAAGATGGTGGAGAGATAGGCCGGCATCAGCGGGAACGGCTGCTCCGTCCGGAACCGGACGGTCAGCGGGTCGACCACCTCGGTCGCCTTGATCTGGCGGAGATAGAGGGCGTAGGTCGCCGCCCCGCTCTGGAGCGTCGCGGCGCGGTTGATGGTCCAGGCCACGTCCTCGGCGGTGAGCGTGCTGCCGTCGTGGAACCTCACGCCGGGGCGGAGCCTGAACTCCCACGTCAGCGGATCGACCGCGCTCCAGGAGAGCGCCAGCGCCGGCTCCAGCTTCATGTCCGCGTCGCGCCGGATCAGCGTCTCGAAGACGTGGGCGTGCAGCGACTTGTTCGGGCCGAAATTGTGCCAGTGCGGGTCCATCGCCGTCGGCGCGCCCTCGACCCCAACGCGGAGGTCGGCCGCCGTCGCGAGCGAGGGCACCAGGAGGGACGCGGCAAGGGCGACGGCGCGGGTGACGGTCGCCGTCCGGTCCAGAATGCTCTTCATCGGTCGCTCCTCTCGGTCTGCGGTGGGAACGGTCGCCCGGTCGGTCGCCGGGCGTCAGAGATCGGGAAAGGGATAGGGATCGCGCGACAGATACCGCCCGCGGCCGGGCGCCACCGCGACACGCCCGTCGCGGGCGATCACCGTCCCGCGCGAGAGCACGAGGACGGGCCAGCCCGTCACGGTCCGGCCCTCGTAGGGGGTGTAGCCGGCCCCGCTCAGCAGGTCGGCCGCGCGCAGCGTGACCCGGCGGGCGGGGTCCCAGACCGCGAGGTCGGCGTCCGCCCCCACGGCGATGCCGCCCTTCCTCGGGTAGAGGCCGTAGAGCCTCGCCGGGTTCGTCGCGGTCAGCCGCGCGAAGGCGGCGAGGTCCATCCGCCCCGTCGCGACGCCGGCGTCCCAGAGGACCGGCAGGCGGGTCGCGAGGCCGGGCATGCCGTTCGACACGCGGTTGAACGCGGTGTCCGGCCCGTCCTTCAGCTTGCCCAGCGGGTCCTCCATCCGGTAGGGCGAGTGGTCGGAGGAGACCATCTGGAGGGTTCCGTCGGCGAGGCGCGCCCACAGCGCGTCGCGATCCGCCGCCGGGCGCAGCGGCGGCGAGCAGATGAATTTCGCGGCCTCGGCCATCGGCTGGCGCAGCGCGTCGTCGGTCAGCGTGAGGTAGTGGGTGCAGGTCTCGGCGTAGACCCGCACGCCGCGCGCCCGCGCCGCCGCCACCGCGTCGGCCGGCAGGGCGCCGGTCACGTGGAAGATTTGGATCGGCTGGCCCGCGACCTCGGACAGCATGATCGCCCGGCCGACGGCCTCCGCCTCGACGATCGACGGGCGGGACAGCGCGTGCGCGATCGCCTCGGTCCGCCCCTCGGCCAGCAGCCGCGCGACGCCGTGGCGGATCGCCTGGTCGTTCTCGGCGTGGACCGCCACGAGGGCGCCGAGGCGCCGGGCCGCGTCCATCACGGCCAGAAGGTCGGCGTCGGCGAGGCGCAGCCCGTCGTAGGTCGTGAAGACCTTGAACGACCGCACGCCCATGCCGACGACGGCGGGAAGCTCCTCCGCCAGCACCGCGGGCGAGGGGTCGGAGACGACGACGTGGAAGGCGTGGTCGACCAGCGCCCGCGTCGCCGCCTCGCGATAGGCGTCCACCGTGTCGCGCAGGTCCTCGCCCGGCTCCTGCTTGGCGAAGCAGATCACCGTGGTGGTCCCGCCGACCGCGGCCGAGGAGGTGCCGGAGACGAAGTCGTCGGCGTTGCGGCCGTTCGAGGTCGGCTTCTGCGCGATGTGGCAGTGGTTGTCGACGCCGCCCGGCAGGATGCAGAGGCTCGCGCAGTCGATCCGCTCCCGCCCCTCGAGGCCGGCGCCGATGGCGGCGATCCTGCCGTCGCGCACGGCGACGTCGACCCGCTCGACGCCCCCCTCCAGCACGACCGTTCCGCCGTGGAGCACGAGATCGTTCATGGTGCGGCCCTCCCGGCCGTCGCGAGGAGCCGGTCGACCGCCGCCTCCCCGAGGGCGTCCGCCGTCCGGCCGACGACGGCGAAGCTGACCCCCGTCGCGAGCGACAGCGCGTCGAGGAGCGCCCGGGAGACGGGCATCCGGAGTCCCGCCCGCTCGCCCAGCCAGACATAGGGGACGATGGCGCAGGGCACGTCCTCGAAGACGTGCCGGCGCAGCAGCTTGCGCCCGAAGCGGGGAACGTCGCCCGCGTGGCGGGATCCCGGCGGATAGGCGCGGGCGGCGAAGTCCGGCCGGGACAGGCCCCGCAGCCCCAGCGCCGCCATGAGCGCGAGGCGCTCGGCGTCGAGCGCGGCGGAGACGGCGCGCAGCCGGTCGCCGAACAGCTCGTCGAAGTGGAGCACGCCGGTCGTCGCCGGCCCGTCCGCCGCGTCCATCAGCGCGAAGCCGAAGGTGGCGGCGGGCACGTGGCCGATCGGGTTCGGGTTGTTCAGCCCCGTCTCCAGCAGGTGCCGGCCGGCAACAAACTCGGGCAGGAGGCCGCCCAGGCGGTCGAGGGCGGTCGCCGTGTCGTCCGGCGTCGGCCCCGTCACCTCCAGCCACCGCTTCATCGCCGAGACGAAGACGCGGCCCGGCGCCATCGCGCCGCAGAGGTGGATGGTGTTCATCGTCTCGACGACCGTCACCGCGTCCGGGTCCGCGCCGGCCTCGGCGAGCGCCCGGCGGAAGACGAGCGTGCCGCCGACGTAGCCGCAGTAGAGGACGACGACGGTGCCGGGCCGCAGCGCCGCGGCCACGTCCCGGGCGACGGCGGGGTGCGCGTCCGCGGTCGTCGCCACGAAGACGACGTCGGCCCGGGCCACCGCGGCGGCGGACGACCCCGGCAGCGTCACCCGCGACAGCACCGGCCCGCCCATGCCCTCGACCCGCACGCCGCCCGCCAGCCGGACCGAGGCGACGAGGGCCAGGTCGACGTCGTGGGCGAGGATGCGGGGGACGCCCCGCCCCGCGAGGTCGGCGGCGAGCGCCGTGCCCGCCGCGCCGAGGCCGATCACCGCGATCGTGGGAGGGGTCGCCATCGCCGCCTAGCCCCGCACGACCGCCTTAACGGCGGCCTCCGTCTGCGGCATGGCGGCGATCTCCGCCACCGTGACCGGCTTCACCGGGGGCCGGATCCGGTAGTGCCCGACGGCGTCGGGCGGAACGCCGCGCGCGTCGGCGACGAGTTCCGTGACCGTCAGGCCGCAGAGCCGGCCCTGGCACGGCCCCATGCCGCAGCGCAGGAAGGCCTTCATCTGGTTCGGGCCCTGCACCCCCTGTCCGACCGCCTCCACGATCGCGGCCGCCGTCACCTCCTCGCAGCGGCAGACGACCGTGTCGCCGGACGGGATCCGGGTCTCCGCCCCCGGCCGATAGAGAAGGTCGACGAAGCGCCGTCCGGCCATGTGCCGCGCGAGGTCGGTCCGCGCCGCGACCTCCTCTTCCGAGGGGCCGACCGACGCGGTCGGCCGCAGCGCCCGCAGGGCGGCGAAGGCGGCGATGCGCCCGCGCGCCACCGCCGCCCAGACCCCGCCGATGCCCGCCCCGTCGCCCGCGACGGCCACGCCCGGCACGTCCGTGCGGCCGTCGGCGTCGAGCACGGGAACCCAGCAGAGCTGCTCGTCGTCCCAGCGGTGCGACACGCCGGCGGCCATGGCGAGGTTCGTGTTCGGCACCACGCCCTGATGCAGCAGGACGAGCCCCGCCGGCATCGTCCGCGCCCGCCCGCCCGCCCGGAAGGCGACCCGCTCGGCCCGCCCGTCGCCTTCGATCCGCAGGTCCGTGACGCCCGCGACGACCGGCACCCGCCGCCGCACGGCCAGGAGGAGCGCCAGCCCCTTGGTCAGGTAGGGGGAGCGCAGGAAGGGCCAGAGATGGCGGGCGGCGCGCGCCCGGTTCCCCTTCGGCGTGGTGTCGAGGATGGCGTCGACCCGGCCGCCCGCCGCCAGGATCTGCGAGGCCAGCAGCCAGAGCAGCGGCCCGGTCCCCGCCATCACCGTCGGCCCGTCGGGGACGAGGCCGGACGTCTTGAGCAGGATCTGCGCCGCGCCCGCCGTCATCACGCCGGGCAGCGTCCAGCCGGGCACGGGAAAGGGACGCTCCAGCGCGCCGGTCGCGAGGATCACGTGGCGGGCCCCGACCGGCCGGGCGGCGCCGCCGACCGTCACCCCGATCTCGAGGTCGCGCGACAGGCTCCAGACCGTCGCCCCACGCACGTGGCGGGCGCCGCTGGCGGCGAGATCGTCCGCCGGCCGCGCGCCGTCCCAGTAGTCGGACCCGAGGATCGTGCCGCGGCGGACGGGGGTGGCGGTGATGCCACGCCAGATCTGGCCGCCGGGGCCCGGCTGCTCGTCGAGCAGGACCGTGTCGAGGCCGAGGCGCGCGCAGGTCGCAGCCGCCGCCATGCCCGCCGGCCCGGCGCCGACGACCACGACCTCGTGCGACGGGGCGGGGGCCAGGGCG
>CANGXM010000041.1 GCA_947457845.1 Rhodospirillales bacterium | reverse complement strand
CCCGCCGCGCCGGCGGTGACGGTCGCGAGCCGTCAGGGCGAGGTGTGGGGCGTCCAGGTGGGCGCCTTCCGCACCCGCGAGCAGGCGGACCGCGCCGTGCAGGCGGCGACAGCCATCGTGCCCGACATGCTGCGGACGGCCCGACCGACGGCGATGGAGGGCGACACGAACGCCGGCACCCTCTTCCGCGCCCGCCTCCTGGGCCTCGACGCCCGGCAGGCGGCCGAGGCGTGCCGCCAGATCGCGGCGCGCGGCAGCGACTGCCGCGTGGTGCCGCCGGGCCAGGTCTGAGGCCGCGGCCCGGTCAGGCGTCGAGGTAGCGCCGGCGTAGGTGGGCGAGGAAGGCCTCCACCCCCAGAGGCCGGCCCGTCGCCTCCACCATCAGGGTCGCCTGATCGACCGACGAGGCGCGGGCGTGGACGTGCTGGCGCAGCCAGCCGACCAGCGGCGCGAAGTCCCCCCGCCCCAACGCGTCCGGAATGCCGGGTTCGTCCCGCAGCGCCGCCCCGAAGAGCTGGGCCGCGCCGAGGGCGCCCAGCGTGTAGCAGGGGAAATAGCCGAACGCGCCCGTCGGCCAGTGGATGTCCTGCAGGCAACCGCGCCGGTCGTCGGGCGGGACGACGCCCAAGAGGTCGCGCATGCCCTCCGCCCAGGCCGCCGGCAGGTCGGCGACGGCGAGGTCCCCCGCGATCATCGCCCGTTCCAGCCGATAGCGCAGGATCACGTGGAGGGGATAGGTCACCTCGTCCGCCTCGACGCGGATGAACCCGCGCGACACCCGCCCATAGAGGCGGACCAGGTTCGCCGGCGTCCAGGCCGGGCCCGACGCCCCGAAGGCGTCCGCCGCGCGCGGGGCGAGCCAGCCGAGAAAGGCGGGCGAGCGGCAGGCCTGCATCTCGACGATGAGGCTCTGGCTCTCGTGGATCGCCATGCCCCGGTGGCGGCCCGCCGGCTGGTCGCGCGCCCCGTCGGGAAGGCCACGGTGATAGAGGGCGTGACCGGCCTCGTGCAGCACGCCCATCAGCGCGCCCGTGAAATCGGCCGTGTCGTAGCGCGTGGTGATCCGCACCTCGCCGGCGAGGCCCTTGCAGAACGGGTGGGCGCTGACGTCGAGGCGCGTGCGGTCGGGCTCCAGCCCCACCGCCGCCATCATGGCGACACCCAGCGCCCGCTGCGCCTCCACCGGGAAGGGACCGTCGGGCGACGGTGGCGCCGGGCGCGCGGCCTGCCGCTCCAGCACCGCGCCCAGCAGGCCGGGGAGCGTTCCGGTCAGCGCGTCGAACAGGCGGTCGATCTCCGCCGACCGCCCGTCGGGCTGGTAGAGGTCGAGCAACGCATCGTAGGGCGCAAGGCCGAGCCGCTCGGACTTGGCGGCGGCGATCTCGCGCTGCAGGCGGACCACCTCGTCGAGCGACGGGCGGATCGCGGCGAAATCGGACGCCGGACGCGCCGTGCGCCAGACCGTCTCGCACCGCGAGGCGGCGCGGGAGTTCGCGGCGACGAGGTCGGCCGGCAGGGCGGTCGCGTGCAGCCGGTCGCGCCGCATTTCCCGCAGGTCCGCCCGGCGCCAGGGGTCGCCACCGTCGTCCGCGCGGTCCAGCAGGTCGTCGAGGTCGGGTGCGGTCAGCATCTCGTGCCGCAGCACGCGCAGCGTCGCCATCAGGTCGGACCGCGCCTCGGCCCCGCCGCCGGGCATCACCACCTGCGTGTCCCAGTCGAGGAGGCCCACGGCCTCGGCCAGCGCCTGCATTCGTGCGAAGCGTCGCGTCAGCTCGGCATAGGTGTCCGACACGATCATCCGGCGGTCTCCTCCGGGTCGGCGCGTCGGCGGCGGATCGACCGGGCGATCCAGACGGCCACCAGCGCCCCGGCGAGGCCGTACCAGGTGATGACGTACTGGAGGTGGTTGTTCGGGATCGACAGACGGGTCCGCCCCCCCTCCGGCAGGCCGCCGGGCACCGGCTGCGGTCCCGCCTCCACGACGACCGGCGCGACGGGGCCGGCGAGGCGCGCGGCGGCGGCCATCTTCGCGACGTCGACGACGTACCAGACGTTCTCCGCCGGCCGGTCCTCGGGCTGCATCCAGGCGCGCGGCGCCGGGATCCGGGCGATGCCCTCGACCGTCACGGCGCCCGTCACCTGCCCCTCGGCCCGGCGGGCGGGATCGCGCCGGTCGTCGGGCACCCAGCCCCGCATGACGAGGACGCTCCCGCCGCCGTCCGCCCGCTCGAGCGGGGTCACGACGTGCCAGCCGACGCGACCGTGGAGCGGCTTGCCGCCGACCAGCATCTCGCGGTCGTGCAGGAAGCGACCGGTGACGGCGACCCGGCGGTAGTCCCAGGCGGCGGCGTCCGACACCGCGCCCGGCAGGGGCACCGGCGGGGCCGCGACCTGCCGCCCGATCCGGTCGACGAGGTCGGCCTTCCAGGCAAGCCGTTCGAGCTGCCACGTGCCGAGACCGATCAGCACGACGAGACAGCCGAGCGCGAACAGCGTGAAGCCGGGAGACGGGCGGAAACGCCGGCCGCCGGCGTCGGCGTGCAGCGGCGCGCTCATGACGGCCCCAGTTCCGATCGGCGATAGCGGTATTGGATCGCGACGGTGAGGGCCTTGACCGGCCGGATCAGCCCCACCGTGGCGCCGAGGATGACGGTGGACCAGACGAGCGCATGAAGCCAAAGGGGCCAATCGACGCGCAGCGAGACGATCAGCGCCGGCGGCACCACCAGGAACCCGAGGAGGAAGATGAGGAAGACCGCCGGCCCGTCGCCCGAATCATGGCGACGCAGGTCGAGGCCGCAGTCCGGGCACCGTTCCCGGACGTCGAGAAATCCCGCGAACAGGGCTCCCCGCCCGCACCGTGGGCACGCGCACCGCAGCGCTGCGGTGGCGAGCCCGACGGACGGGTCGGCGCCGATCAATGGGTGACCGTGCCCGCACCCCACCAGTAGATGGCGATGAACAGGAAGAGCCAGACCACGTCGACGAAGTGCCAGTACCAGGCCGCCGCTTCGAAGCCGAAGTGGTTCTTGGGCGTGAAGTGGCCGCGCGACACCCTGTACCAGCACACGGCCAGGAACACGGTCCCGATGAACACGTGGAATCCGTGGAAGCCCGTCGCCATGAAGAAGGTCGAGGCGTAGATGCCGTCGGTGAAGCCGAAGTGGACGTGCGTGTATTCGTAGATCTGGAAGCCGGTGAAGAGCACCCCAAGGCCGACGGTGAGCGCGAGCTGCAGCCCGGCCTGCTTGTTGTCGCCCTCGAGGATGGCGTGGTGGGCGGCCGTCACCGTGGTGCCCGACAGGAGCAGGATGAGGGTCAGCATGAACGGCAGGCCGAAGGGCGGCACCGTCTCGATGCCCACCGGCGGCCACACGCCGCCGGTCGCGGCCTTCGGGAACAGGGCGGCGTCGAAGTAGGCCCAGAAGAAGGCGGCGAAGAACATCACCTCCGAGGCGATGAACAGCGCCATGCCATAGCGCAGGCCGATCTTCACGACCGCGCTGTGCGCCTTTTCCTTCACCGACTCCTTCAGGACGTCGCGCCACCAGCCGAACATGACGCCGATGATGGCCGCGAAACCCAGCGCCATGAGGACCGGCCCGCTGCCGTGCATGAACATCACGAGCCCGGTGGCCAGCAGGCCGCCCGCGAAGGCGCCGAGGATCGGCCACGGGCTGGGGTTCACGAGGTGGTAGGGGTGCGGGACGCCCGGCCCGTCGGTCGCCGGGGCGTGGGCTGTGGCGTGGGTCTCGGCTGCCATCGGTCTGGTCCGTCCGCGTGTCAGGTCAGTTCGGGGTGGCCGCCACGACGGCCTGCGCCCGCACCGCCGCCTGCTGGTCGGCGGCACGGAAGAACGTATAGGAGAGCGTGATCGTGGTCACGTCCCCCATCTTGGGATCGTCGGCGATCGAGGGATCGACGAAGAAGGTGACCGGCATCTCGATCCGCTCGCCGGGCTGGAGCAACTGCTCGGTGAAGCAGAAGCACTGGATCTTGGCGAAGTGGATGCCGGCCTTTTCCGGCGTCACGTTGTAGGTGGCGGTGCCGACGACCGGCGCCTTCGACGTGTTCTGCGCCACGTAGAGGACGGTTGTGGGCTCGCCCGGGCGCACCGTCACCTCCCGCACCTCGGGCCGGAAGGCCCAGCCGAGCTGCCCGTTCACGTCGGCGTTGAAGCGCACCCGGACCTGCCGGTCGACCACGCGCTCGGGAAGGGCGGTCGCGACCTGGGTCGTCCCGCCGAAGCCGGTGACACGGCAGAACAGGTCGTAGAGCGGCACGGCGGCGAAGGACAGGCCCGTCATGAAGCCGACCAGCCCCACGAGGCTCAGCATCACCGTGACATTGCGGCGGCGAAGCGTCGCCATGGCTCAGGGTCCCGTCATCTTGATGATCGATACCGCGTAGAACAGCACGACCAGCGCCAGGAGCACCGCGAGCACGGCACGATTCCGGTTGCGCAGGCGGCGGGCGGCCTCGGCGGGATCGACGTCGGTGGAGGGGGTCATCGTCGCCTCCTCAGCCCATCGCGCCGAACGGCCGGACGGCGAGCGCCAGGGCGAACCGGTCGGCGATCAGGAGGGTGAAGATGAGGAAAAGGTAGAGGACGGAATAGGCGAACATCTGCTTGGCCGGCTTCACCGCCGCCCCGGGCTCCCGCAGGACCCGCACGGCCGCGACGACGAAGAGCCCGCCGAGCACGAAGGCGCCGACGAAATAGGGCCAGCCGGCGACGCCGAGGACCGTCGGCATCAGCCCGATCGGGAACAGCAGCACCGTGTAGACCAGCATCTGCCGCTTGGTCTCCCGCTCGCCGGCGACGACCGGGAGCATGGGGATCTTCGCGGTGGCGTAGTCGTCCCGGGCATAGAGCGACAGGGCCCAGAAGTGCGGCGGCGTCCACATGAAGATGATGAGGAAGAGCACGATGGAGGCCAGCGAGACGTCGCCGGTCACCGCCGCCCAGCCGATCATCGGCGGGAAGGCGCCGGCCGCCCCGCCGATCACGATGTTCTGCGGGGTCCGCCGCTTCAGCCACATCGTGTAGACGAAGACGTAGAAGAGGTTGGCGCCCGCCAGGATGGCCGCGGCCACCCAATTCACCGCGAGGCCCATCACCAGGACGGAGAAGACCGACAGCACGACCCCGAACGTGAGCGTCGCGTCGGCCGAGACGCGGCCGGACGGGATCGGGCGGGCGCGCGTGCGCGACATGACCGCGTCGATGTCGCGGTCGGCCCACATGTTGATCGCCCCGGCGGCCCCGGCCCCGATGGTGAGACAGATCATGGCCACGAGGGCGATGACCGGGTGGAGCGAGCCCGGCGCCACCCACATCCCGGCGAACCCGGTGAAGACCACGAGCGACATGACCCGCGGCTTCAGCAGGTCGACGAAGTCGCGCACGTCGGCCCCGGCGGCGACCGGTGCGGCGGGGGCGGGGGCTGCGTCGAGGGTGGTGTCGGTCATGTCGGCATCAACGGACGAAGCGGGAACCCATCATCAGATGGGGCCGCGCCGAGCGAACGACGCGGCCCCCTTGTCGCACCCCGGCGTCAGCGGACGCGGGGCAGTTCGGTGAACTGATGGAACGGCGGCGGCGAGGACACCGTCCATTCGAGCGTGGTCGCCCCCTCGCCCCAGTAGTTCGGCGCGGCGCGACGGCCGGCCAGGAGCGTGTGGAAGGCGATGAAGACGAAGAGGATGGCGCTGGCGAAGGAGATGTAGGAGCCCAGCGAGGAGATGTAGTTCCAGCCCGCGAACGCGTCCGGATAGTCCGGGATGCGGCGCGGCATGCCGGCCAGACCCAGGAAGTGCTGCGGGAAGAACGTCACATTGACACCGATGAAGAACAGCCAGAAGTGGATGCGCCCCAGCGTCTCGTTGTACTGGCGGCCCGACATCTTGCCGATCCAGTAGTACCAGCCGGCGAAGATTCCGAAGAGCGCGCCCAGCGACAGCACGTAATGGAAGTGCGCGACCACGTAGTAGGTGTCGTGCAGCACGATATCCATGCCCGCATTGGCCAGAACGACGCCCGTCACGCCACCGACCGTGAACAGGAAGATGAAGCCGATCGCGAACAGCATGGGCGTGTCGAACCGGATCGACCCGCCCCACATGGTGGCGATCCAGCTGAAGATCTTCACGCCCGTCGGCACCGCGATGATCATCGTGGCGGCGGTGAAATAGGCCTTGGTGTCCACGTCGAGGCCGACCGTGAACATGTGGTGCGCCCAGACGACGAACCCGACCACGCCGATCGCGACCATCGCGTAGGCCATGCCGAGATAGCCGAACACGGGCTTCTTGGAGAAGGTCGCCACGATGTGGCTCACGATCCCGAACGCCGGCAGGATCATGATGTAGACCTCAGGGTGGCCGAAGAACCAGAACAGATGCTGGAACAGCACCGGGTCGCCACCGCCGGCCGGATCGAAGAAGTGGGTTCCGAAGTTGCGGTCCGTCAGCAGCATGGTGATGGCGCCGCCCAGCACCGGCACCGCCAGCAGCAGCAGGAACGCCGTGACCAGCATCGACCAGACGAACAGCGGCATGCGGTGCAGCGTCATGCCGGGTGCGCGCATGTTGAAGATCGTGGTGATGAAGTTGACCGCACCCAGGATCGACGAGGCGCCCGCGAGGTGCAGGGCGAAGATCGCCATGTCGACCGAAGGCCCGGACTGCCCGCCGGGGCCGGCCGAGGAGAGCGGCGGATAAATCGTCCAGCCCGTCCCCGCACCCTGGCCGACGAAGGCCGAGCCCAGCAGCAGCAGGAAGGCCGGGACGATGAGCCAGAAGGAGATGTTGTTGAGCCGCGGGAACGCCATGTCCGGCGCGCCGATCATCAGCGGCACGAACCAGTTGCCGAACCCGCCGATCAGCGCCGGCATCACCACGAAGAAGACCATGATCAGGCCGTGCGCGGTGATGTAGACGTTCCAGACCTGACCGTCGGCCAGGTACTGCATGCCGGGTTCCTGCAACTCCATCCGCATGATGACGGAGAAGACGCCGCCGATCAGCCCGGCGATCACCGAGAAGATGATGTAGAGCGTCCCGATGTCCTTGTGATTGGTCGAGAACAGCCAACGCGCCACGAAGCCGGGCTTGTGGTCGTGGTCGTCGTGCGCGTGAGACGCGGCACCCTGGCCCATCGCTTGTACCCTCCGGAACGGATTCAGTTCGAGACCTGGGCGGTCTGGTTCGGCGACGGCGCGTTCATCGCGGCCATCGCCGGGCTGGTGTAGTCGCCGCCCTGGGCCTTCTTCACCCAGGCGTCGAAGGCCGCCTTGGAGACGACCTCGACGGCGATCGGCATGAAGCCGTGGTTGGTGCCGCAGATCTCCGAGCACTGGCCGTAATAGACGCCCTCGCGCTCCGCGCGGAACCACGTCTCGTTCAGGCGTCCCGGCACCGCGTCCTTCTTCACGCCGAAGGACGGAACCGCCCACGCGTGAAGGACGTCGGCCGCGGTGGTGTAGACCCGCACCGTCGTGTTCACCGGAACGACGACCCGATTGTCGGTCTCCAGCACCCGCTTCATGCCCGGCTTGATCTCGTTGTCGCGCAGCATGTTGGCGGTGAAGGTGAGGCCGCCGTGGTCGGGGTACTCGTAGCCCCAGTACCATTGGTAGCCCGTCGCCTTGATCGTCATCTCCGGGTTCTCGGCCTTCTCCATGAAGTAGAGGAGCCGGAACGACGGGACCGCGATCACCACGAGGATGATGACCGGGACGACCGTCCACAGGACTTCGATGGTCGTATTGTGCGTCGTCTTCGACGGGACCGGGTTCGCGGAGGCGCGGAACCGGATCGCCACGTAGACGAGGAGGCCCAGCACGAAGATCGTGATGGCGGTGATGATCACCATCAGCAGATCGTGGAACGATTCCATCTGCTGCTTGACGGGCGTCGCCGCCCGTTGGAGGCCGAGCTGCCAGTCGACCGGCGCCTGGGCCATCGCGGCCGACGCCCAGCAGAAGACGGACAGCAGGACGGCGCCGAAGGCGCCCGATCGCTTGGCTCGCATGCCCAACCCACGTCCAAAGTTCGACCGCCGTACCCGGGGGATGCCGGCACGAGGTTCTTCGTTTCGTGTCCGACACTACCCCGATCGCCCCGTCGGGCTCAACGACGCAGCGCCGGCCCGACGATGTCCGATCGTCGCAGGACCCGACCACGACCCGGAGCGAGGACGATGGCGTGCGGATCGGTCCGGGACAACGGCACGGACAGTCCGCCGCATGCATCGGCGAGAGCGACGCCCTGCGTGGCCCAGCATCGGGCGCCCCCGCGACAGGGTCGGCGCGCCGCCCCTTGCCGCGGGGGCGCCCGAGGGCCACTCTCCGACGGACCGGAGCCCGGGAGCGCCACCCCATGTCCAGCCTCGCCCTGACCGACGATCTCTTCTATTCGAAGGCCGGCCTCGACCGCGCCCGCACCGAAGCGCTCGTCGCCGAGACGCTGCGCGGGGCGGACGACGGCGAGCTGTTCCTCGAATACGCCCAGTCCGAGAGCCTCGTCTGGGACGACGGAAAGCTCCGTTCGGCCTCGTTCGACGTCAGCCAGGGCTTCGGCCTGCGCGCCGTCTCGGGCGAGGCGACGGGCTACGCGCACGCCTCGGTCCTGTCGGAGGACGCGATCCGCCGCGCGTCGGCGACCGTGCGCGCGGTCCACGCCGGCCATTCGGGCACGCTGGCCGGCCCGCCGGCGGGCACCAACCGGCGCCTCTACGACGAGACGAACCCGCTGTCGGAGATGCCCTTCGCCGACAAGGTCGCGACGCTGGCCGCCATCGACGCCTACGCCCGCTCGAAGGACCCGCGGGTGCGGCAGGTGTCCGTCTCGATCGCCGGCGAGTGGCAGGCGGTGCAGGTGATGCGCGGCGACGGGCTGCGCGTGGGCGACGTGAGGCCGCTGGTCCGCGTCAACGTGTCCGTCGTCGTCGGCGAGGGCGACCGGCAGGAATCGGGCTCGCACGGGACCGGCGGGCGGGTCACCTACGCCCAGTACCTGACCGAGGCCAACTGGCGGGCGCAGGTGGACGAGGCGCTGCGGCAGGCGCTGGTCAACCTCGGCTCCGTCCCCGCACCGGCGGGCGAGATGCCCATCGTGCTGGGTCCCGGCTGGCCGGGCATCCTGCTGCACGAGGCCATCGGCCACGGCCTCGAGGGCGACTTCAACCGCAAGAAGACCTCCGCCTTCGCCGGGCTGATGGGCCAGCGGGTGGCGGCCCCCGGCGTGACGGTGGTGGACGACGGGACGATCGACCGCCGCCGCGGCTCGCTCACCGTCGACGACGAGGGCACGCCGACCCAGCAGACCGTTCTGATCGAGGACGGCATCCTCGTCGGCTTCATGCAGGACCGGATGAACGCGCGCCTCATGGACATGCGCCCGACCGGCAACGGCCGCCGCCAATCCTACGCCCACCACCCGATGCCGCGGATGACCAACACCGTCATGCGATCGGGCGACCGCACGCGGGACGAGATCGTGGCCTCGGTCAAGCGCGGGCTCTACGCCGTCAACTTCGGCGGCGGGCAGGTGGACATCACGAACGGCAAGTTCGTGTTCTCGGCCTCGGAGGCCTATCTGATCGAGGACGGGAAGATCGGCCCGGCCGTGAAGGGCGCCACCATCATCGGCAACGGGCCGGACGCGCTGACCAAGGTCGCGATGGTCGGCGACGACAGCGCGATGGACCCCGGCATCGGCACCTGCGGCAAGGAAGGCCAGGGCGTGCCGGTGGGCGTGGGCCAGCCGACCCTGCGCATCGACGGGCTGACGGTCGGCGGGACCGCGGCGTGAGGGGGCCCTTCGGGAACCGCTTCCACCCATGACCGACGCCGCCCGCACCGGCCACACCGACATCCGCCGGGGCGACTGGGTCGACCGGTGGCTGCCGGCGGTCGCGCGCCCCTATGCGCGCCTCGCCCGGCTGGACCGGCCGATCGGCACGTGGCTGCTGCTGTTTCCCTGCTGGTGGTCGACGGCGCTGGCGACCGACGGCTGGCCGTCCGTGTGGTGGATGGCGTTGTTCGCGATCGGCGCGGTGGTGATGCGCGGGGCCGGCTGCACCGTCAACGACATCCTCGACCGCGACTTCGACGGCAAGGTGGAGCGCACCCGCCACCGCCCGATCCCGTCGGGGCAGGTGACGGTGAAGGGTGCCATCGCCTTCCTCCTGCTCCAGCTCCTTCTGGGCCTCGCCGTCCTGCTCCAGTTCCCGTGGACCGCGATCGGCCTCGGCTGCCTGTCGCTGGTGCTGGTCTTCACCTATCCGCTGATGAAGCGGATCACCTGGTGGCCGCAGTTCTTCCTCGGCCTCGCGTTCAACTGGGGTGCCTTGATGGGGTGGACGGCCGTCCATGGCACGCTCGGCTGGCCGGCGGTGATGCTCTACGTCGCCGGCATCGCCTGGACGCTCGGCTACGACACCATCTACGCCCACCAGGACAAGTCCGACGACGCGCTGATCGGCGTGAAGTCGTCGGCCCGGCGGCTGGGGGCGGCCTCGCGGCCCTGGGTCGGCGGGTTCTATGCCGTGACCGTCGCGGGCCTCGTCGCGGCGGGGCTGTCGGCGGACCTGCACCCGGTCTTCCTCCTCGGCATCGCCGCCGCCGCTGTCCAGATGGGCTGGCAGGTCGCCCGCTGGCGGATCGACGATCCGGCCAACTGCCTCGTCATGTTCAAGTCCAACCGCTGGACCGGGTGGCTGGTGCTCGCCGCCTTCGTCGCCGGCAACGTCGTCGGATAGCCCATGCCCTATGCCTCGCTGCGCGAGTTCGTCGCGCACCTCGAGAAGACCGGCCGCCTCGTGCGCGTGAAGGAGCGCGTGTCGACCGTGCTGGAGATGACCGAGATCCAGACCCGCCTTCTGGCCGAGGGCGGGCCGGCGGTGATCTTCGAGAACGCGGTGATGGCCGACGGCCGCCCCTCGCCCATGCCGGTGCTGGTCAACCTGTTCGGCACGGTGGAGCGCGTCGCCTGGGGCATGGACCGGGAGCCCTCGGAACTGCGCCAGGTGGGCGAGACGCTGGCCTTCCTGCGCCAGCCGGAGCCGCCACGCGGCATCGCGCAGGCGCTGGAGCTGCTGCCGCTGGCGAAGTCGGTGCTGTCGATGCGGCCCAAGACCGTGGGTTCGGCACCGTGCCAGGAGATCGTGCTGACCGGCGACGCGATCGACCTGACGTCGCTGCCGGTCCAGACCTGCTGGCCGGGGGAGCCCGCGCCGCTCATCACCTGGCCGCTGGTGGTGACCAAGGGCCCATCCGGGAGCCGTGAGGACGATTTCAACCTCGGCATCTACCGCATGCAGGTGCTGGGGCGCGACCGCACCCTCATGCGCTGGCTGAAGCACCGTGGGGGCGCGCAGCACCACCGCCGCTGGGGCGCCTCGGGCAAGCGGGAGCCGCTGCCCGCCGCGGCCGTTCTCGGGGCGGACCCGGGGGTGATCCTCGCCGCCGTGACGCCGGTGCCCGACACGCTGTCGGAGTACCAGTTCGCGGGGCTCCTTCGGGGCAAGAAGGTCGAGCTGGTCGACTGCAAGACGATCCCGCTCAAGGTGCCCGCGCAGGCGGAGATCGTGATCGAGGGGCTGGTGAGCCTCGACGAGCACGGGGACGAGGGGCCCTACGGCGACCACACCGGCTACTACAACTCGGTCGAGCCGTTCCCGGTGTTCCAGGTGACGGCGATCACCATGCGCCGCGACCCGATCTACCTCTCCACCTTCACCGGCCGCCCGCCCGACGAGCCCTCGGTGCTGGGCGAGGCGCTGAACGAGGTGTTCATCCCGCTGCTGCGCCAGCAGTTCCCGGAGATCGTGGACTTCTGGCTCCCGCCCGAGGGGTGCAGCTATCGCATCGCCGTCGTCTCGATGAAGAAGGCGTATCCCGGGCACGCCAAGCGCGTGATGATGGGCGTGTGGTCGTTCCTGCGGCAGTTCATGTACACGAAGTGGGTGATCGTCGTGGACGACGACATCGACTGCCGGAACTGGAAGGACGTGATGTGGGCCATCTCGACCCGCATGGACCCGGTCCGGGACCTGACGCTGGTCGAGGGCACGCCCATCGACTACCTCGACTTCGCGAGCCCGGAGAGCGGGCTGGGCGGCAAGGTCGGCATGGACGCCACGAACAAATGGCCGCCCGAGACGAAGCGCGAGTGGGGCCAGCAGCTCAGGATGGACCAGGACGTGGTCGACCGGGTGTCGGGGATGTGGGGGCGGCTGGGGCTGCCGGGGTCGGGGAAGCCGATCTGGAAGTGAGTGGGGGGAGAAGGAGCCGACCTCCCCTCGCCCCCTTCAGGGGGAGAGGGTGCGGTGCGCCCGGAAACGATATCGGTAATTCGTCACCGTAATCGCGTACCGGCCGCGAAATAGTAAACTGTCACCGCGGTTCCGAAATAGTAAACTGTCACCGCGGTTCCGTTTTCGTCACCGAAATAGTAAACTGTCACCGCGTTTTCCGGCTCAGCAGCGCCCGTGTCCGCAGCTGCAGCGATCCGTCACCGCCCCGGCAGAAGTCGTACGGGCTCACGATCGCCCGGTCACCGACCGCCAGCGATCGCACCCGCACCACGTCGAGCGCCCGCTCGATCGCCTCGTCCTCGACGTCGAGGTAGAACGCCGCCACGGGAAAGACCAGGCCCACCCACGCCGCCAGCGCCATCCACGCGATCCGCATGCCGACCTCCCTCGTTCGAAGGCCGGAAAATCAGTGACAGCCAAAATCAGTGACAGTTTACTGTTTTCCTTCCCGCCCCCCTCACGCCCCCAACCCCATCTCCACCCGCGCCATCGTCCGCCCCAGATGCGGCGTGCCCGGCCGCGTCAACCGCCGCAGCCCCACCCGAAGCGCCGCCTCCTCCCACCGCCCGGCCTGGATCAGGGCGGCCTCGTGGATCTGGTCGAACAGGTCCCGCTGGGCGTGGCTGCCGCCGACCTTGGCGTGGTGGGCGATGACGGGGGCCATCGCCGCCACTGCCCCCTCCCCGTCCCCGTCCGCCTGCGCCACGATCCCGCGGGCGAGTGCCGCCGCGACGTCCCACGCCTCCCGCTCCCGCCCGGCCCGCCCCCCGGCGTGCGCCGCGATCCCCCGGGCGTAGGCACGGGCGGCCGGCGGGTCGGTGCGGGCGAGTGCGGCGACGTAGTGCAGGTCGAGGAAGGGGAGGACGTGGTCGTGCCCGCGCGCCGCGACGTGGGCGCCCACGTCGGCCCAGCGGTCGGCGGCCCAGCGGTCGGCCACCGTCACGCCCATAAGTTCCAATCGGACGAGCAGCGCCGTCGCCCCGGCCTGGTCCTGGGAATAGGCCTTCTCCACCCCCCAGATCCGCGTGTCGAAGAGGTGCCGCGCCTCGTCGGTCTCGTCGCGGTCGAGGTGGTAGAGGGCGAGGTGCCACCAGTTGTGGCATTTCATGAAGGAGTTGAGCCGCTCCCAGTGGGACGACGCCGCCCGCATCATCGCGATGCCGTCGTCCACCTGCCCGCGCGTCTCCATCACGTGGGCGAGCGCGTGGTGGGCCCAGGGTTCGGACGGATCGAGGGCGAGGGCCGTGTGCGCCGCGGCCGCCGCTTCGTCCAGCCGGTGGAGCTGTTCCAGCGGGAAGGCGCGCATGGCGTGCCAGTGGGCGTCCGCGGCGTTCGCCGGCCCCACGGCGTCCGCGATGCGGAGCATCCGCCCGAACGCCCCGGCGTTCAGCGCGTGGACCTGGGCCACCTTGGCCGTGAACAGGTCGCGGGGGTTCGCCCGCGCCGCCCGTTCGTAGAGGTCGAGCGCCACGGCGCCGTCGCCCGCGACCCACGCCATGGTCGCCGCCGCGACCGCCCGCTCCCGCTCCGTCCCGCCGGCTGCGACCGCGGCCTCGGCGAAGGGCCGGGCGCGGTCGGGGCCGCCGCGGTCCTCGCCGAACAGGTGGAGCATGGCGGCGCAGGCGTTCGCGTAGGGGGCGCCGGGGTCGGCCTCGGCCGCCGTCAGGATCACCGGAAGGTCGGTGCCGTAGGCGAGGAACGCCGACGTGAAGCGGTCGATGGCGTCCAGCGTCGCCGGTCGCGTGATCGTGACGGGGTTTCCGCGGTGGTCGTGATGCATGGGCGCGTCCGGCGGATCGGGCTGGAGGGCGGAAGGATCGCACCCGTGGGCCGCCCCTGTCGACCGGGCGGCGTTATCGACCGAGATGCTGGCCTCCGTGGCCGGGATCAAGCGGACGGTCATCCCCGACCGCAGCTCGCCCCAGGCGATCACCGACGTGATCTCGGGCCAGGTGCAGATGTTCACGGCCGAAACTTCGTGCTGGAGGGGGCGCTGGTGGGCGGCGTCTCCCGCTCGCTCTCGCTCGACCCGCACGGGAAGAGCCTGCCGTCCGTGGTGCTGGGGATCGGGATCGGCTAAGGTGCCGTGAGGTCCGTCGATGACGGCCCCATTGGATGGTCCGCGGTGTGATGCCGTTCGAATGGGATGATCGGAAGAGTGCCAGGAACGCTCGCGAACGCGGTCTGCCTTTCGATGTCGCGATGGCGTTGTTCGATCGTCCGACGCTCGAGCGCGATGATGGCCGACAGGACTACGGCGAGCGACGGATCGTCTCGATCGGAATGGTGGAGGGCCGGCCGGGTTCTCGCCTGTGTCTACACGGACCGTGACGGAGTCCGACGCATCATCAGCCTGCGCGCTGCCAAGAGGAGTGAACGCGATGAGTATCGTGCGGCGTACCCGTGATACGTTCGACCCGAAATCGGTCGATTGGGCACGCGTCGACGCGACGACCGACGACGAAATCGACGAACAGGTGGCCCGCGACCCTGACACCGCTCCGCCGCTGCGCGCCGACCTTCTCGCCAGTGCCACCCGCGTCTTCCCGGCCCCCTCCCCAATGGAAATCCGTGCGATGCGCGAGCGATTGGGCCTGACCCAATCGGCGTTCGCCGCACGTTTCGGGATCTCGGTCGAGACGGTCCGGAACTATGAACAGGGGCACCGGACGCCGACTGGTCCCGTCCGCGTCCTCCTCCGCGTGATCGCCCGGGAGCCGGACGCCGTCGTGCGCGCCCTCGGCCCCGGCTGAATTCACCCCCACAGCGCCGGATCGGCGGGGTGCACGAGGCTTCCGTCGAACCGCAGCGGCGGGTCGCGATCGCGGGCCATCCAGAGGGGGCCGTCGAGGTCGACGAACGCCACCCCCTGCGCCACCAGCACGCCGGGCGCCATGGCGAGCGACGTGCCCATCATGCAGCCGACCATCACCCGGAACCCCGCCGCCCGCGCCGCCGCCCGAAGGCGCAGCGCCTCGGTCAGCCCGCCGGTCTTGTCCAGCTTGATGTTCACGATCTGGTACTTCGACCGGAGCGCCGGCAGGTCGTCGGCGGTGTGACAGCTCTCGTCCGCGCCGATCGGCACCGGGAAGGTGCGCCCCGCCAGCGCGGCGTCGGCGTCGGCGTGGAGCGGCTGTTCGATCATCTCGACGCCGAGGTCGGCGAAGGCGGCGGCGTAGCGGTCGAGGTGTTCGGTCGACCAGCCCTCGTTGGCGTCGACCACGATGCGGCTGTCCGGCGCGGCCTTGCGGATCGCCGTCACCCGATCGAGGTCCCCCTCCCCCGTCAGCTTCAGCTTGAGCATCGGCCGGTGCGCGTTCGCGGCCGCCTGGGCCGCCATTGCCTCCGTCTCGTCGAGGCTGATGGTCATCACCGTGACGACCGGCCCCGGCTCGGGCAGGCCCGCGAGTTGCCAGACCGGCCGCCCCGTCCGCTTCGCCTCCAGGTCCCACAACGCGCAGTCGACGGCGTTGCGGGCGGCGCCGGCCGGCAGGGCCGTCTGGAGATCGGCGCGGCTCATCCCCTCCCCGATCGGGCCGGCCATGCGCAGGATGTCGGCGACGACCCCCTCCCGCGTCTCGCCGTAGCGCTTGTAGGGGGTGCATTCCGCCCGGCCGACCGCGTCGCCGTCGCGGATCTCCACCGTCACCACCTCCGCCGTCGTGCGCGCCCCGCGGGAGATGCGGAAGACGGTGCGGAGCGGGAAGTCCTCGGGCGTCGCGGTCAGGATCGGCATGTCAGAACGCCCTCTGGATCGCGTCCACGACGTTGGCGCAGCCCGTGCGGACCGGATCGCACGCCGGCAGCCCGTGCTCGTCCTCGACCGTCTTCAGGTAGGCGTGGGCGTCCGTCTCGGACATGGAGACGGTGTTGATCGCGAGGCCCAGCACGCCTTTGCAGGCGGGGTTGGTGACCCGCGCCGCCGCGACGTGGGCGGCGATGGTGTCGGCGATCGACGGAACGGGCCGCCCGGGCAGGCCGCGCATGTGCGGGCGCGTCGGCTCGTGGACGCACACCAGCGCGTCCGGCTGGCTGCCGTGGCAGAGGCCCAGCGTCACCCCGCCGTAGGAAGGGTGCAGCACCGACGCCTGCCCCTCGACGATGTCCCAGTGGTCGGGGGCGTTGGCGGGGGTCAGCCATTCGACCGCGCCGGCCACGAAGTCGGAGACGACGGCGTCGACCGACACGCCCGATCCCGCGATCAGGATCCCCGTCTGGCCGGTCGCGCGGAAGTCCGCGTTCATCCCCCGCGCCCGCATCTCCGTCTCCAGCGCCAGCGCCGTGAACATCTTGCCGATGGAGCAGTCGGTCCCGACGGTGAGGATGCGCCGGCCCGGACGCTTCGCGCCGCTGCCGATCTCGAACTCCTGGCTCGGGTGGCGCACGTCGAACAGCGACCGGCCGAGCTGCGCCGCCTTCGCCGCGACCTCCGGGATGTCGGAGACCTTGTTGTGGAGGCCGGACGCGATGTCCATCCCGGCATCCAGCGCCGCCAGCATCGTCTCGATCCACGACGGCGAGAACCGGCCGCCCCGGTTCGCCACGCCGACGATCAGCGTTCTGGCCCCCGCCTGCGCGGCGGCGGCGATCGACAGGTCGGGCATGCCGAGGTCGGCCTTGCAGCCGGGCAGGCGGTGCTGGCCGAGGCACCAGTGCCGGCGCCACTGGGCGACGCCGTCCGCCGTCTTGGCCGCGAGCTGGTCCGGCGCATCGCCGATGAAGAGAAGGTAGGGATGGCGGATCTGCACGGCCGTCGGCTCCGATGACTGGGACGCTCGCCAGTCTAGCCAAACGCGCCCGCGGCGGAAGGCCCGATCACGGACACCGGTCACAGCGGCGGGTGGGGCACCGTCAGGAGGCGTCCGGCCGGCGGATCGCGGACGACCGCGGCCGCACCCGTCGGCCAGCGGACCTCGATTTCGTCCACCCGGGGCGTCCGGCCGAGCCCGAAATGCGCCACCGGCTCCATCTGGCAGAGATAGCCGGAACCCGCGCACACCGCCCGCGCCTGGATCCGCCCGCCGGCCCGGCAGAGCACGACCGCACCCCGGGCGGGCGCGCCGGCGGGGGTCAGCGGCTGCACCCGGATCCAGCCGTTGCCGTTCGGCACGGGGCGGTGGAGCGCCAGGGGCTGGCGGCCGGATTCGCCGTGGGCGATCAGCAGTTCCAGCCGTCCGTCGCCGTCGAGGTCGGCCACGACCGCCCCGGTGCCGAGGCCGCGCGGCTCCTCGGCGTCGCCGCAGTCGATCCGGACCCAGGCGTCGTCGCGCCAGGCGAAAAGGCGATTCGGCTGGCCGATGTTGTTGACGAAGATCTCCTCGTGGCCGTCGTTGTCGAAGTCCGCGACGATCACGGTGCGGACCCGCGAGGGGCTGGCGAAGGCATCGGGCGCCGCGTCGACGAAGGTCGCGATCGCCGCGCGGCGGAAGAGCCGGTGCGGCCCCTCCCAGTTGCCGAGCACGAGGCCGAACCGCCCCTCCCCCTCGGCGTCGAGCGGGGCCACGCCGCGGGCGTGCGTGTGGGGATCGGCGAGGCCGAGACGTGCGGCGACGTCCTCGAACGTCCCGTCGCCCCGGTTGCGGAAGAGGTGGTTGGGGCCGCCCTCGTTGCCGACGAACAGGTCCATCCGGTCCGAGACCAGCGGCAGCGACAGGAGCGAGCGGCCCCCGCCCATCGCGTCGATCCCGGCGTCCTCCGCCATGTCGGCGATGCGACCGCCGCCCGCGATCTCGTAGAGCCGCAGCGGACCGCCGTAGTTCGCGACCGCGAAACCGTAGATTCCGCGGCCCGACCGGTCGAGCGCGCAGACCGAGCGGCCCGCCGTCTGGTTCGCGGCGCTCCGGTTCTGCGGCTGGGCGAACAGGTCGAGCCAGTGGTCGCCGAACCGGGCGAACAAGCGGTCGGACTGCATCTTGGGACCGGCGAAGGCGTCGGAGTTGAGGACGTAGATCTCCTCCTGCCCGTCGCCGTCGACATCGGCGGCGGCGACGCCGATCGACCGGCGGCCGGCGTCCGCCAGCGTCGGGCGGATCGTGTCGCGCAGCCGGCCGGCGGTCCCGGTGCCCTCCCAGGCGAGGAGCCGGTTGGGCTCGCCGAATCCGGTCACGAACACCTCCGCCCGGCCGTCGCCGTCCGCGTCGACGACCGCCATGCCGTAGTGCAGACCGGGGGCGTTCCCCTCGATCCTGTCCGATGCGTCAATGAACATGCGTGGTGCCCGGCCGCCCCCTGGTCCCCGCCGCATGTGGCCCGTCGGGACCGCCCCGGCAATGGCGGGAACCAACCGCGCACGCCGGTGTTCATGGCGGGTGTCACCGCAACTCGATGCCTCCCCGCCACTGGGCGACGGGTGGCGGCGATGGCTCTTCTGGGCCGTGGTCGTCACCGTCACCCTTTTTTCGCTCCATCGGCTCGGCGGCGCCCTGGCCCCGCTGCTGGCCGCCCTGCTGATCGGCATGGCGCTCGAGCCGCTCGTCCGCCGGCTGGTCGAGCGGGGCATGGGCCGGACGGCCGCGGCAGCGGCGGTGACCGTGGCGGTCTTCGGCCTGCTCCTCCTCGCGGTCGGGATCCTGCTTCCCCTCCTCGGCCAGCAGGCGGTGGACTTCGCGCGCCAACTGCCCGACCTTCTGGACCGGGCGGTGGCCTGGGCCTCCGCCAACGTGGCGCCGCTGGCGGACCGTTTCGGGATCGCGACAGGCGGCGGCGAGGGCCTCGACGTCCGGACGCTGGTCGGCCAGGCGGGAAACGCCGGTCTGTCGCTGGTCGGCCTCGGGCTGACCCTGGCCGAGGGGGTCCTCGTCGCCTTCTTCGTCCCGTTCCTCACCTTCTACCTCGTGCGCGACTGGGAGGCCCTCGAACGCCGCTCGGCCGACCTGCTTCCCAGGCACTCCGCGCCGGTGATCCTGCGCATCGTCTCGAAGTCGCGCCGTCGGCTGGGCGGCTGGGTCCGCGGACAGGGGCTCGTCGTCATCGTCCAGGCGGTCGTCTTCGCGACCGGGTTGACGCTGATCGGCCTGTCCTACGGCCTCCTGATCGGCGTCGCCGCGGGTGTCCTCTCGGTGATCCCCATCGTGGGGCAGGCGGTCGTGTTCGTCGTGGCGCTGACGGTCGCGATCCTGCAGACGGGGACGTGGTGGCAGCCGGCGATGGTGGTCGCCCTGTTCGCGGCGATGGAGGTGATCGAATCGAGCGTGCTGTCGCCCAAGCTGGTGGGCGATCGGATCCGGCTGCACCCCGTCTGGGTGATCATGGCGCTGCTCGTCGGCGGCCAGGTGGGCGGGTTCGGCGGCGTGCTGCTCGCCCTTCCGGTCGCCGCCGTGCTGGAGGTGATCGCCGAGGAGGTGGGCGGTTGGTACCGGCGGAGCCGCCTGTACCGGGAGGCGTGAGGGCGGCCCGGCCATTGCAATCGGCCTCCGCCCTTCCGAGATCACGGATGATGCCCGTGCCCCTCTCCCAGGGTCCCGCCACGTGACCGGCGCCGTCTCCGACTGGCTCGACCCCCTGCGCCACGGGTTCGACAGGCTGGGGGGCGGGCTGTTCGGGAACACGGTCCGCCTCGGCGTCACGGGGCTGCGGCGATCGGGCAAGACGGTGTTCGTCACCTCGCTCGTGAACAACCTGCTGAGGGCGGGACGCCTGCCCTTCTTCGGCCCCGCCGCCGAGGGGCGGCTGATCGCGGCCCGGCTGGAGCCGCAGCCGGACCTCGCCGTCCCCCGCTTCGACTACGAGACCCGCCTCGCGGAAATCACCGGCAGCCCGCCCCGCTGGCCGGATGCGACCCGGGCGGTGAGCCGCCTGCGCCTCGCGGTCCGCTACCGCCCGGTCGCGACGCTGCGCCAGTGGATGGGGAGCGAGGCGACCCTCGTCCTCGACATCGTCGACTATCCGGGCGAGTGGCTGATGGACCTGCCGATGCTGGGGCAGGACTATGCCGCATGGTCGGCGCAGACGCTGGCGCTCGCCGAACGCCCGGTGCGCCGGGACCTCGCGCGGGACTGGGCGGCGCACCTCGCCACGCTCGATCCCGCCGGCCCGGCCGACGAGGCGGCGGCGCGCACCGCGGCCCGCCTCTACACCGCCTATCTCGAGGCCTGCCGGGATTCCGACGCGCCGCTCAGCCTGCTCCAGCCCGGCCGGTTCCTCGAACCGGGCGAGATGAAGGACGCGCCCGCGCTCGCCTTCGCCCCCCTGCCCGTGCCGGCGGACGGCGCGCGGCGAGGGACGCTCGGCCGGCTGATGGCCGACCGCTTCGACGCCTACAAGCGGGCCGTCGTCGGCCGGTTCTTCCGCGAACACTTCGCCCACCTCGACCGGCAGGTGGTGCTGGTCGACCTGCTCGGCGCGCTGAACGGCGGGGCGGAAGGGGTGCGCGACCTCCGCTCGGCGCTCGTCGCCGGGATGGAGGGGTTCCGCCACGGCCGTCCGGGGTGGCTGGAGCGGCTCTTCCGCAGCCGCATCGACAAGGTGCTGTTCGCGGCCACCAAGGCCGACCACGTCGCCTCCAGCCAGCACGCGCTGCTGCGCCGCCTCCTCGGCGAGGCGGTGGACGAGGCGCGGACGTCGATCCGCTTCGAGGGCGCGCGGGTGGAGGCGATGGCGATCGCCGCCGTCCGGTCGACGACCAACGTGCGGGCACCGGTCGGGGGGATCGAGATGGACTGCGTGCAGGGCATCCGGCCGGGCGGCGGCCGGCCCACGGTCCTCTATCCGGGAACCCTGCCGGAGCGCCTCGCCGACCTCGACGATCCCGACGGGCCGCGGCACCGGTTCATCGCCTTCGACCCGCCCGCGGGTCTGGGGACGGACGGACGGGGCCTGCCGCACGTGCGGCTCGACGCGGCGCTCGACTTCCTGATCGGGGACCGGCTGTCGTGACGGGCACGCCCCCCCGCCCCCGCTGGACGGCACCGACGGAGATCGATCCCGCCGAGGCGCGGGCCCTGCCGGAACCGGTCCATCCGGGCCGTCACGACGGCGACGGCGTCCCGGAGCCCGTCGCGCAGACCGCGGCGGCGCCGCGACGGCGCTGGCGGCCGGGCACGTGGCTGGCCGCGGGCGTCGGCGGTCTGGTCGCCGTCGGCATGGGTCTCGACGCATGGGACCTCGTGCGCCGCGCCTTCCTGACGTCCGAGGTGCTCGGCTGGGCGACGGCGGCGCTGCTCGGCCTCACGGCGACGGCGCTCGTCGGCCTCGTCGCACGGGAGATGCGGAGCCTCGTCCGCCTCGGCCGGATCGACGGGCTGCGGTCGACGGCCGACCGGCTGACCGCCGCCGGGGGCCATGGCGGGGCCACGGCGTGGCTCGCCGAACTCCGCGCGCTCTATGCCGGGCGCCCCGACCTGCGGCCGCATCTCGACACCCTCGACCGGCACGCGGGCGACCAGCTCGACGACGTCGAGACGATGCGGCTGACAGACCGCGCGCTTCTGCGCCCGCTCGACCGCCGGGCCTATGCGCTGGTCACGCGCGCGGCGCGCGACACGGCGATCGGCACCGTGGTCAGCCCCGCCGCCGTGCTGGACGCCGCGATCGTGGTGTGGCGCAACCTGCGCCTCGTGCGCGAGGTCGCGGCGCTCTACGGCGCGCGGCCGGGCTGGATCGGCT
>CANGXM010000040.1 GCA_947457845.1 Rhodospirillales bacterium | reverse complement strand
CGGCCGCGGCGGCGGCGGTCGCCGGGACGCTCGCCGCGCGGCGGGCGTGAGCCCTCAGGCTGCCTCCGCCGTCCGCTCGACGATGGTCCGCAGGCTCTTGCGGAAGTTTATGGTGATCATGATGAACAGCGACCCGCCGATCAGGTAGAGGATCTTCTCCGACTGCGCGGGAAGGCGGATGCGGCGGCGAATCAGCCAGATGACGACCGACGTCAGCACCTCGTCGTGCTCGAGGGTGGTGACGTAGGACGACGCCCCTTTCTCCAGGCGGTGCGTGATCCGCATCTTGAACTCGGGCATCATTTCATAGCTCACGTCGACGATCCCGCCCGGCAGCGGCTCGATGAGCTGGCGCCGTCGGTGGAAGTCGATGGCGGCCAGCACCTCGGGCGTTCCGAGACAGAAGCAGCGCAGTTCCTTCATCGTCCGGTCCCCCGCGAGGATTTTCCCGAAATGGTTGTACAAAAAATCGGGCGTGGCGATCAACGCGGGAAACGCCCGTCCCCCGGGGGGCGGCCCCGCGACCGGGACGCCCGGACGCGCCCCCCTCCGTCCGGGGACCGGCCGGACACCGTGCGGATCTGCGGGCTGCCGGCCGTGCGCGCGCTGGAGGCGACGGCGCCCGGCAGCATCCTGCGCCTGTTCTTCGACGAGGCGACGGCGCCGGCGGTGGGGGACATGGCGGTGCATCTCGCCGGGCTGCGGCGGCCCTATCGCCTCGTCGGCGCGGAGGAGCTGGCGAAGATCGCCGGCACGCCCATGCACGGGGGCATCGTGGCCGTGATGACGGCGCGGCCGGTGCCCGCCTTCGACGCGGATGCGGCGGACGGCCCGCTGCTGGTGCTGGACGGGGTCGGCAACCCGCACAACCTCGGTGCCATCGCCCGCTCGGCCGCCTTCTTCGGGATCCGCCGGCTCGTCCTGTCGGACCACCCGGCGCAGGCGCTTCCGTCAGAGGCGGCCTATCGCGTGTCGGAGGGCGGCCTGTTCCACCTGGAGGTCAGCCGGGCGACCGACCTGCCGCGTGCGCTGCGCCGGCTGTCGGGCTCGCACCGGGTCGTGGGCACGGCGCTCGGCCGGGGCGCGCCGTTCGCCGGGTTCGGGTCGGATCCGCGGCCCGTGGCGCTGGTGCTCGGGAACGAGGAGGATGGCCTCGGGCGTCGCACGCTCGACGCCTGCGCGGCGGTCGCGACGCTGCCCGGCGGAGGCGCCGTGCAGTCGCTCAACGTCGCCGCGACGGCGGCGATCCTGCTGTGGGAGATGGGGCGGGCGCGACCGTCTTCTCCCCCCGCGACACGGGGAGCCGCCCGGTGACCCGGGCCGCCCTTTACGAGAGAGGTGCCCGGTGACCCGGGCCGCCCTTTACGAGAGAGGTGCCCGGTGACCCGGGCACCGGCCTCAGGCGCTGGTGTCGACCGCGTTGCCGCGGCCAGGACCGGCGGCGGCCTGGGTCGCGATCGCCTTCGACTGCTCCAGGACCTGGCCGACGACACCGGCGATGGCCTGCTGGCCTTGCCGCTCGGACTTGAGCGCCACGAGGGCGAGCTGCGCCTTCACGGGATCGGTACCGGTGATGTCCATCGTCATGTCCTTCGAAATCGAACGGAGTACCCCTATCATGCCCCGAACCGGTGAAGCAAAGATGAAGGGCGCGGGCGCGCCGCGCCGCGTCCTGCTCGACCTCGCGCGGCACGACGCCCACGCCGACATCGACGAGGCGGTGCGGAACGACCTCTCGGTGATCACGCCGGACGGGCCGTACCTGTTCGCCGCCTCGGACGAGACGGCGACCATCGAGCGGCTGACGGCCGAGGGGCCGGACCGCTACGGCGACCACCGCACCTTCCGCCTGCACGACCTCGTCGACCTGCCGGACGCCGAGGGCGAGGTGGACATCGAGGGGATGGACGTGGAGGGCGACTGGCTCTGGGTCGTCGGCTCCCACAGCCTCGCGCGCCGGCGCCCGAAGCCGGAGGAGCAGACGCCCGAGCAGATGCTGGAGCGCCTGACCCAGGTGAAAGCGCAGGCGAACCGCCACCTCCTCGCCCGCATCCCGCTGACGCACGGCGACCGCATTCCGGTGCGGGCGGACGGCGAGCGGCGGGCGGCCTGGCTCAAGTTCTCCAAGGGCGGGAACGGACTGACCAAGGCGCTGGCGAAGGACCCGACGCTCGCCCCCTTCCTCGGCATCCCGGCGAAGGAGAACGGGCTCGACATCGAGGGGCTGGCCGTCTGCGGCGACCGGGCGTTCCTCGGCCTGCGGGGGCCAGTGTTACGCGGCTGGGCGGTCGTGCTGGAGGCACCGGTGCGCTGCGCCGACGACCGGCTCCGCCTCGGGCCGAAGGGCGCGGAGCCCTACGTGCGGCACATGCTCGACCTCGACGGGCTGGGCATCCGCGAGCTGTTCCGCGACGGGCGCGACCTGCTGGTTCTGGCCGGCCCGACCATGGACCTCGACGGGCCGGTGAAGGTCTGGCGCTGGCGCGACGCGATCGCGGCCGAGCAGCCGCAGATCGTCCCGCGCACGGCGCTGGAGGCGGTGCTCGACGTGCCGAACGGCATCGGCTTCGACCACGCCGAGGGGATCGCGCTGCGCGCCGCGCCCGGCGGCGGGCGGGAGATCCTCGTCGCCTTCGACAACCCGGGGCGCGACCGGCTGGCGGGGGAGACCGCCGTCTGGCTCGACGCCTTCCCCCTGCCGGCTCCCGTGACGGCCGGCCTGCCGGCTGGCCTGCCGCCGGTCAGCGCCGGACCGGCCGATTGACGAGCCAGATGCCGGTGCCGACGAAGACCGCGCCGACGACGAGGCCGATCCCCACGGCCTCGCCCAGGACGAGGGCGCCGCCCGCCACGCCGAACAGCGGCGCGAAGAAGGTGAAGGCGGAGAGCTGCGGCGCCGGGTAGTGCCGCATGAGCCAGAACCACGCGAGATAGCTGGCGAAGGCGACCACGACGGCCTGATAGAGGACCGAGCCGACGACCACCGCGTCCAGCCGCACGATCCCGGGCTCGCCCGTCGCGAGCGACAGGAGCGGCAGGACCGCGGCGGACACCGCGAGCTGATAGGCCAGCGTGCGGTTCGGGCTGATGCCGATGAGCCGCGAGCCCTTCACCACCACCGTCGTCGCGGCCCACCCGGCCGCGGCGACGAGGGCCAGCGCGTCGCCCAGCAGCATCGTCGCGTCCGGAAACGCCAGCGCGTCGGCGAAGACCGCCAGCACGCCGACGAAGGCGCAGACGAGGCCGACCACCTGGTGCCGTCGGACCCGCTCCCCCGGCACGAACAGGTGCAGGCCGAGGGCGGTGAAGAAGGGGGCGGTGTACAGGAAGACCACCGCGCGCGACGCGGTCGTGAAGTTCAGCGCCATGTAGAGGAAGGCGAACTCCAGCGCGAAGAGCGCGCCGACGAGGAGCCCCGCGGCCAGCGTGCCGTCGCGCTCGATCAGCCGCACGCCCCGCCACGCCGACCACGCCCAGAGGAACGCCAGCGCGATCACCGAACGGATGCCGGCCTGCAGGAAGGGCGGGATGCCGGGCGTGGCGAGCTTGATCGCCACCGACTGGAAACCCCAGAGCGCGCAGCACAGCAGAAGGACCGACGCGGCCGTGGCGTCGAGCCGGTCGTGGCGGAACGGGGCGGCGCCGAGGGCGGTCATGGAGGGCGGACGGGGCCGGGGACGGGGACGGGCGGATCGGCAACAGTCATGGGCGAGCGTGCGCGGCCTGTGAAGCGCCGGCTCTGCGGGGAAGGGTTGCGCGCCGCCGCTTGCCCCCACAGCGGGTGGGGTCCATGTTCCGGCGACCGAACCGCCGTTTCGAAAGGGAGCGCGACCCGTGATCCTCACCCGTCCGGAGCTGAAGGGCACCTTCGGCATGGTCGCCTCCACCCACTGGCTCGCCTCGGCGGCGGGCATGGCGATGCTCGAGCGGGGCGGCAACGCCTTCGACGCCGCCGTGGCCGCCGGCTTCGTGCTGCAGGTGGTGGAGCCGCACCTGAACGGCCCCGGCGGCGACATGCCGGCCATCGTATTCGACGCGGCCACGGGGCGGACGCGGGTGCTCTGCGGCCAGGGCCCGGCGCCCGCCGGCGCCACCATCGCCCACTACCGGGCCGAGGGCCTCGACATGGTGCCGGGGACGGGCAGCCTCGCCGCGTCGATCCCGGGCGCCACCGACGCCTGGCTCCTCATGCTGCGCGACCACGGCACGATGGACCTCTTGACGGTGCTCGAACCGGCCATCGGCTATGCGGACGGCGGTCACCCCGTCCTGCCCCGGGTCGCCGCCTCCATCGCCCAGCTGAAGGCGATGTTCGAACGCGACTGGCCGACGTCCGCCGCCCTTTGGCTTTCGGGCGGCGCGGCGCCGGCGGCGTGGAGCCTGCACCGCAACCCGACGCTGGCCACGACGTGGCGCCGCGTGGTCGCGGAAGGCGAGGCCGGCGGCGGAACCCGGGAGCGGCGGATCGACCGCGCCCGCACCGCCTGGGCCGAGGGCTTCGTGGCCGAGGCGATCGACCGCTGGTGCCGGACGCAGGACGTCATGGACGTCTCGGGCCGTCCGCACCGGGGCGTGCTGACGGGCGCCGACATGGCGGGCTGGCGCGCCGGGTGGGAGGATCCGCTCACGCTCGACTACGCCGGCCTCACGATCGCCAAGTGCGGCGCGTGGAGCCAGGGGCCGGTGCTGCTCCAGCAGCTGGCGCTGCTCTCGGGGTTCGACGTCGCGGCGATGGACCCGCTGGGGCCGGACTTCGTCCACACGATCGTGGAGGCGTTCAAGCTGGCGGTGGCCGACCGCGAGGCCTGGTACGGCGACGATCCGGACGTGCCGGTCGCGGCCCTGCTCTCGCCCGCCTACACCGAGGCGCGCCGGCGGCTGATCGGCGGCACGGCCTCGCTCGACCTCGTGCCCGGCGCGCCGGACGGCCGCACGCCGCGCCTGCCCCCGCACGAGGTGAAGGACGGCCAGGCGGCCGGCCGGGGTGCCGGGGCGGGCGAGCCGACGTTCGTGCGGACGGTCGAACCCGTGCCGACGCCCAAGGGCGCGCTCGGCGGCGACACCTGCCATGTCGACGTGATCGACCGCTGGGGCAACGCCGTCTCCGCCACGCCGTCGGGCGGCTGGCTCCAGTCGAACCCGACGATCCCGGACCTCGGCTTCGCGCTCGGCACGCGGCTCCAGATGTGCTGGCTGGAGGAGGGGTTCGCCTCGTCCCTCCGCCCCGGCCGCCGGCCGCGCACCACGCTGACGCCGTCGATGGCCCTGAAGGACGGGCGGGCGTGGATGGCCTTCGGCACGCCCGGCGGCGACCAGCAGGACCAGTGGCAGATCCCGTTCCTGCTCCGCATCCTCCACCACGGCCAGGACATCCAGGAGGCGATCGACGCGCCGTCCTGGCATTCCGAGCACATGATCAATTCCTTCTGGCCCCGCTCCCGCATTCCCGGCGCGCTGTTCCTGGAGGACCGGTTCCCGGCGGCGTCGGCCGACGACCTGCGCCGCCGCGGCCACCGGGTGACGATGGGCGACGCGTGGTCGGAGGGGCGGCTGTCGGCGGTGATCCGCGACGAACGGGCGGACGGCGTGCTGCTGCGCGCGGGCGCCAACCCCCGCGGCGCGCAGGGATACGCCGTGGGGCGGTGAGGGGAGGCGACCCTCTCCCGCACCGCGGGAGAGGGTGAGGGCACTTCGCCTCTTCAACCGATGTCGACGATCACCGGCACGTGGTCCGACGGCTTCGGCGCCCAGCCCCGGGCGGCGCGCAGCACCTTGTGGCCCTTGAGGGCGTGCGCCAGCGCCGGGGTCACCCAGACGTGGTCGAGGCGCCGGCCGCGGTCGGATGCCTCCCAGTCGGAGGCGCGGTAGCTCCACCACGTGTAGACCCGCTCGGGCTCCGGCACGAAGCGGCGCACGGCGTCCACCCAGCCGACCGACGCCTGCATCGCCCCGAGGCGCTCGACCTCGACCGGCGTGTGGCTGACCACGTCGAGCAGCGCCCTGTGGTTCCACACGTCGCTCTCGAGAGGCGCGATGTTGAGGTCGCCCGCCAGCACCACCGGCCGGTCGGGCGCGATGGCGCCGGGCATCCACGCCGTCAGCTCGTCGAGAAAGCGGAGCTTGTGCGCGAACTTGTCGTTCACCACGGGGTCCGGCTCGTCGCCGCCCGCGGGAACGTAGAGGGAATGGACCTCGACCCCGTTCGCCAGCACGGCCGAGACGTGTCGGCAGTCGGTCCGCTCGCACCAGTTCGGCTGCGCGGCGGAGGCGAGCGGGATGCGGGAGAGGATCGCGACACCGTTGTAGCTCTTCATCCCCGCGATCGCGGTGTGGACGAAGCCGCGCTCGGCCAGCGGGCCGTGCGGGAAGGAGCCGTCGGGGACCTTCGTCTCCTGGAGGCAGACGACGTCGGGCGCCTCCTCCTCGATCAGGCGCAGTAGCAGGTCCATCCGCAGGCGGACGGAATTGATGTTCCAGGTCGCGAGGCGCACGGAGGGCCTTTCAGGCGGGCGGGAGGATCTCCGTCTCCGCGTATACGTCGGCGAGCGCCAGCCGGCAACCGATGGCGGGAAGCTCGGCGACCGCGTCGAGGCTCTCCAGCGTCTCCACGTGCCATCCGGTGCCGTCGCGGCTCCAGACGTCGACGCGGACCTTGGTGCTGTCGACAAAAACCCCATGGCTCAACGAACCGACCCGGCGGTAGCCGTCCCACTTCGAAGAAAGATCGTAGCTTCGGGTCGAGTTCGAGAGAACCTCGACAACGACGCTGGGGTCCTTGACCACCGTGGTCGCATCGCTGACGCGATTGCAGACGACCATGACGTCAGGGTACGCGGCGAAGTGGTCCGTCACGATCTTGGGGGTTTCGACGAAAGGCCGACAAGGTTTTCCCGTCAATTGGTGGCGCAACAGAGAGAAGACGTTCCCGATGATCGTCGAATGAGCAGCCGCGCCACCCACCATCATGCGGATGACCCCGTCCACGAACTCGTACCGGTCCTCCTGTTCCTCTTCCCAGGCGACGAACTGCTCAACACTCCAGGGCTTCGGCACGGCGGTCATCGGCACCCTCCATCGCGGACGGGATCGTCGGCGACAATCTACCCGATCGTCACCTTGAGGTCGCCCACGCCCGCCACGTGGCCTTCCAGCACGTCGCCCTTGCCGCAGGCCGCCACGCCCTCGGGCGTGCCGGTGAAGATCAGGTCGCCGGGGAACAGTTCCACGAGGCCGGAGAGGTAGGCGATGGTGTCGGGGATGTTCCAGATCAGGTCGGCGACGTCGGCCGACTGCCGCACCTGCCCGTTCACCTTGAGCCAGATCGCCGCCTTCGTCGGATGGCCGATGGTCGCGGCCGGGACGATGGCCGAGCAGGGCGCGGAATGGTCGAAGCCCTTCGCCATGTCCCAGGGCCGGCCCATCTTCTTGGCCTCGGCCTGAAGGTCGCGGCGGGTCATGTCGAGGCCGACCGCATAGCCGAACACGTGGTCCAGCGCCGAGGCCGCCGGGATGTCCCGCCCGCCCTTCGCGATCGCGACCACCAGCTCGATCTCGTGGTGAAAGTCCTTCGTCGCCTGCGGATAGGGCATGACGCCGCCGTTCTGCACCAGCGTGTCGGCCGGCTTGGTGAAGAAGAACGGGGGCTCCCGGTCGGGATCGTGCCCCATCTCCCGCGCATGGGCGGCGTAGTTGCGCCCGACGCAGTAGATGCGGCGGACCGGGAAGGTCTGATCGGTCCCCGCGACCGGCAGGGCGGGCTGGGGCCAGATCGGGATGGCGTAGGACATGGGGCGTCGGTCCGTCGATTTTGTACGAATGCCCCTTCGTTCTGCCACCCTATCGGGCGCGGGGCCAGAGGGGATCGGCCGTGAACACCGCCGCCTGAATTCCACACGGCCCGTCTGGACACCCCGTCCGGGGCATGGTCAGATCCCGCCGCAACGCAGCATCGGGGGAGTTCGGGCACATGCGGGGGATCGGACGGGCGGTCGTCCTGGGGACGGCGCTGGCGGCGGGAATCGCGGCGGCGGGGCCGGTGGCGGCGCAGAAGACGCTGCGCTGGGCGGCGCAGGGCGACGCGGAGACGATGGACCCGCACGGGCGGTTCGAGATCTTCACCCTCGGCATGCTGGGCGCCGTCTACGAACCGCTGCTGCGCTTCGACGCCGACATGAAGCTCCAGCCGGGCCTCGCGACGACGTGGACGCAGGTGGAGCCGCTGCGCTGGCGCTTCACCCTGCGCCCGGGCGTCAAGTTCCAGGACGGGGCGGACCTGACCGCCGACGACGTGGTCTTCTCCGTCGTCCGCACCAAGACCGAGGGCACCGGCCTCGCTCACACCCTCGCCCCGGTCGCCCGGGCGGAGAAGGTGGACGACCTGACCGTCGACTTCGTGCTGGCGCGCCCCTATCCGGCGCTGCTGACGACGCTCGCGTTCTGGTACGTGATGGACGAGGGCTGGGCCAAGGCGAACGGGGCGGAGAAGCCCGTCAACCTGCGCGCCAACCAGATCAACCCCGCCCACACCGCCGCCAACGGCACCGGGCCCTATCGTCTGGTCGCCCGCCGTGCGGACCAGGAGACGGTGCTGGAGCGCAATCCCGCCTGGTGGGGCGGGCGGGCCGACGTGGAGCGCGTGGTCTTCACCCCCATCGCATCGGACGCCACGCGGGTGGCCGGCCTCGTCGCCGGGAACCTCGACGTGATCGACCCGCTGCCCATCGCCGACGTGGCGCGCATCCAGGCGTCGGGCCAGTTCAAGGTGGTCCAGCGGCCGGAGAACCGGGTCGTCTTCCTCGGCATGGACCAGCACCGGGCGGCGCTGCTGGAAAGCGACGTGACCGACGGCAACCCGTTCAAGGACGTGCGGGTGCGCCGCGCCGTGTGGCAGGCGATCGACACCCAGGCGATCCGCGAGCGCACGATGCGCGGGGCGGCGCGGGCGGCGGGCGTCATGATGGGCCCGGACGTGGTCGGCTACGACGCCTCGCTCGACACGCCGCTGCCGCACGATCCCGCCGCGGCCCGCGCGCTGCTGGCCGAGGCCGGCTATCCCAACGGCTTCTCGGTCGTGCTCGACTGCCCCAACGACCGCTATGTGAACGACGAGGAGATCTGTCAGGCGGTGACCGGCATGCTGACCCGCGTCGGCATCCGCACGAACCTGCGGGCGGTCTCCAAGAGCATCTACTTCAACCGGGTCCTGCGGCAGGAGACGAGCTTCTATCTTCTGGGCTGGGCGCCCGGGAACATGGACGCGACCGACATCCTGCGCCCGCTGATGCACACGCGAGGGCCGGGCTCGGGCCTGTTCAACGTGGGCGCCTGGACGGACCCGCGGGTGGACGAGATCACCGGCCTCGTCGAGCTGGAGACCGACGTGACCCGGCGCAACGCGCTGATCAAGGAGGCCTTCCAGCGCCACAAGGACGGCGTCGGCCACGTGCCGCTGATGTTCAGCTACGTCACCTGGGGCGTGCGCGCGGGCGTGCAGCTCGAACAGCGCCCCGACGGCGTTCTCCCGCTCGCCACCGTCCGGATGCCGTGACGCTCCCCCCCTGCCCGACCGAGGCGATCGTCGCCTCGGTCCGCGCCCTCGTCGCCTGCCCCAGCCAGGGCGGCATCGACCCGCCCGACCGGGTGCTCGCCACGGGGCTCGCCATCGCCCGCGCCCTCGGCCTCGACGCGGAGGTGGTGGACGGCCTTGCCCTCGTCGCGACCGTCCCCGGCGGGCGCCCTGGGCCGACGTGGGTGCTCGACGCCTGCATCGACACCGCCCCCGTGGGCGACCGCAGCGCCTGGACCGCCGATCCCTTCGGCGGCGAGATGCGCGACGGCTGGCTGGTCGGGCGCGGCACGTCGGACAGCAAGATGGGCGTGGCCCTCTTCCTCCATCTCGCCGCGGCGCTGAAGGCGAAGGCCGCCGACCTCGCCGGAACGCTGGTGGTGCTGGCGGACGCGGACGAGCACACCGGCCGCTTCGGCGGGATCAAGGCGTTCCTCGACCGGCGGCCGGACGTGGCCGGCGTGATGATCGGCTATCCGGAGAACGATGCCGTCTTCGTCGGCGCGCGCGGGTTCTGGCGGGCCGCGATCGACGTCTTCGGCGTGGCCGAGCACTCCGGCTATCCCAATCCCGCCCCGCGCAACGCGGTGGTGAAGGCGGCGCGGCTCATCGACCGGCTCGCCGTCACCCCCCTTCCCGCCCCGCCGCCCGGCGACGATTTCCCGCGCCCGCCCAAGCTCACCGTCACGATGGTGGAGGGCGGGGCCGGCTATGCCATGGTGCCCGACCGGGCGCGCGTGTCGGTCGACGTGCGCCTGACCCCCGCCTTCGACGCGGCCGCCGCGGCGGCGCATGTGCAGGGCATCGTCGCCGCCCTCGACCGCGACATGGACCACGCCCGCCCCTCGGCCGTCGTGCCGGTCGACAGCTGGCCCGCCTATCGCCTCGCCCCGGGAACGCCGCTCGCCGACGCGCTGGTGGCGGGCGCCACGCGTGCCACCGGGCAGCCGGTGCCGCCGCAGGTCTGCGGCCCCTCGAACATCGCGAACCTGCTCGCGTCGCGGGGCATCCCCGCCACCTGCGGGTTCGGCGTGACGTGCCGCGGCGTCCACGGGGCGGACGAGGCGGCGCGGGTCGCCGACGTGCCGATGGTCTGGACCGCCTACGCAAGCGCCGTCCTGCGGCTTATGGGGACCTGATTGCTCGACATCCTGCCGTCGCTGCTGGCGTTCTCGCTGGCGATGGCGCTCACGCCGGGCCCGAACAACGTGATGGTGACGGCCTCGGCGGCGACGTTCGGCTTCCGCCGGACGGTGCCGCACATGCTGGGCATCACCGTCGGGTTCCCGGCGATGACGGTCGCCGTGGGCCTCGGCCTCGGCACGGTCTTCACGACCTACCCGGTGATCCACGTGGTGCTGAAGTGGGTGGGAGCGGCGTATCTGTGCTGGCTCGCCTGGCTGGTCGCGACCGCGTCGCGGCCCGAAGCCGGCGAGGCGGGCGCCGGCCCCTTCGGCTTCTGGCGCGCCGCCCTCTTCCAGTGGGTGAACCCCAAGGCGTGGCTGACGGTGTTCGGTGCGCTGGCGACCTACACCACGGTCGAGGCGCCGATGGGGCCGCAGGTGGCCTTCATCACCGCGGTCTTCGTCGTGCTGACCTTCCCCTGCCTGTCGGTCTGGGCGCTGTTCGGCACGGTGATCGGCCGGTTCCTGTCGACCGGCCGGCGCCTCCGGATCTTCAACGTCTGCATGGCGGCGCTGGTGCTGGCCTCGCTGGTGCCGGCGCTGCAGTAGGGGCGGGCGTGGTCACCCCCGCAGCACGCCCCCCACCGCCTTCGCCACCGCCGCCACGATCTTCTGCCCGACCGCGTCGATCTCGGCCTCGGTCAGGGTCTTCTCGGTCGGCTGGAGCGTGACCGAAAGCGCCAGCGACGTGCGCCCCTCGCCCACGCCCGGCCCCTGATAGACGTCGAAGACCGCGACGTCGGCCACGAGCGCCTTGTCCGCGCCGCGCACCGCGCGCACCACGCGGTCGGCCTCGGTCGCGGCGTCCACCACGAAGGCGAAGTCGCGCACGACCGGCTGGAGGGCCGAGAGCTTGAGGAGCGGGCGGGCCGTGCCGGCCTTTTTCTTCGGGGCGGGCACGGCGTCGAGGAACACCTCGAACTGCACCATCGGACCCTTGGCGCCCAGGAGGTCGAGCACCTCGGGGTGCGTCTCGCCGAACCGGGCCAGCACCGTGGGCCCGAGGCGCAGCGTGCCGGAGCGGCCGGGGTGGTACCAGTCGGGCGCGTCGGTCGTGACCTGCAGGTTGCCGACCGGCGCCCCCGCCGCCTCCAGCGCCGCCAGCGCGTCGGCCTTGGCGTCGTGGACGTCCACCGGGCGCGGGGCGCCCGACCAGTGGCGCTGAACGGCGAGGCCGGCGCGCACGCCGGTCGCCATCGTCTGCTGGCCCGCGGGCTCCGGCGTGCGGTACTGGGGGCCCAGTTCGAACAGGGCCGCGTCCGGGAAGCCACGGTCGGCGTTCCGCCCGGCGGCCTGGATCAGGTTCGGCAGGATCGAGGGGCGCATCACGTCGAGGTCCGACGCGATGGGGTTCAACAGTCGCAGGCCGTCGTGCACCTGCCCGAAACGGGCGGCGAGCGGGCCCGCCATGAAGGACCAGGTCACCGCCTCCTCCATCCCGCGCGCGGCGACCGCGCGGCGGACGGACGCGGTGCGGCGCTGGCGCGCGTCCAGCGCCGGCCGCGTCATCGCCGACGTGCGGGGCAGCGGCGTGGCGGGAATGGCGTCGAACCCGACGACGCGCATCACCTCCTCCACGAGGTCGGCCTCGCCGTGGACGTCGGCGCGCCAGGACGGCGGCACGACGGTCATCGGCTCGCCCTCGGTCACATGGAAGCCGAGGTCGCGCAGGATGCGGACCTGATCGGCCGCCGGGACGTCGACCCCGCCCAGCGTCCTCACCCGGTCGGTGCGCAGCGTGTAGGTCCGGCGCCAGTCGGGCGGCGTGCCGGCCACGAACATTTCCGACGCCTCGCCGCCGCACATCTCGAGGATGAGGCGGGTGGCGTAGTCCATGCCGGCGGCCACGAAGTCGGGGTCGAGGCCCCGCTCGAACCGGTAGCGCGCGTCGCTCTCCACGCCCAGCCGCCGGCCGGTCTGGGCCGTGCGGACGGTGTCGAACAGCGCCGCCTCGACGTAGACGTTCACGGTCGCCTCGGTGCAGCCCGAGCGGGCACCACCCATGATGCCGCCCAGGCTCTCCACCCCATGCGCGTCGGCGATCACGGTGACGGCCGGGTCGAGCGCGTAGGTCTTGCCGTTCAGCGCCTCCAGCGTCTCGCCCGCGCGGGCGAGGCGCACGGTGAGGGCACCGCCGCGGATGCCGTCGGCGTCGAAGACGTGGAGCGGGCGGGCCACGTCCATCGTCAGGAAGTTGGTCACGTCGACCAGCGCAGAGATCGGACGCAGCCCGATCGCCGTGAGCCGGTCCTGCATCCACTTGGGGCTCGGCCCGTTGCGCACGCCGCGGATCAGGCGCCCGAGGAAGAGGGGGCAGGCCCCGGCGGCCTCGGGCGGAAAGTCCAGGTGCACGGGCACCGGGTTGGGGAAGGTGCCCGCCACCGGCTCGGCCTTCGCCAGCGGCTTCAGCCGGCCGAGGCCGGCCGCCGCGAGGTCGCGGGCGATGCCGCGCACGCCGGCGCAGTCGGCCCGGTCGGGCGTCAGCGCGATCTCGATCAGCGGGTCGCCGAGGCCGGCCCACGCGGCGTAGGCGGCGCCCACCGGCGCGTCGGCGGCGAGGTCGATGATCCCCTCGTGATCGTCCGACAGGCCCAGCTCCATCGCCGAGCAGAGCATCCCGTTCGACACGACACCGCGCACCTCGCGCACGGCGAGGGTGAGGTCCTTGCCGGGAATGTAGGTGCCCGCAGGGGCGTAGACGCTGGTCATCCCCGTCCGCACGTTCGGCGCGCCGCACACGACCGAGATCGGCGGTTCGCCCTGGCCCAGATCGACCATGCAGACGCGCAGCTTGTCGGCGTTGGGGTGGGGGAACGCCTCGACCACGCGCGCGACGACGTAGGGGGCGAGGTCCTTCGCCCGGTCGGTCACGTCCTCCACCTCCAGCCCCAGCGCCGTCAGCGCCGTGGCGATGCGCCCGACGTCGGCGTCGGTGTCGAGATGGTCCTTGAGCCAGGAGAGGGTGAACTTCATGGAATCACGCGGGTGTCAGAGGAATTGTCGTGTTCGGGTTCCCGGACGGGGGCGCCGGATCGGGCGTTCGGCCCCGGCGCGTCGGGCGCAAGAAGCTCCCGCGTACGCTTCGATCCAAGGAGGGCGGCGGACCCTTGGGCGAAAAGACAGCCCGCATCCACGAAAACGGCGACGCGGTCCATCCCTCACCCCGAAACGTACGAGGGCCCCCGCGGGGGCCCTCTCGTAGGCCGGCGTCCTCAACGGCGTAATGAGGGCGACCAAGTCGGAGAGCGTAGTGGACGCGCGGATCATCCGCAAGACCGGTCCCGATGACGGCCATTTCCGCCTCACCCCACCAGCCCGCGGGCGAGGCTGGGCATGTCGAGCGGCAGGAAGCCGTAGTGGCGCAACCAGCGGAGATCCGCCTCGAAGAAGGTGCGCAGGTCCGGGATGCCGTATTTCAGCATCGCGATGCGCTCGATCCCCATCCCGAACGCGAAGCCCTGATATTTCTGCGGGTCGATCCCGCAGGCGGACAGCACGTTGGGGTGGACCATCCCGCAGCCGAGGATCTCCAGCCAGTCACCGTGGTTGCCGAGCTTCAGCTCGCCCCCCTTGCGCGAACAGCCGATGTCGACCTCCGCCGAGGGCTCGGTGAAGGGGAAGAAGCTCGGCCGGAAGCGCAGCGGCAGGTCGTCCACGTCGAAGAAGGTGCGGCAGAACTCGACGAGGCAGCCCTTGAGGTGGGCCATCGTCGTCGTCTCGTCGATCACCAGCCCCTCGACCTGGTGGAACATGGGCGTGTGCGTCATGTCGTAGTCGGACCGGAAGGTCCGGCCGGGGCAGATGACGCGGATCGGCGGCTTCAGCGACAGCATGGAGCGCACCTGCACCGGGCTCGTGTGCGTGCGCAGGAGCATGCGCGAGCCGTCCGCCCGGTCCGGCAGGTAGAAGGTGTCGTGCATGTCGCGGGCGGGGTGGCCCGGCGGGAAGTTGAGGGCGGTGAAGTTGTGGAAGTCGTCCTCGACGTCCGGTCCCTCGGCCAGGGCGAACCCCATGTCGGCGAAAATCGCCACGATCTCGTCGACCGTCTGGCTGATCGGGTGCAGATGGCCCGCGCGCTCGGCCCGGGTGGGCAGCGTCACGTCGACCCGCTCGGCCTCCAGCCTCGCCGCGAGTGCGGCCCGCGCCAGCGTCGCCCGGCGCGCCTCGACGGCCGTGGTGACCGCGTCCTTGACCTCGTTCAGCGCCTGTCCGCGGGCGCGGCGCTCGTCGGGCGACAGCGCGCCCAGCGCCTTCATCGCGTCGGTCAGCCGGCCCTTCTTGCCGAGCGCGGCGATCCGCGCCTCGTCGAGCGCCGCGAGATCGGTCGCGGCCGCGACCGCCGCCAGGAGTTCCGCCTTCAGATCGTCCATGACGCCACCTGTGGGAAAAAACGAAAAAGGGGGCTCGACCCCGCCCGGGGCCGGCCCCCTGTCCGTCGTCGACCGGACGCGCCGTGGCGCGTCAGGCCGCCTTGGCGAGCGCCGCCTGGGCCTGCTCGACCAGCGCCTTGAAGGCGTCGGGCTCGCGGGCGGCGATGTCGGCCAGGACCTTGCGGTCGATGTCGATGCCGGCCTTCTTCATGCCGTTCATGAACTTCGAGTAGGTCAGGCCGTGCTGGCGCACGCCGGCGTTGATGCGCTGGATCCAGAGGCCGCGGAACTCGCGCTTCCGGTTGCGGCGGTCGCGGTAGGCGTAGCGGAGCGCCTTCTCGACCTTCTCGATCGCGATCCGGTAGGCGAGCTTGTTGCGGCCGCGGTAACCCTTGGCGAGTTTCAGCAGCTTCTTGTGACGGGCGTGGGTCGTGACGCCCCGCTTCACACGGGCCATGGTTCGATCCCTCCGTCAGACGCGCAGGAAGTTCTTGATGATGATCCGCGCGTCCATGTGCGTGAGCACCATGGTGCCGCGGGCGTTCCGCTTCATCTTCTGCGGACGCTTGCGCATGTTGTGGCGCTTGCCGCGCGCCTGCGCCTTGACGTTCCCGTTGGCGGTGATCTTGAACCGCTTCTTGGAACCGGAGTGGTTCTTCAACTTGGGCATTTTCCGTCCTTGCTCGGGTTGGTCTCCGGCGGTTGGGCATGCCCAGGGGGTCGGACCCCCCCGCCTCGCCGCCCGGGAGCCGCGGTATATAACGGCCGGGCTTGTCCGGCGCAAGCGGGTTGGGGCGCATCGCCGGCCTTGCCGGACCGCCGGCACCGTGCGACGTTGATGTTCATGGTTCGTTCGTCACGAAACCGCAACGCTGAGGAGGCACCCATGGACACGGCGACGCTCGCGAAGGATTTCACCGACCTGCTCAAGGCCGGGGACTTCCACACCCCCGGCGACCGCTACTGGAGCGAGGACGTGGTCAGCATCGAGCCGCTGGCCGAGGTTCCGCCGTCGCGCGGGCGCGACGCCGTCGTGGCGAAGGGCGAATGGTGGTACCGCACCCACGAGGTCCACGAGACGAGGGTCGAGGGACCGTGGGTCCACGGAGACCAGTTCGCCGTCCGCTTCTTCATCGACGCCACGGACCTGGAGACGGGGAAGCGGAGGTCTACGGACGAGATCGGCATCTATACGGTCGCCGACGGGAAGGTCGTCGAGGAGCGGTACTTCTACGGGCAATCCGTCTCCGGCGACTGACGGGCCGGGGCGCCCGGGGCAGCGGGCCGGCGATGGGCGGGTGCGCCCGTCGCCGGGACCGGACCTCAGTTGTGGGCGACCGCCTCGCGCAGCTGACGCGTCGTCTTTTCGAGGCGCTGGGCCAGGACGCGCATGATCTCGACCGCCATCTGCGGAAACTCCGTCACGAGGCGGAAGAACAGCTCCTTGGAGATGCAGAGCGTGACCATCTCGCTCGCCGCCTGCACGGTCGCGGTGCGGGGCACGTCGCAGAGGATCGCGATCTCGCCGACGAAATCGTTCTTGCCCACCTGCGCCACCGTGAGGGGGCCGTTCGGCGTGTTGACGATGACGTCGGCCCGCCCCTCCATGATGATGTAGGCGGCATCGCCCATCTGATCCTGGCGGAACAGGACGTCACCGGAATTGAAGACCATCCGCTCGCTGGTGAACGCCAGCAGCTTGAGTTTCGATTCCTCGACGTTCGAGAACAGGGGAATCTTTCGGAGCAGCGCGACTTCTTCCGCGAGACTCAAGGGCGACCTCCCTCAAACACGGGCCGATGGGGTTCCACGATCACTCGGGGTCCAGGACATCCGCGAAGACGGACCCCGGACGGCTCAATTCCTCGAACGTTCCCTGTTCGACAAGATGCCCGCCCTGCATGACGAGGATCCGGTCGAACTGCCGGGCCAGGTCGGGCCGATGGATGACCCACACGAGACCGCGCCCGCGACGGGCTTCCAGCACCATCGTGTGTACCACCGCTTGGCTCGCGCCGTCGAGGGCCGCCGTCGCCTCGTTGACGATCAGGAGGTCGGCGTTCTTCAGCAGCGCGCGGGCGATCACGATCTTCTGCCGTTGCGCGAGCGACAGTCGGGAACCGCCGATGCCGACGGGCATGTCGAGGCCGACGCCGACGATGACGTCCCACAGGTTCGTCCGCTCGACCACGGCGGCCAGCATGCCGTGGATGCGGGCGCCGACTTGCGGGAGGCCCAGCGCAACCTTGCCGAACAGGATGTTGTCCTGGATCGACGCGGCGGAGTTGTAGCGCGCGACGTCGAAGAACTCGATCGTGCCCCGCAGTTCGGCCGGAAAGGCGCTCGAAAACAGGTGCCGCGCCTCGAGGATGCGGCGCTTCATCGGCTCGTCGATGAGCCCGAGGCGGTGCCGCGCGGCGACGAGGCGGAACGGGAGCTGGAGCAGCCGGGCCCTGTCGTCGCCCTTCAGCGCCGCGACTCCGTCGCGCCCGACCTTCTGCACCACCGCCTGAACCGCGGGCAGGTCCTCGGCATTGATGAAGCTGAACTGCTCCACGAGGTCGGGGCTGGCCGAGAGGTCCTTGAACAGCTCCACCATCGTCTGCCCGAGCTTCAGCCCGATGCGCAGGAAGTCGCCGGTCAGGCCGGTGCGGTCGAGGACATCGCGCACGTAGGGATGCGTAGCGGCGCGGTCGGCCGCGAACTCGCCGCCGACGGGCGTGCCGAACATCAGGTTCTCGGCCACGGTCGCCCTGTTGTTGTAGCGGTCGGGGTCGAACCGCTCGACCAACGTCCCGAGGAGCGGGTCGGACAGTTCGGCCTGGATGGCCGCGCGGGCCGCCAGCACCTTCTCGGCCGCCGCCGGGTCGCGCGTCTGGTCGAGGGTGCCGAGAAGGCCGAGGCCGTAGACGTCGGCCGTCAGCTCCACCGTCCGCAGCAACTCGTGGACCCGCGCGTCCAGCGCCGCGGGCCCGTCGACGCCGGCGGCCGCGTAGTCGGTCCAGTCGGCGTCGATGTCGAAGTCGACGTTCCCGGCCCGGCGGGATTCCGCCGCCCGCTCGGCCAGGACGGCGCGCCGGGCGGGGTCCACCGCCGGCGGGCGCAGCGGCCGGTGGCGCAGACCGTAGAGCAGGTTCTCCCGCAAGGTGGCGTTCATCAGGTAGGCGTTCGCGCCGACATAGGCGATGCGGCGGCCGATCACGCTCTCCGGCAGGCCCGGCAGGTCGCGGTCGCCGATGCGCAGCCGCCCCTGCGAGGGCGTCAGCAGCCCCGCGATCAGCAGCGCCAGCTCGTCCGCCCCGCTCCCGCTGCCCACGCCCACGATCGCGGTGTGGCCGTCGACCGGGATGCTGAAGCTCACCCCGTCGAGGATCTTGGAGCCCATGTCGCTGGCGAAGGAGAGGGCGTTCGCGGCGAGGTCGCCGGTGAGGGGCGTGTCGTCCCGCGGGTCCTGGAGGAGGCCGGCCGGGTCGCGCATCCCCTCGGGGTGGAACTGTTCGACCACCTGGTCGTACTTGACCCGGACGTCCTCCTTCAGCTGGTACCAGTCGAGGAGCTCCTTCCACGGGCCGGCAAGATCCTTGTAGGCCGCCAGGACCGCCACCAGCGCGCCGAAGCTGATCGACCCCGTGATCACGAGATAGCCACCGATGGCGTAAAAGAAGAACGGCGTGAGTTGATTGATAAAATTGTTCAGGAATTTTATAAACTGCTTCCAGTGATAGATCTCGTACCGGACATGATAAATCTCACCCAGGTGCCGCGACATGTCCGCGAGGTGCCAAGCGGCTGCATCGTTAACGCGGACCTCCTGAATGCCTGCGACGGTATCCCCGATCCGGTCGGAAACGATCCGCATCATGCGGACCCGCTGCTTCGACAGGTTGTTCACCTTGCGCTGCAGCCGCGGGATCAGCCAGCCCTGGAGGGGATAGAGCGAGATCGCGGCCACCCCCAGGATGGGGTCCTGCATAAAAATGAAGGTGAGGTAGACCACCAGCATCCCGCCCTGCTGGGCCGGGGTGGCGAGGCTCTCGCCGATGAAGTTTCCGATCGGATCGGTCTCGGAGGTGATCATCGGAATGATCTCGCCCGAACTCATCTTTCGGAACTGAGGCAGCGGGAACCGCAGGACCCGGACATACAGCTCGTAGCGCAGCCGACGCAGCATGCGCTCGTTCAACCGTCCCTTGTATGTGTTGGTATAATACTTGAAGGCGCCGTTGAGAATGACGAGCGAAAGGAAGAGGAAGGACAGCACCATCAGGAACGGGATCTGGTCCAGTTCCCACCGGGCGAAGCCGAGGTCGATCGTCTTCGGGAAGCCACCGCTGCCGGCGATCGCCTGATCGACGATCTGCTTGGGCAGGTCGAGCGACAGGTAGATGAACGGGTAGGACGTGACGATGATTGCGAGCAGCACCAATTGCTGGCGCCAGCTGTGGCGCAAGGTGAAGCCGAAGATGCTCGATTCCATGCCGAGAGTCCGAAGGCGGAGCCGATCGACTCCGGGCAGGTTGCATGCCAAGGCTACCGGATCGACCATGCCCGTGCAAATGCCATGGTTTCGCAGATCGTACTCTGTTAAATCGAGTTATGGGCTCTCTTGGTGCGTGGCGCCGGCCTGCCCTTGTTGTCTTGGGGTTCGCCGGGGATTTCCGGGATGCCGAAACGTCGCGACCAGAGCCGCGTGCTCATCTACAGCCACGACACGTTCGGCCTGGGGCACCTGCGCCGGTGCCGCACGATCGCGCATGCGCTGGTGGACAAGCACCGCGAGATGTCGGTCCTCATCCTGTCGGGCTCGCCCATCATCGGGAGCTTCGACTTCCGCGCCCGGGTCGACTTCGTCCGGGTCCCGGGGGTCATCAAGCGCCGCAACGGCGAGTACACCTCGCTGAACCTCCACGTGGAGATCGAGGAGACGCTCGCGATGCGCGCCTCGATCATGGCGCACACGGCCGAGATCTTCGATCCGGACCTGTTCATCGTCGACAAGGAGCCGCTCGGCCTGCGGGGCGAACTGCAGGGCACGCTGCACATGCTGAAGCGCCGCGGGACGGCGCTGGTGCTCGGGCTGCGCGACGTGATGGACGATCCGGACCTGCTGGCGCCGGAGTGGGAACGCAAGAACGTCGTCCCCTCGCTCGAGGACCTCTACGACGAGATGTGGATCTACGGCCTGCCGCAGATCTGCGACCCGCTGGAGGGGATCGACCTGCCGGCCTCGGTCCGCCGGCGGATGTCCTACACGGGCTATCTGCGCCGCACCGTGCCGGACCTCCCGACCACGGGCCCGGACACGCCGGACGGGCCCTACATCCTCGTGACGCCCGGCGGCGGCGGCGACGGCGAGGCGCTGGTCGACTGGGTCCTGCGGGCCTACGAGCAGGACAAGGGCCTGCCCTACCGGGCGCTGATCGTGCTGGGCCCCTTCATGCAGACCGACGCCCAGGCCGAGTTCATGGCCCGGGCCGCCGCCCTGCCCAACGTCGAGGCGATCACCTTCGAGGCGCAACTGGAGCGCCTGATGGCGCAGGCCGTCGGCGTGGTCGCGATGGGCGGCTACAACACGTTCTGCGAGATCCTGTCGTTCGACAAGCGGGCGCTGATCGTGCCGCGCACCGTCCCGCGGCTGGAGCAGTACATCCGGGCGAGCCGGGCGCAGCAGATCGGGCTCGTGAACATGCTGGCCGACGACGGGGTGCGGGACCCGATGGCGATGGCGGAGGCGCTGCGCGCCCTGCCCAACCAGCGGCCGCCCTCCCAGGTGATCGTGCCAGGCCTCCTCGACGGGCTGGACAACGTCAACCGGCTCGCCGGCCGCTGGCTCAACGCCCGCTCGGGCTGGCCCGGGGCCTGGCAGGTCCAGGAACTGCGCGGCAAGCGCGCCTGACCCCCGCGGACGGTCGCATGGCGGGCGGCGGGCGGGTCGCGGTCGTCCTGAAGGGCTGGCCGCGGCTCTCGGAGACCTTCATCGCGCAGGAGATCCTGGGGCTCGAACGCCTCGGGCTCGATCAGGTGATCGTGTCGCTCCGCCATCCCACCGACAAGGCGGTCCACCCGATGCATCGGGCGGTGCGGGCGCCGGTGCTGTACCTGCCGGAGTACCTGCACCGGGAGCCGCTGCGCGTGCTCCGCGGGCTCGCCGCGGCGGCACGGCGGCCGGGCTTCGGCCGGGCGCTGCGCGCGTGGCTCGCCGACCTCGTCCGCGACCGGACGCCGAACCGCGGCCGGCGGTTCGGGCAGGCCTGCGTCCTCGCGGCGGAACTTCCCGAAGGCGTCGGCCGCCTCCACGCCCACTTCCTGCACACGCCCGCCTCGGTCGCCCGCTATGCCGCGATGATGTGCGGGCTGCCGTGGAGCTTCTCCGCCCACGCGAAGGACATCTGGACCACGCCCGACTGGGAGAAGCGGGAGAAGCTGGCCGACGCCGCCTGGGGCGCCACCTGCACCGCCGTGGGCGCGGCGCACCTGCGCGACCTCGCCCCCCATCCCGGGCGGGTCGACCTCGTCTACCACGGGCTCGACCTCGCCCGCTTCCCCGACCCGCCCGCGCGCCCGCCGCGCGACGGATCGGACCCGGCGGATCCCGTCCGCATCCTCTCGGTGGGACGGGCGGTGGCGAAGAAGGGGTTCGAGACGCTGCTCGACGCGCTCGCGTCGCTGCCGCCGGGGCTCCACTGGCGCTGGACCCACGTGGGCGGCGGCGAGCGTCTGGCGGCGCTGAAGGTGCGGGCGGCGGACCTCGGCCTCGCCGACCGGATCGACTGGCTGGGCGCCCGGGCGCAGGACGACGTGTTCGCCGCCTACGGTGCCGCCGACCTCTTCGTGCTCGCCAGCCGGGTCGCCGAGGACGGGGACCGCGACGGCCTGCCGAACGTGCTGATGGAGGCGCAGGCCCTCGGCCTCGCCTGCGTCTCGACCGCGGTTTCCGCCATCCCGGAACTGATCCGCGACGGCGAGACCGGGCTCCTCGTCCCGCCCGAGGACCCGGCCGCGCTCGCCGAAGCGCTCGGGGCGCTGGCGG
>CANGXM010000039.1 GCA_947457845.1 Rhodospirillales bacterium | reverse complement strand
GGCGCTCCGACCTCGAGGTCGGAGCGCCCGCCGCGCCCGACGTTGGGCGACGCCTCGTAATAATGGGTGTCGCCTTAACTCGTAAATCTGGGTGTCGCTTGACATCAGAAGGTCGGCGGGAGCGACGAGACCCGCATCTATGACGATCAGGCCTACAAGGACCGCTGCAAGGCTCGCTATGGCGCGCCGTGGGAAGAAAGCCACAAGCGGATGCTCGACGCTTCCACGGCGAAGACGAAGATCCTCGATCTGTTCGAGATCGGCAAAGGCAAGGCCAACCGCGCCACGGAGATCGTCTTCGTCGAGCGATGCCTCAACCTTTTGAAGCCCGGCGGACGGATCGGTATCGTCCTGCCCGATGGAAATCTCAACAACCCGTCGCTCACATGGCTGCGGCGTTGGTGCGAGGGCAAGGCGAAAATTCTAGCCGTCGTGAGCTTGCCGGAAGAGACCTTTCGCTCGGCCGATGCCACGGTCAAGGCTTCGCTCGTCTTCCTCAAGCGTTTCACCGACGCCGATCAGACGGCGTGGGACGCGGCATGGACCGCCGCGCACGCCGCGATTGATGCGACGTTCGATGCCGAACGCGACAGTCTCTGCGCCGCCTTCGGACCGCGCATTATCTCTGGCGACGACACGGACGCCGCGAAAGTCCTGAAGGCGCTTTCGGCGATCGGCGTGGAACGTGTGCCGCCCAAGTGGTTCTCTGCCGCCCCGCCGCCCTATCCGAAGAGCATCGGCGCGACGAAGCTGAAAAAGGTCGGGTGGGACGATCAGGCGAAGGAACGAAAGAAGGTCGCCGCCCTGAAGAAGGCTTATGCCGCCGCCTTCACCGCAGATGTGGCGAAGACGTCAGATGCGCTTGCTCGCGAACTTGCCGTTGCCTTGCGGACGCTGGACGAGCGCCACAACACCGCGCTCTGGACGCATGTCCGCGAGGCTTTCGACTATCCGGTCTTCGTCGCCGCGCCGAAATCGGTCGGTATAACCTCGACGGGCGAGACGGGTGAGAACGTCGGCAACGAGCTTCCTACCGTTCTTGAAGGATATCGTCGTTTCGAATCCTGGCTGGCGGCCGGCGCGGTTGTCGCGGACGAGCCGAGTTTCGCGACATGATGGAGGTCTATCGCTTCAAGAAGCTGGACCGTTGGGACAAATTCACGATTCCGCATCTGCACTTTCCGTCTCGCGTTTCCAGCGCGCGGATTGCTGAACTGCTGCGTCCCAGAAATGAGACCGTCGATCGATCAAAGCATTCATTCTCAGATCTTCAACCGATCACTATCCACTTCGACGGCAGTATATCGCGACGCTCCGTCAAGGATGGTCGTGACTATAGTATGGCGCTGAAGTGGGTGCGTCCGAACGATCTTGTCTTGTCGAAGATCGATCTCAAGAACGGTGCCGTGGGCATTCTGCCGGCGGACTGGTCGAATGCGGTCGTGACTACTCATTTCGCGGTCTACGAGCCAGATAAGACGCGGGTCTACCCGCTCTATCTCCGGTACCTCGTGCAAACAGGCGAGTTTAAGCGCTGGCTTTGGGCAAACCGCTCCGGCGCGGATGGCAGAACCGAAGTCAAGCTTCCGGTCTTCGAAGACCTTGAAATCCCCCTCCCAGACCTCTCACAACAACAGACGATCGTCGCGGCCTATGATGCTGCGCTCAAGGAGGCGGCGGCGAAGGAGCAGGCGGCGGACGCTGCCGAGGCGAAGGCCATGGCCGATTTCGAGGCCGCGCTCGGCTTCGCCCCGGCGACGCCCTTGCCCGACAAACCGATCTTCATCGCCTCGTTCAAAGATCTCGACCGCTGGAGTCATGAAGGCGTATTGAGGCGGATGATTCCTGAAAGGCCGACAGCATCGAGATGGCCGATCGTTCAGCTCAAAACGTTGGCTGAAGTCGTCTATGGGCTCCAAAAACACCCCGGCAATCGACCGGGCTTGAACGCTCATCCATATCTGCGAGTAGCAAACGTTCAGCGCGGTCGTATAAAACTTGATGATGTAAAGATGATTAATGTTGATGATGGTGAACTTGAGCGCCTTGCGTTAAAGGACGGTGATCTTCTTTTTGTTGAAGGTAACGGGAGTCGGGCCAATCTTGGCCGCGTGGCAGTTTGGCATGGCGAGATAAGGGATTGCATCCACCAAAATCACTTGATCCGAGCAAGGATCGACAAGAGCGTGGCTGACCCTGAATTTGTTGCAGCTTGGTTCAATTCAGACGCCGGGCGCGTCCATTTTTTTAAAGAGGGGAAGACCACCAGTGGTCTCGGAACGATAAACTCGACAGTTATTCGAGAAGCACCATTGCCTCTGCCTCCCCTCGCTTATCAACGCACCTTGATTAAGTCGCTTGACGCTGGACGCGCTGATGCAGACCAGTTGCGTGCCGAGGCGATCAGCATGCGGACCAATGCATGGGCGGCGTTCGAGGCTGCGGTCTACGCCGCCGAACCAATGGCGACACCCGACGCCATGGATCAACCTGTCGTGGAGGCCGGCGCCTGATGGTCATGCCCATTGATCCGATCCGCGACATCATGCGCCGGACGATGGCGAACCTCGCCTTCGTCGAGAACAACGCGCGGCCCGATGGGCCTTTCGAGGTGACACAGCTGATCAATTCGTTTCTCGGCGCGCTCGCCCATCCTTGGGAGGCGCTGCAATCGGATTTGATGGCGCTTCCGCTGTCCGAAGCGACACAACGCGGATGGCCCGCGATTTCGAAGGAACGAACGAGCGACCGGGATCCGACATCGCTGGGTGATCTCGTGCGCTTGATGAGGAACAGCTTCGCACACGGCAACATCACGTTCCTGCCCGGCGCGAAGGGCGAGATAAAGGCGTTGCGCGTCTGGAACACGCACCCGAGCAGCAGACAGCGGACCTGGGGAACCATCGTCACAGTTGATGATGCCCGCACCTTCTTGGTCCGCTTTGCCGAGTTGGCCGAAGAAATTCATGCCCGGCAAGGGAGCCGTGCTCCACGCACTGCCTGATCTTGCGCGACCTGACAGGTGCCGTCCCATGGTTCGACAGGCTCACCATGAGGCGCGACAAGTCCGTGACAGGCTACGGTATCCGAAGCCGTTCATCCGACGAATTTGTGAAGACTGCATGGTTTCCCCGTCCGTAGTCGTGGACCTTGAACACGGATGCGGTTTCGGACATAATTCCTAGACGACTCGCGTCGTCGGATCTTTGACAAAGTGCATCATCGGAGGAAATCGGTTGCGAACGTTGCGCGGACCGAGCCAAGCCACTGTCCCACGACGATTTTCCGCCACAGCGCCGATGCAAGGACGCTGCGGACTGGTTGCAAGACGGTTGCGAACCGGATGCGACGCCGTTGCGGAGCGACCGCCCTCCTCAGTACCCCCGCGCCCGGTCCACCACGTGCCGCAGCGGCTTGCCGGCCTCGAAGCCCAGCAGGTTCTCCACCACCACCGGCACCGCCGTCCGCGGGTGGGTGAGGGCCGCGACGTGGGGGTAGACGTGGACCCGGGGGTGGGCCCAGAACGGATGGTCGGCGGGCAGCGGCTCGGTCCGGAAGACGTCGAGCGCCGCCATCGAAAGCCGCCCCGCGTCCAGCGCCGCGATCAGGTCGGCGTCGACGACCGTGGCGCCCCGCCCGCCGTTGACCAAGAGGCCGCCGGGGTTCATCGCGTCGAACACCGCCCGGCCGACGAGATCGGTCGTGTCGGGCGTCAGCGGGAGGAGGTTCACGACCGCGTCGGCCCCCGTCGCCGCCTCCACCAGCCGCGCCCGCCCGGCGAAGGACGTGACGCCCGGAATGTCGGCGCCGCTGCGGCTCCACACCCGGGTCGCGAAGCCGAGGCCGGCGAGCGCGCGGGCGATCGGGCCGCCCAGTTCGCCTGCGCCCAGCACCAGAACGGTGCGCTCGAACGCGAGGCGCTCGGTCAGCTGCCGCCAGTCCCGGCGCTGGTCCTGCTCGCGGTAGAGGAAGAGGTTGCGGTGCCAGGCCAGCACCTGCGCCAGCACCCATTCCAGCATCCCGTCGCGCAGGCCAGGGTCGACCATCCGCACGATCGGCAGGTGCGGCGGCACCACGCCCTCGGCCAGCAGCGCCTCGATGCCCGCGTTGACGCTGAAGACGACCTTCAGCCCCGGGATCGCGTCCAGCACGCCCGGCCCCGGCTTGCCGGTCAGGACGTAGTCCGCCGGCCGGCCGTCGAGCGCCTCGAACGAGGGCACGATCTCGTGCCCGGGGAGCGAGCGGGCGAGAAGGTCGGTCCAGGGGGTCGGGTTGGACTTGAGGGCGACGACGAGGCGCTTCATGGGGGCTCCGGGGGCGAGGCACCGCCGGCGGGCGGCGACGCATGGTGGCGCCGGGCCCGCCGCCGGTCCAGCCCCCGCGGCGACGATGGTGGCCCCTGCGGCGACGATGGTGGCCCCTGCGGCGACGATGGTGGCTGGAGGGGCGGGGCCCGGCACGTTAAGTTGCTTCGTCAATGAAGCAACTCGCCCGGGTCGGGAGCGCCATGCGACGGAGCCTTCTGCAATCGGTCATCGCGAAGACGGTCCTCGGCGTCGCGATCCTGCTGGGCGTCGGCCTCCTGACGCTGCGGCAGCTGAGCGTCATCACCGACGCGGCGATGGAGGGCTTCGCCGCCGTGGCCGAGCGCGAGGTGGAGGCGACGGCGGCGCTGGGCGCCGCCCGCGCGGCGCTGGTCAACAAGATCCGCATCGTCAATCGGCTGATCGCCGAGGTGGACCGCGACGCCATCGAGGCGATGGCCGGCGAGGCGGACCGGCGCGACGGCGTGTTCCGCCGCGAGATGGCGCGCGTGGCGGAGGCGACGGGCGGGCGCCTGCCCGAGATCGCGGTGATCGGCGTCGCCTTCGACGCGCTGATCCCGCTGACGAACGGCGTGATCGACGCCCGTCTCGAGGGCCGGACCATGGCCGACTCGCCCGCCTTCGCGGACCGATTCCGGGAGATGGCGCTGGCGGCCGAGACGCTGGACCGCCGGATGGCGCAGGCCGTGGTCGACGGATCGGCCGCGCTCCAGGCGGAGGCCCGCGCGCTCAGGGACGGGATCGAACGGTCGATCGAGCGGACGGTGCTGATCGCCGGCGCCGGGCTGCTGATCGGGTTTGCCGTGTCGCTTCTGGTGATCCACCACGCGGTCGCCCGGCCGCTGCGCGCGCTCTCGGCCACGGCACTCGGCATCCTCGGCGGCGACCGCACGCGGACGGTCCCCAGCCTCCGGCGGCGCGACGAGATCGGCGACATCGCAGGCGCGGTGCAGCGGCTGAAGGAGACGCTGGCGGCGAACGACACGCTGGGGGAGGAGACGCTGCGGTCGGCGGAGAAGGTGGCCTCGGCGTCGGGCGACGCGGCGATCGCGGTGGCCGAGGTCTCCGCCGGATCGCGCCGCCAGATGGCGTCGGTCGACCAGATCACCCTCGAGGTCTCGCTGACCAGCACGACGATCGGCGCCATCTCCGACATGACCGCCACCGCACGCGACCGGACCCGGGGCGCCGCCGACCGGGTGGAGGCGGCGCAGCGGCAGATCACGACGCTGATCGGCGCGGTCCGGGGCATCTCGGCCATCAGCGAGCAGATCAGCCAGATCACCCAGCGCATCGCCGCCATCGCGACGCGCTCGAACATCCTGTCGCTGAACGCGGCGATCGAGGCCGCCCGGGCGGGCGAGCACGGGCGCGGGTTCGGCGTCGTGGCGGACGAGGTCAACCATCTGTCGATCCAGACGACCGAACTCGCCAACGAGATCGCGATGCTGGCGACGAGCAGCGGCGAAACCATCCACCAGGGCGTCGAGATCGCGGTGGCGGTCAACGCCGCGATGGCCGAGGTGGTCGGCGTGGTGGAGGAGACGGGGACGTTGGCGATGGAGGTCGCGCGGGCGATCGAGGAGCAGCGGGGGATCATCGGCACCATCGACGGGCGCGTCGCGGCGCTGCGCGAAATCTCCCGCACGAACGCGGTGGCGAGCGAGCACATCACCGCCGCGATGAACGACCTCGCGGCGCTGGCGGACGGAACCCGCCGCCGCGCGGGTGCCGCCCGCGGCGACCAGGAGGCCGGGTGAGCGTCAGTCGAGGACCTCGATCGACTTCACGTTCCACACCGCCAAGGCCTCGATCTCCTTGGTGCGGACGCCGGGGTCCGAGGCGAAGTCGTACATGACCCAGAGCGGTCCCTTGCCCCGGGTGGGGATCGGCTGGTCGTCGATCCGGCTGGCGAGGATCGGCGGGAACGGCTGGTCGACCGGCACCGGCATCGTCACCGCATAGTCGTTGAGCGCCGTGACCTTGATCCGGCGCCCCGTCGCCCCGACGGCGGCGAAGATGTCCTTCAGCCAGGGGCCGGAATAGGCCCTGCGCTCCGGATCCCAGCTGTTGGTCGTCAGGAACCGCCCCTGGGGCAGCGCGTCCAGCATCGCCCGGTCGAACACGGCCCCCGCGGGATCGTTCGTGACGCCGATGCGCCCCGAGACGGCCAGCAGAGGCGTGCCGGTCGGCCGACCGAGGGCCAGGGACGACTTCGGGGCCCCGAACGCGACCGCTGCCAGGGCACAGACCGACGATCCGAACGAGCGACGGGTCATCATCACGGCGGATTTCCCTTCGGGATCGAGATGATCCCGAAGGTCAAGATTCAAATGTTAACAAAGTCCTTTCCATGTCGCATGCCGGATCAGCCTCCGGCGAGCGTCCGCCAGATCCGCAGCGGCGTCGCCGGCATGTCGACGTGGCGCACGCCCCGTTCGGCCAGCGCGTCGACGACCGCATTCATCACCGCCGGCAGCGCGCCCGAACACCCCGCCTCCCCGCAGCCCTTGACCCCCAGCGGGTTGGAACGGGCGGGCGACGGGTGGCTGGCGAAGGCGATCGAGGGCGCGTCGGCCGCCCGCGGCAGCGCGTAGTCCATGAAGGAGCCGGCGAGCAGCTGCCCCTCGGCGTCGTAGACCGTGTGCTCCATCAGCGCCTGCCCGATCCCCTGCACGATGCCGCCGTGGGCCTGCCCCTCGACCAGCATCGGGTTGATCAGCACGCCGAAGTCGTCGACGACCGTATAGCGGTCGACCCGCACCGCCCCGGTGTCGGGGTCGACCTCGACCTCGCAGACGTGGCAGCCGTTGGGGAAGGTGGAGGGTGCGCCGGAGAAGACGTGGTCGACGTCCAGCGTCGCGGGCAGATCGTCCGGCAGGTCGAGCCCGTCTCGCAGGCGCCCCGCCAACTCCATGATGCCGATCGCCCGGTCGGTGCCGGCCACCCGGAAGGCACCACGGTCGAACTCCACGTCCACCTCGGCCGCCTCCAGCGCGAAGGCGGCGATGCGGATGCCCTTCTCGATCACCTTGGCCGCGGCCTCGGCGATGGCGTTGCCGCTCGCCATGGCCGAGCGCGACCCGCCCGTCCCGCCGCCGACGACCAGCCGGTCGCTGTCGCCCTGGACGAGGCGGATGCGCTCGAACGGGACGCCGAGGCGCGTCGAGAGCACCTGGCCGAATGCGGCGGCGTGGCCCTGGCCATAGTCGAGCGTGCCGGTCACGACCGTCACCGTGCCGTCCGCCTCGAACCGCACGCCCCCCATCTCGGGCGAGGGCGGGGCCGTCGCCTCCAGGTACTGGGCGAGGCCGCATCCGCGCAGGAGGCCCCTGGCCGCGCTCGCCGCCTTCCGGGCGGCGAACCCGTCCCAGTCCGACCGTTCGAGCGCCTCCGACAGCACGGCGGGGAAGTCGCCGCTGTCGTAGACCTGCCCCGAGGCCGCGGTCCAGGGCATCTCCTCCGGCCGGACCTGGTTGAGGCGGCGCAGGGCGACGGGGTCGATCCCCATCTCCGCGGCCGCCGTCTGGACCAGCCGCTCCATGTAGTAGTTGCCCTCCGGCCGCCCGGCGCCGCGATAGGCGCCGACGGGCACGGTGTTGGTCACGACCACCCGCGTGTGGACGGCCATGACGGGGGTGCGATAGACGCCGACCGTGTTCTTCACGACGTTGGACGTGTGGGGGATGGCCACGCCCTGCGCCGTGTGGGCGCCGCAGTTGCCGACGCCCGTGACGCGGAGCGCGAGGAACCGTCCCTCGGGGTCGAGCGCCAGCTCCGCCGTCATCACCGCGTCACGGCCGTGGCTGTCGGACAGGAAGCTCTCGGTCCGCTCGTCGGTCCAGCGGACCGGCCGGCCGAGGCGGCGCGCGGCGACGAGCAGGCACGGATACTCGGGATAGACCGTCGACTTCATCCCGAACGAGCCGCCGACGTTCCCGGTCAGAAGGCGCAGCGTCTCAGGGGGGATCCCCATCACCTTGGCGACGGAATTGCGCATGCCGAACACGCCCTGGCTGCCCATGCGCAGGGTGAAGCGGCCGTCGTCCGCATTGTAGGACGCGATCGCGGCGCGCGGCTCCATCGCGGCGACGACCACGCGGTTGTTCACGAACCGGAGGCGCGTGACGTGATGGGCCGACGCGAAGGCCGCCTCGACCCCAGCCGCGTCGCCGTAGCGGTACTCGACGACGACGTTGCCGGGGACCGCGTCGTAGAGCTGCGGCGCATCCGGGGCCAGCGCCGCCTCGGGGTCGACCACCGCCGGCAGCGTCTCGACGTCGATCGTGACCGCCTCGGCGGCGTCGCGCGCCTCGGCCGCCGTTCCGGCGATCACCACCGCGACCGGGTCGCCGACCCAGCGGACGCGGCCGGTCGCCAGCGCCGCGCGGTCCGGGTTGCGGGCGGGCGAGCCGTCCGGGTTCGCGAGCGACACCGTCTTGGGCAGGAGGCCCACCCCGTCGGCCGCGAGGTCGGCCGCCGTCAGCACCGCCAGGACGCCCGGCATGGACCGGGCGGCGTCGGTGTCGATCCCGCGCAGGATGCCGTGGGCGACGCGGCTTCGCACGAACACCGCGTGGGCGGCGCCGGGCAGGTCGAGGTCGTCGGTGTACCGCCCCTCGCCCCGCAGCAGGACCGGATCCTCGGTCCGCGGAACCGACTGGCCCATGGCGAAGCGTTCCGCTCCGGCGTGTCCGACCGTCTCGATGTCCATCGCTCGCATGCCTCCAACCCCGGCCGGAACGCCGGGGTCCGCACTTTCGCACGGAACGCGGACGGGTTGAACCCACCCGGCCGCGCGATTTTCTCTGGGGGCCCCCGGGCGACCACACTAGATTGGCCGTCATGTCCGTCGCCGCCGCCGATCCGCCGCCGCTCGAGCCCCGCGCCGTCGAAGCCGAGGACCGCCGACGGCGGCTGACGCGGGCCTGGCTGCGGCGCCGGCTCCGGGTGTCGATCTCAACCATCCTCGTCACCGGGTTCGGCTCGCTGATCCTGCTGGCGGTGGCGAGCGTCCTCGGCATCGGGCTCTTCTCGGCCGGCCGCAGCACGCTCCAGCTTCTGGTCGACAAGGCCGACCTCGTGAGCGCCGACGTGGAGGTGCGGGTCCGGACCCTGCTGGACGCCGGCCCGGCCCAGACCGCCCACATCGCCGACCTCGTCTTCCGCGGCGAGATCGGGATCGACACGCCCGAGCGCATGTCCGACGTGATGCGCGGCGCGCTGTCGGCGACGCCGCACGTGACGGGGCTGATGTACATCGAGCCCGACGGGGACAACGTCCGCGTCGGCCGGTTCCGTGGCGAGATCCGCATCGGGACGGACCAGACGCTCCCGCCGCACGAGGTGGACGGCCTCTTCCGCACGACGCAGGACGCCGTCGGGGCCTTCTGGTCGTCGCCGCTCTGGTCGCCGGAACTGAGCGGCGCGATCCTGACCGTCCGCCAGCCCGTCCGGCGCGACGGGCGCCTCGTCGGCATCGTGCTGGCCGCCGTGTCCATCAGCGACCTCTCGCGGTTCCTGTCGCGGCTGTTCGTCGACGACGGCATCCGCGCCGTCCTCCTGACCGAGCCCGACCACGTGCTCGCCCATCCCTCGCTCGTGGGGTCGCGGTTCCGCTTCGACCAGTCCGGGGACGGCAGCCCCCTGCCCCGGATCGACCACGTCGACGACCCCGTGCTGCGCGCGCTGGCGCTCGAGGGCGAGGACCGCGGCGAGACGCTGCGCCCCGGGCTCGCGGCCCGGATGGTGGAGACCGCCGGCGGGAACTTCGTCGTGCTCCAGCGCCGGGTCGCCGGCTACGGGCCGCAGGCCTGGACGCTGGGCGTCATCCTGCCGTCGGCGGAGTACACGCAGCAGCTCGTCCGCCTCTGGTGGACCGGCGTGGCGGGCGTGGCGATCATGCTGGTGGCCGTCGCGGCGGCGCTGATGATCGGGCGTGGGCTGTCGCTGCGCATCGCGCGCTTCGCCGACATCGCCGACAGCGTCCGGCGGCTCGACTTCCGGCGGACGCCGCGCCTGCCGGACAGCTCGGTGCGGGAGCTGTCGAAGGCCGGGTCGGCCTTCAACGACATGGTCCAGGCGCTGGCATGGTTCGAGACCTACCTTCCCAAGGGCATCATCCTGCAGTTGATGCGCCGCGGCGGCGACGGCGTCGTCTCCCAGACCCGGTCGGTCACGGTCCTGTTCAGCGACATCCGCGGGTTCACCGCGCTGTCCGATCGGATGGGGCCGGAACAGGTGGCGAGCCTTCTGAACGAGCACTTCGCCCTCGTCGGCGGCTGCATCGAGGCCGAGGGCGGGACGCTCGACAAGTTCATCGGCGACGCCGTGATGGCGTTCTGGAACGCGCCGTCCGACCAGCCGGACCACGCGGCGCGGGCGCTGCGCGCCGTCCGCCGCATCGCCGCCGCGATCGCGGAGGACAACGCCAAGCGGGTCGCCGCCGGGGCGCCGGCGGTGCGGGTGTCGATCGGGGTCCACACCGGGCCGGTCGTCGTCGGCAACATCGGCACGCCCAGCCGGATGAACTACACGATCGTCGGCGGTGCCGTGAACGTGGCGGCCCGGATCGAGGCGCTGGCCGCGGAACGCCAGGGCGAACGGGAGTGCTGCGTCTACGCCAGCGCCGAGACGACGGCCGCCGCCGGCCCGTCGGACGATTTCGAGGCGGTGGGCCTCGTCACGCTGCGCGGCGTGGCCGACGGGTGCGAGGTCTGGCGCCTGTGCGAAAGTTGCGACTTTCCTAACTGAAAATTTACGCGCACCCTCCTATGCCATCTTGATTACATCCGTATGGAGATGAGCATGAACATCGCCATCATCGGCCTGGGGCGCGTCGGCTCGGTCTTCCTCGCCCATATGCTGAAGCAGCGGGAGCGAGGCGTGACGATCGCGGCGGTCGCCGAGACCGGTGACACCCCGGGCCGCGCGGCCGCGATGGCCGCCGGCATCCCCGTGAGCACCGCGGAGGCCGTTGTCGCCTCCGGTCCCGCGATCGACGTGATCTTCGACACCACCGGCGACGAGGGCGTGCGGCGCATGCTGCGCGAGCATCTGCGCGCGGCGGGCAACGAGCACACGGTGATCGCGCCCGAGACCGTGACCCGCCTCATCTGGCAGCTGATCGGCGAGGGCCCCCTGCCGGACGTCCACAAGCGCATCGGTTACTGATCGGGTCCGCCCGCACCGGGGAACACCGCATGTCCGTCCATCCCATCGTCGCAAATCCCTACGACCGGATCGCCCGCGCCAACCGCGTCGCCGCCGCCACGAGCGGGGAGGCGCTGGGGCATATCGCGGTCATGCGGTCCTCCCTCGACGACATCCAGTCGGACCTCGCCCGGATCGGCGATGCGCTCGATGACATGTCCGTACGGATCGGCACGTCGCTCTCGAACTACGACGACCTGCGCGCCTGTCTGAACGCGGCCGACGCCGCCCACGACGATGGGGGCATCCCCGCGCTGGAGGCCGCCCGCGACCGGCTTCAGGCGTGGATCAGGACGACCCGGTGAGACGCCGGGCGAGATCGGCGAGCTGACGGCGGTTCTCCGGAACCGCCGTCGTCTCCCACGACCGGCCGCGGTCGTGCGGACCCGGGGCGAAGATCCGATCCGACGGACGCCCGGCCGCATCCACCACCCGGCAGCCTTCCGCCGTCTCGATCCCGAGGCCGGGCGCGTCGGCCCGGACCAGCCCATGCCCCGCCATCGCCGTAAGGAGGGGATGCGCCCCCGCCGAAAGCGGGAGCGCCGGGCCGGTCGCGCTGACGACGACGCGCGGCGCAGCGCTCCGCGAACGTCCGCCGGCCCGCGGGATCACGCCTCCAGCAGAAGCTCCGTGTGGTCGCGAACGCGCTTCTGCATGGAGGCCCGAAGCTTCAGCAGCGCGCGGTGCTCGAGCTGGCGGACCCGCTCCTTGGAGACGCCGAGTTCGCGGCCCAGTTCCTCCAGCGTCGCGCCCTGATCCTGGAGACGGCGGGCGCTGATGATGGTCCGCTCGCGCGGGGTGAGTTCGCCGAGCGCCTCGGCCAACCACTTCGAGCGGGTGCTCGCGTCGCGCATGCCAATCACCACCTCCTCCGGAGAGGGGCGCTGGTCGGCGAGGAAATCCTGCCACTCGTCCTCGCTCTGGTCCGCGACGGTGGCGTTGAGCGACTGGTCGTTCGAGGCGAGCCGCATCTCCATCGACTCCACCTCGTGGACGTCGACGCCGAGTTCCTCGGCGATCTTGGTCCGGCCGAACTGGGTCAGGCGACCGTCCTCCTCGGCCCCGGCGATCCGGGCCCGCAGGCGGCGGAGATTGAAGAAGAGAGCCTTCTGCGCCGCGGTCGTCCCGGTGCGCACGATGGACCAGTTGCGCAGGATGTAGTCCTGCATGGCCGAGCGGATCCACCAGGCCGCGTAGGTGGAGAACCGCACCTCCCGATCCGGCTCGAACCGCGCAGCCGCCTGCATCAGGCCGACGTTGCCCTCCTGGACGAGGTCGCCGAGCGGGAGGCCGTAGTTCCGGAACCGGGTGGCGGTCGACACGACCAGCCGGGTGTAGGAGCGCACGAGTTCGTGCAGCGCCTTCTGGTCGCCCTCCTCGCGCCAGCGGCGCGCGAGATCGAACTCGTGGTCGCGCGTGAGGAGCGGCTCGCGCATCGATGCTCGGATGAACGACAGGTTGGCCCGCTGCGTCTCAGGATCGTCGATGTGCGGCATTGTCCCCGTTCCCCTCGCATCGGGTGGTCGGCCCCCGGCGGGCGGGACGTTCCTGCGTCCCTCGCGAAGATGCGGTACGCCGCACCTGACCATTCCCGTTTCAACGAGTCTACGGAGCGACCGTTCTGCCGGATCACTTCGAACGTTGCGAAATCTTGTGCGGATGCGGCGGGACGCGACCGGAACGATCAGGCCTCGACGACCTCGATGAGGTCGCCGGTCGCGGCGAACACGCCGCACACGAGGGGTCCGCCGAAGCCGCAGCCGGCGTCCAGGCTGACCCGGTGATCGGCCGCGAACAGGCCATCCTGCTGGGGATCGTAGCCGCGGACGAGCCGGTCGAACCCTTCGTAACGCTCGGTCACGCGGTTGAAGCCGCCTCCCGCCCACCAGAAGCGGTCCCCCTGATTGAAAAGGGGTCGGCTCGGATCGACGCCCGCGTTCACGAAGAGAAGAGCGGATCGTGCGCCGCTCGTGATCGCGGTGAAGGCGGCCCGGCGCAGCGCGGTCATCAGCTGCTCGTGGCCCGGTGCCGACCGCATGGACGCCCGGAGTGCCGCCCCCCACCGGGCGATCGCCGTCGCCCCGCCGCGGGCCGCGGCGAAGCCCTCCTGCACGTCCCCGCCATAGGCCCGCAGGGTCGGCTCGAGCCCCTGGCCCAGCATCCACTGGAGCACCTCGGCCGGGTTCGGGGCGAACTGGAGCTGCAGCAGCTTCTGCCACATCTCCTCCTGCATGCCGCGCAGATAGACGACGTCCTCGGCGAGCATGCCGGGCCGCGCGATCACATCGCGACGGAAGGCGAGCATCTCGTCGAGGGTCGCGCGGACGTGGGCGCCGCGGCCGATCATGTTGCCGAGATAGACGACGCGGTCCCCCGGGCGGATGGCGTCGCGGATGGCGCCGTGCAGGGCTGCGAGGCGGCCCGCCTCGCCATGGACGGCGGCCACGGCCCAGACGCGCCGGGGACGACCGAGATCGGTGAAACGCTGGGGGTCGGTGGCGTCCGTCATCCTTGGCGGTTCGGCTCCGGCGGGCTGCTCTGATCTTAACCCGCGCGCCGATCGGCCGAAAGGCCGACGTCCACCTGTCGTAGCGGAGACCACGACGAAAAAGCGAAGGGCGCCACGAGGGCGCCCTTCACCGGACCGTTCAGACGACGTCGCGAGCGATCACGACGGCGGCAGGATGATCTCCGCGCGGCGGTTCTGCGCCTCGCGGACGTTGTCGGCGGTCGGAACGCGGAGCTGCGTCTCGCCGGCGCTGCGGGTGGTGATCGCGTTCGCCGCGACGCCCAGGCGGGTCATCTCGGTGCGGACCGCATCGGCGCGGCGCTGGCCGAGCCGCTGGTTATACTGAGGCGAGCCCGAGGTGTCGGTGTGGCCGACGACCTCGATCCGGGCGTTGCCGCCAGCGCGGATCGCGTTCACCGCCGTGGTGATGGTGTCGCGGGCGGCGGCGGTCAGGTTGGCGCTGTCCCAGTCGAAGAAGACCAGGAAGGTCTGCGTCTGGCGGACCGGCGCGGCTGCCGGGGCCACGACGAGGGCCGGGGCCGGGGCGGGCGCCGGGGCCACCGTCGGGGCCGGGGCGCCGAAGGTGTAGCGCAGGCCGACGAGGACGCTGTGGTTGCGCAGATCGGCGTCGCCGACGCGGCCCGGATTGTTGCCGACCGGGGCGTTGGTTCCGGCGCTGCTGTAGGAGACGTTGCCGAGACCGGCGAAGTAGCGGTAGTCGGCCGTGAGCGCGATCTCCGGCGTCAGCGCGTAGGCGAGGCCGCCGACGATCTGGTACGCCCAGACGCTGTCGTTGCCGCTGTAGTTCCGGTTGATCGTGGCGTTCACCGGATCGCGCACGTCGCTGAGACGCAGCTGGGCGCGGCCGAAGCCGGCACCGATGTAGGGCATGAACGCCGAGCCGGTATTCAGCTCGTAGATGGCGTTCAGCATCGCGCTGTTCACGCGAAGGCGGCCACTGGCGTCCTCGGAGGCGCCGAAGCCGGTCACGCTGTCGACGTTGGAGCGGCGCTGGGCGATCTCGCCCTCGACGCGCATGCCGTAGTCGAACTTGTAGCCGGCCGAAAGGCTGCCGACCCAGCCGCGGTCGAACTCGATCTTGTGATCGTTCGCCCGGGCGAGGGTGCCGACGTCCGGACCCGAGAAGTCCCGGGTCTGCGTCAGGCCGCCGGCGGCGCCGATGTAAAACTGCGCGTTTGAAGGCTGCGCGACGAGGGCGGCGGCCAGCGCGGTACCGGCCAGCAGAATGCGCGACATGAGAGGTCTCCGAAGAGCTTCGAAACTGGCGATCATCTAACCGCTATCGATCGGACATGCCACATGCGAACGTCCAGGCCCGGTCCGCTTTTCGCGCGATGTGGCTTCCGCGCAACGCCATGGCCGCGGTGCCGCGGCCCGTGGCGCCACCCCGGTTGGCGCGCTATGTTCCGGACCATGGAACGCGACCCCGAATCCCGCGTCTTCGGCTTCCGTGCGGTCGACCCGCAGGAGAAGACGACGCTCGTCCGCCACGTCTTCGACAGCGTGGCGTCGAAGTACGACCTGATGAACGACCTGATGTCGGGCGGCGTCCACCGCCTTTGGAAGGACGCGTTCGTCGCCGAGGTCGACCCGCGGCCGGGCCAGACGATCGCGGACGTGGCCGGCGGCACTGGCGACATCGCCTTCCGCATGATCCGCCGGACGGGTGGCGGCGCCCGGGTCCACATGGTCGACCTGAACGAGCAGATGCTCCGGGTGGGGCGCGACCGCGCGTTCGACCGCGGGATCCTGGAGGGCGTCGACTACACCGTCGGCAACGCCGAGGACCTGCCGCTCGCCGACAGGTCGGTCGATCTCTATACGATCGCCTTCGGCCTGCGGAACGTCACCCGGATCGACCGGGCGCTGGCGGAGGCGCGGCGCGTGCTGCGGCCCGGCGGACGCTTCCTCTGCCTCGAGTTCGGCAAGGTCCGGCTGCCGGCGCTGAAGGCCGCCTACGACGCCTATTCCTTCTCGGTGCTGCCGCGACTCGGCGCACTGGTCGCCCGCGACGCGGAGAGCTACCGCTATCTCGCGGAGAGCATCCGCACCTTCCCCGATCAGCCGACGCTCGCGCGGCGCATGGAGGCGGCGGGCCTCGCCCGCGCGCGCTGGATCAACCTCTCGGGCGGGATCGCGGCGATCCATACCGGCTGGCGGCTCTGACGGCCGCATGTTCGGGAGCCTCCGCAACATCGCCCGGCTGGCCGGCATCGTCCGCACGCTCGGCCGGCACGACGCGCTCTTCGCCGACCGGGCGTCGGAATTGGCGCCTGGCCTCGGCTGGATGGCGCGTCGCCTGTCGCGGCGCGGCGTGCCGGGCCGCCCGGGCGAACGCCTCGCCGCCGCGCTGACCGAACTGGGCCCCAGCTTCATCAAGCTGGGACAGGCGCTCTCCACCCGCGCCGACCTCGTGGGCGAAGAGGTGTCGACGGACCTCGCGCGGCTCCAGGACCGGCTCGCCCCCTTCCCGTCCGACGCCGCGGTGGCGACCATCGAGGCGGAACTGGGCCGCCCGGTCGACGTGCTGTTCGCGGCCTTCGACCCCACGCCCGTCGCTGCCGCCTCGATCGCGCAGGTCCACTACGCCGTGACCGTCGACGGGCGCGACGTGGCGGTGAAGGTGCTGCGCCCGGACATCGAGGGCCGGTTCCGCCGCGACCTCGACCTGTTCGCCTGGGTCGCGCGGCTGATGGAGACGGTCTACCCGCCCATCCGCCGCCTGCGCCCGATCGAGATCGTCGCCCTGTTCGAGCGGTCGGTCCGGCTCGAGATGGACCTGCGCATGGAGGCGTCGGCGGCGTCGGAGTTCCGCGCCAACTTCGCCGACGAGCCCGACTATCGGATCCCCAAGGTCGACTGGGACCGCACCGGCCGCCGGGTGATGACGGTGGAGCGGTTCCGCGGCGTCCGCTTCGACGCCAAGGAGGCGATCCTCGCCAGTGGCCACGACCTCGACGGGATCCTGACGCTGGCCTCGCGGGCACTGTTCAACCAGGTGTTCCGCGACGGGTTCTTCCACGCGGACCTGCACCCCGGGAACATGTTCGTGCTGGAGGACGGGGCGATCGGCGTCGTCGACTTCGGCATCATGGGCCGGATCGACATGAAGACCCGGCGCTACCTGGCCGACATGCTGCTGGGCTTCCTCGACCGCGACTACCGCCGCGTCGCCCGGGTGCACTTCGACGCGGGCTACGTGCCGGCCGACCAGTCGATCGACCTGTTCACCCAGGCGGTCCGGTCGATCGGAGAGCCGCTCCACGACAAGCCGTTGCAGGAGATCTCGGTCGGCCGCCTTCTGGCCCAGCTGTTCCAGGTGACCGCGCAGTTCCGGATGCAGACGCAGCCGCAGCTGCTCCTCCTCCAGAAGTCGATGCTGACCGCCGAGGGCGTCGGCCGCCGGCTCGACCCGACCGTGAACATCTGGGACCTCGCCCGCCCGCTGATCGAGAGCTGGATGCGGGAGAACCGGGGTCCCGAGGCCATCGCCGCCGAACGCATCGCCTCCCTCCTCGACACGCTGGAGCGCCTGCCCGCGGTGGTGCGCGACGCGGAGACGGCGCTCGCCACGATCGCCGACGGCGGCCTCCGCCTCCACCCCGAATCCCTGCGCGCCGTGCTGGACGGCTGGTCGCGGCGCCGCGCGCGCGCGGTCTGGGCGCTCTGGGCGGCGGTCGCGGCGGTCGCGGCGGCGGTGGCCCTCGTGGCGCTGGCGTAGGCGCCGGGACGTTTCCGGAATCCACGGCGGAATCGTGGCCGTTCCGCCGCGAAGATTCCTTGAAGAGACGGGGAAGAACTTCCGATTGATTTCGTTCACCTGATTGACCGGTCACGAAGACGCGGTCGCCCGAAACGAAGTCGATCCGAGAGGCCAGCCATGATCCGTCCGTTCGCCGCCGCCGCCGCCCTCGCCCTCCTCGCATCCCCGGTCCTCGCGGCGGGCCAGCCCGCCCCGGCGACCCTCGCCCAGTCGCCGGCCGTCCAGGGCAGGGCCGATCCGGCGAAGCCCGCGACCGCCGCCCAGCAGGACGTCAAGAAGAAGGCCCCCGCCACGAACGCCGCCGCCCCCGCGACCCCGGCGAAGCCCGGCGGCGGCACCATCACCCGCTGAGCCGCGGCAACGGGCGGGAGGTGCGAATGGCGCCTCCCGCCCCCATATTGCGCCCCATGATCCGGACCGTCCGCCTCGCCGCCGCCCTGGCCGTCGCCCTCGCGACGACGCTCGCGGCTCCCGCCGCCGACGCGCAACGCGCCCGCGCGCCCGTCGAGCTCTCCGCCCGCGACCGGGCCGACGTCACCCGCGTCGAACGATACCTCGCCGGACTGACGACCCTTCGCGCCGCCTTCCGGCAGGTGGCCCAGGACGGCGGGGAGGCGAGCGGCACCTTCCACCTCTCCCGCCCCGGCCGCATGCGCATCGACTACGACGGCCGCCGCAACAACTTCATCGTCGCCGACGGCACCTTCATCTATCAGTGGGACGACAGCCTGAAGTCCTTCTCCAGCACCTTCATCGGTCAGACGATGGCGGACCTCATCCTGCGCGCCGACGTGCGGCTGTCGGGCGACGTGGCGGTCACCGGCCTCGACCGCCAGCCGGGCCGGCTGGAGATCGCGATGGTGCAGGCGTCGGAGCCGCTCCAGGGCGAACTGACCCTCGTGTTCGAGGACGGGTCCCGCAACGACGGGCCGCTGGCGCTTCGCCAGTGGCGCGTCATCGACGCCCAGGGGCTGGCCACGGTCGTCACCCTGTTCGGGGTGGAGACGGGCATGACCCTCGATCGCCGCCTGTTCCAGTTCAACGATCCGCGGGGCCGGGAGCAGGGTGGCGGCGACCGCTGAGGTGCGCCGCGCGGCGCACGGTCCTCGCGGGCCGCGGTCGGCGACGTCCGGCTCGCATGATGATCCCATGACCCAGCGCCGGTGCGCCCGGCCGGCCCCCGTCCGTCGCGTGACGGGCCCCACCCCGTCGCGCCCCGACGGTCAGCGTGACTGGCGCCGGCTGGTGATCGCCGCCGCCACGACCGGCGTCGTGGCACGCGGGGCGAGCATCGTCCTCGACGAAAGTGTATGGAAATCCTTGGTCGACTGCCTCTAACATCCCTCCGGATAGGGTTGCTGCCAGGTCGGGTCATGATCGTCGCCAAGATCATCCACGTCGCCTTCGCCGCCGCGGGCGCCTACGCCGCATTCGCGTACACCTTCTGCCTGAACTGACGGCTCCGGTCCCGGGCGCGCCGGCCTTGGGCCGGGGCGGTACGGGTCCGGACATTACTTTTGGTTGTTGATCTTTCGACGGCCTCCACAATCTGGTAGCGTGCTCCTTGCGCATGCGGGGGAACGGGATGGCCGGCAATCCGAAGCAGGGATTCTTTCTGATCGAGGGGGCCGGGCAGGCACCCCTCGTGGCGGTCAACCAGCCCGACGCGACGGTTGCGCAGCTGCTGCTGCTGGCCAACGGTCTCGGCCCGCGCAGCTACACCGACGTCCGGCGCATCGTGTCCGGCATCATCGAACTGGCGGACGACTGGGCCCTGGGCGGCGAGACGATGATCCAGATCGGGCTCGTCAAGCGGAGGTTCAGCGGACATTCGACGCGCCGATGGTCGGACGTCCCGGGCACGGTGGTCGACGCCGACGGCCGGGACGACCCGGATATGGGCGACGTCTGCGCCTGGCTCATGCAGCGCGAGCGGGGCGGTCTGATCATCGTCATGCCCGCGAGCTATTCGATGGAGTCGATCGGCACGGTGATCGCATCGATGCTTCAGGGCGACTTCACGCTGCTCCGGTTCGAGTTCGGGACTGCCCGCACCGCGCCGGGCATCGCCGCCTCGGGCACGAAGGTCGTGGTGGCGCCGGTCCTCGAGGCCGAGGGGCGCCGTCGCTGAGGGTCGCGCCGGGGGCGGGCATCCTTTGGATGGCCCCCACGGACTTTCGATAGATTGATCGGCCGGGCCATCCGGCGCACAATTCCCGCATCAACGCTACCATCCGGAACGATCGCCATGACGCTCGCTCGCCGTCTGATCCTCGCCCTTGCCCTTCTTCTCGCCCCGGCGGGCCACGCGCTTGCCCTCGATCCGCCGAAGGGTCCGGTGATCCTGACGATGGCTGGCGCCCTCGGCACGACGAACGCGGAGGTGGACGGCCGCCGCGTGGCACGCATCGACCGGGAGATGCTGGCCGCCCTGCCCCAGCGCGCGTTCCGCACCGCCACCCCCTGGCACACCGGCACGCCGGAGTTCCGCGGCCCGACGCTGCGCGACGTGCTCGCGCTGGTCGGCGCGCGCGGGCGCGACATGCGCGTGATCGCGATCAACGACTATGCCTCGACCGTGCCCGTCGCCGACGCCGAGTTCGACGTCGTGCTGGCCACGCACATCGACGGCGCCCCCATCCCCGTGCGCGAGAAGGGGCCGTTGTTCATCGTCTACAACTTCGACGGACAGCCCCGGCTGCGAACCGAGCAGTACTTCTCCCGCTCGGTCTGGCAGGTGAAGTCGATCGAGATCCTGCCCTGAGCCGTGGGCGCCGGTCTCACCGGCGCAGCACGTCCGCGATCGCGTCGGCCACGCGCTCGACGTCCCGCTCCGCGAGCCCCGCGATGTTGATGCGGCCGTCGCCGACGACGTAGACGCCGTGGCGCGTGCGCAGCGCCTCGATCTGCGCCGGCGTCGCCGCGATGCGGGAGAACATGCCCTTCTGCCCCGCCAGCCGCGCGTGGGCCGCGTCGTTCGTGCGCCGCACGAGGGCGTCGGCGAGGAGGGTGCGAACGGTCCGGATCCGGTCGCGCATGGCGTCCAGCTCCTCCAGCCAGCCGGCGCGCAGGGCCGGATCCTCCAGCACGGTGCGGACGACGGCGGCGCCGTGGTCTGGCGGCATGGTATGGCCGGCGCGGATGACGGCGGAGAGCTGCGTGCGCAGCACCGCCGCCCGCGCCGGATCGGCTGCGACCGCGATGGCACAGCCCGCCCGGTCGCGGTAGATCCCGAAGTTCTTCGAGCAGCTGACTGCGGCCATCATCTCCGGCACCGTCCGCGCGAGGATGCGGGCGCCGCCCGCGTCGGCGTCGAGCCCGTCGCCGAAGCCCTGGTAGGCCATGTCGACGAGCGGCACCAGCCCGCCGTCGCGCAGTGCCGTCGCGATCGCCGCCCACTCGGCCCCGGTCGGGTCGGCGCCGGTGGGGTTGTGGCAGCAGCCGTGCAGCAGCACGACGTCGCCCCGCGGCATGGCCCGCAGGGCCGTCAGCATCCGGTCGATCGCCACCGTGCCCGTCGCCGGGTCGAAATAGGGATAGACCCCGACCGGCACGCCGGCCGCCTCCAGCAGCGGCGGGTGGTTCGGCCAGGTCGGGTCCGGCACGTGGACCGTGGCCCCCGGGGCGGCGCGACGGACGAGGTCGGCCAGGATCTTCACCGCCGCGGACCCGCCCGTCGACTGCACGACCGCGACGCGGGCCGGATCGAGCGCGTCGGCGAACACGAGGCCGACCATGGCGGCGTTGAACCCGGCGTCCCCCTCGAGGCCGACATAGGTCTTGGTCGTCTGCGTCTCCAGCAGGCGCCGCTCGGCCGTCTTGACCGCCGCCGGTATCGGCGTCCGGCCGTCCGCATCGCGGAAGACGCCGACGCCGAGGTCCACCTTGTCCGGCCGGGGGTCGGCGCGGAAGGTGGCCATCAGGCCGAGGATGGCGTCGGGCGGGGCCGGGGCGAGGCTCTCGAACATGCACGTGCTCCTGACGGACGCGGCGACCGTCGGCGCCCGCCGCGGCTCTGCCGCGCCAACCGTCGGCCCCCGTCGCGACCCTGTCAAGGCGCGGCGGGCGGGCGGTTCGCGGCGAGGAAGCGGCGGTCGATCAGGTCCTTCAGCAGGAAGGCCGCGCGACCGTGCCACCAGAGCCCGCCCCGCATGGCGAGGCCGGTGCCGTCGCCAAGGTTCAGGATCCAGAGATAGCGGCGCTGCGGACGGAAGGGGACGGGCGGACCACCCTCCAGCGCCGCCTCGAGGTTCGCGGTCAGGACCGGGCCCTGGCGGATGGCGTAGACGCCCACCTTGTCGAGGTGGTGGCCCTCGACCGTCACCCCATCGCCGGCCCCGTGGACCGCGGGGTCGCCGACCGACCGCAGGAACCGGTCGACCCGCAGCGCGCCGGTCTCGTCGAGGGGCAGGCCGGTGGCGGCGTGGAGCGGGTTCGGCACGAGGCCGGTGGCGTTCACCAGATGGTCGAATGCGATCCGCCCGCCCGTGGCGAGCACCGCCTCCCTCCCCTCCACCCGGAGCACACGTGCCCCGGTCCGGACCGCGACGCCGGCCCGGTCGAGCGACCGGAGCACCCGGTCGCGGGCGCCCGGCGGCAGCCGGGCCAGC